>CP019797.1:542500-854336 GCA_002951995.1 Stenotrophomonas acidaminiphila
TTGGGGCCTTAGCTCAGCTGGGAGAGCACCTGCTTTGCAAGCAGGGGGTCGTCGGTTCGATCCCGACAGGCTCCACCACTAAGCTTCGACAGAACTTGGGTCTGTAGCTCAGGTGGTTAGAGCGCACCCCTGATAAGGGTGAGGTCGGTGGTTCGAGTCCTCCCAGACCCACCACTCTGAATGATTGGCGCATACGAAAGAATTGATTGGATACGGCATTGTGGCCGTTTCCTGTTCTTTTAAAACTTGTGACGTAGCGAGCGTTTGAGATGTCTATCTCGACGTGTCGTGAGGCTAAGGCGAGAGACGCAAGTCTCTTTATTGATTGAGTCGTTATATTCGTGCGTGGGCTTTGTACCCCCATGCGCATATGATCCAAGGCAACTTGCGGTTATATGGTCAAGCGAATAAGCGCACACGGTGGATGCCTTGGCGGTCAGAGGCGATGAAGGACGTGGCAGCCTGCGAAAAGTATCGGGGAGCTGGCAACAAGCTTTGATCCGGTAATGTCCGAATGGGGAAACCCACCGCTCCGGCGGTATCCTGCAGTGAATACATAGCTGCTGGAAGCGAACCTGGTGAACTGAAATATCTAAGTAACCAGAGGAAAAGAAATCAACCGAGATTCCCTGAGTAGCGACGAGCGAACGGGGAACAGCCCTTAAGCTGGTATGGTTCTAGAAAAACGGTCTGGAAAGGCCGGCCATAGAAGGTGATAGCCCTGTATTTGAAAGGGCCATTCCAGTGAAGACGAGTAGGGCGGGGCACGTGAAACCCTGTCTGAACATGGGGGGACCATCCTCCAAGGCTAAATACTACTGACCGACCGATAGTGAACCAGTACCGTGAGGGAAAGGCGAAAAGAACCCCGGAGAGGGGAGTGAAATAGAACCTGAAACCGTGTGCGTACAAGCAGTAGGAGCTCGAAAGAGTGACTGCGTACCTTTTGTATAATGGGTCAGCGACTTACTGTTCGTGGCAAGCTTAACCGTATAGGGGAGGCGAAGGGAAACCGAGTCTGATAAGGGCGCATAGTCGCGGGCAGTAGACCCGAAACCGGGTGATCTAGTCATGCCCAGGGTGAAGGTGCGGTAACACGCACTGGAGGCCCGAACCCACTCCCGTTGCAAAGGTAGGGGATGAGGTGTGATTAGGAGTGAAAAGCTAATCGAACCCGGAGATAGCTGGTTCTCCTCGAAAGCTATTTAGGTAGCGCCTCATATGTATCCTCTCGGGGTAGAGCACTGTTATGGCTAGGGGGTCATCGCGACTTACCAAACCATTGCAAACTCCGAATACCGAGACGGACTGTATGGGAGACACACGGCGGGTGCTAACGTCCGTCGTGAAAAGGGAAACAACCCAGACCCACAGCTAAGGTCCCAAATTTTGTGCTAAGTGGAAAACCATGTGGAAAGGCACAGACAGCCAGGAGGTTGGCTTAGAAGCAGCCACCCTTTAAAGAAAGCGTAATAGCTCACTGGTCGAGTCGGTCTGCGGGGAAGATTTAACGGGGCTAAGCACAGAACCGAAGCTTGGGGTGCATAACTTTGTTATGCGCGGTAGAGGAGCGTTCCGTAAGCCTGTGAAGGTGAGTTGAGAAGCTTGCTGGAGGTATCGGAAGTGCGAATGCTGACATGAGTAACGATAATGCGGGTGAAAAACCCGCACGCCGAAAGCCCAAGGTTTCCTTGCGCAACGTTAATCGGCGCAGGGTGAGTCGGCCCCTAAGGCGAGGCAGAAATGCGTAGTCGATGGGAAGCAGGTTAATATTCCTGCACCTCGCGTAAGTGCGATGGAGGGACGGAGAAGGTTAGGTGTACCAGGCGTTGGTTGTCCTGGGGAAAGGCGGTAGGTTTGGATCTTTGGCAAATCCGGGATCCTTCAAGACCGAGCACCGAGACGAGTCTTTAAGACGAAGTCACTGATACCACGCTTCCAGGAAAAGCTCCTAAGCTTCAGCTTACGCAGACCGTACCGTAAACCGACACAGGTGGGTAGGATGAGAATTCTCAGGCGCTTGAGAGAACTCGGGTGAAGGAACTAGGCAACATGGCACCGTAACTTCGGGAGAAGGTGCACCATTGCCGGTGGCCCATGCGGGCTATAGCTGGCGATGGTCGAAGTGACCAGGCCGCTGCGACTGTTTATCAAAAACACAGCACTCTGCAAACACGAAAGTGGACGTATAGGGTGTGACGCCTGCCCGGTGCTGGAAGGTTAATTGATGGGGTCAGCCGCAAGGCGAAGCTCTTGATCGAAGCCCCAGTAAACGGCGGCCGTAACTATAACGGTCCTAAGGTAGCGAAATTCCTTGTCGGGTAAGTTCCGACCTGCACGAATGGCGTAACGACAGCGGCGCTGTCTCCACCCGAGACTCAGTGAAATTGAAATCGCTGTGAAGATGCAGCGTTCCCGTGGCAAGACGGAAAGACCCCGTGAACCTTTACTATAGCTTTACACTGAACGTTGAGTTCGTCTGTGTAGGATAGGTGGGAGGCTATGAAACTGTGGCGCCAGCTGCAGTGGAGCCATCCTTGAAATACCACCCTGTCGTGCTTGACGTTCTAACCTAGGCCCGTTATCCGGGTCGGGGACCGTGTATGGTGGGTAGTTTGACTGGGGCGGTCTCCTCCTAAAGAGTAACGGAGGAGCTCGAAGGTACGCTCAGCGCGGTCGGACATCGCGCACTGTGTGCAAAGGCATAAGCGTGCTTGACTGCAAGATCGACGGATCAAGCAGGTACGAAAGTAGGACTTAGTGATCCGGTGGTTCTGTATGGAAGGGCCATCGCTCAACGGATAAAAGGTACTCCGGGGATAACAGGCTGATACCGCCCAAGAGTTCATATCGACGGCGGTGTTTGGCACCTCGATGTCGGCTCATCACATCCTGGGGCTGTAGTCGGTCCCAAGGGTATGGCTGTTCGCCATTTAAAGTGGTACGCGAGCTGGGTTCAGAACGTCGTGAGACAGTTCGGTCCCTATCTGCCATGGGCGTTGGAAGTTTGAGAGGGGCTGCTCCTAGTACGAGAGGACCGGAGTGGACGAACCTCTGGTGTTCCGGTTGTCACGCCAGTGGCATTGCCGGGTAGCTATGTTCGGAAGCGATAACCGCTGAAAGCATCTAAGCGGGAAGCGCGCCTCAAGATGAGACTTCCCGGGGCACAAGCCCCCTGAAGGAACCATGTAGACTACGTGGTTGATAGGTCAGGTGTGTAAGCGCGGCAACGCGTTGAGCTAACTGATACTAATGATCCGTGTGGCTTGACCATATAACCTCAAGTTGCCTTGGCCGACATGACATGTCGATAGACCCAAGTGCACGCTACGTCACAAGACCTACGAGAGGCTGGCGCTTTATCCTGCTCCAACGGATAGCGACCCTCCAACCCTCTCCCTGGTGAAATTAGCGCTGTGGAACCACCCGATCCCATCCCGAACTCGGAAGTGAAACGCAGCTGCGCCGATGGTAGTGTGGCTCAAGCCATGCGAGAGTAGGTCATCGCCAGGGGCTTTACCCCCAAACCCCCGCTGCTCACGCAGCGGGGGTTTGCTTTTGCGCGCAGGAAAACATCCGGCACCGCGTCCGGCTCGCGGTGCCGTTGCTGCCTGCGGCGCCCTGAAGATCAGCGTTGCTCCGAGCGCTGCCGCGCCGCAATGGCCCAGCGGGCGGCCAGATTGGGCGCGGTGATACACTCCGCCTTGTCCGTCACCGTGGTCACCGCCCGCTCCAGCAACTGGATGTCCGCCTCGTGCTGACGCGCCACGTGCGGGTCCTCGAAGAAGATCGCACGCTGGCAACGGCCTTCCAGGACACGGTCGGCGATCTGCGCATCGCCCCCCAATGGGCCGCTCTGGAAGCGCTGGATCCAATCCTGGTCGCGCGGCCAGCCCCGGCTCCAGGCCAGCTCGTTCAAGTGCTGCCCTGTCGTTCCCGTGCCGATGCGCTCCCCGAACCGCGACAGTACGTCCGGCACCAAGAGGGGAGAGGTTTCATGCCTCCCGCCTAGGCGGGAGAGGCTCTTCGGTGTGCCCGAAAAGTACAGGGTGCAGTGACACCGCGCTTAGATGTCGCAGATGACGCTCCCGTCACTCTGATCTGGCGTCCGACCCAGAGGCTTGGAAAGCGCTACCGTCCGCAGGCATGCGCCGGCAGAGATGCACGCCGGTGGATCTGGTCGTTGCTGGGTCGAGGCAGCAGCTTTGCTGGCGGTTGCCTCGGAGAACGCGCGCCACTTGCCGTGGATGAACCACGTTGACCGGCCTTCCGCGCATACGACAACGGCGCCCATAGGCGCCGTTGCTTCAATCGCTGTCGCTGGAACGCGAAGATCACACCCGGCCGAATACCAGCGTTGCGTTCGTGCCGCCGAAGCCGAAGCTGTTGGACATCACCGTCTCCAGCGCCGCCTCCTGCGTCTGACGCAAGATCGGGAAGCCCTCGGCGCGCGCGTCCAGCGTCTCGATGTTGGCAGAGCCGGCCATGAAGCCGTCACGCATCATCAGCAGGCAGAAGATCGCCTCGTGCACGCTGGCCGCGCCCAGCGAGTGACCGGACAGCGCCTTGGTCGAGGAGATCGGCGGCACCTGCTCGCCGAAGACCTCGCGTACCGCGCCCAGCTCGGTGATGTCGCCCAGCGGGGTGGAGGTGCCATGGGTATTGAGGTAATCGATCGGGCGGTCGATGCCGGCCAGCGCCATGTTCATGCAGCGCACCGCGCCTTCGCCGGACGGGGCGACCATGTCGGCGCCGTCGGACGTCACGCCGTAGCCGATCAGCTCGGCATGGATGTGTGCGCCGCGCGCGATGGCGTGGTCGTAGTCTTCCAGTACCAGCATGCCGGCGCCGCCGGCGATGACGAAGCCGTCGCGGTTGGCGTCATAGGGGCGCGATGCCGACGCCGGGGTATCGTTGAAGCCGGTGGACAGCGCGCCCATGGCATCGAACATCACGCTCATCGACCAGTGCAGGTCCTCGCCGCCACCGGCGAACACGATGTCCTGGGCGCCGTGGCGGATCAGGTCGGCGGCCGCGCCGATGCAGTGCGCCGAGGTGGCGCAGGCAGCGGACAGTGAGTAGCTCAGCCCCTTGATGCTGAAGGCGGTGGCCAGGTTGGCCGAGACCGTCGAGCACATCGTGCGCGGCACCATGTACGGGCCGACCTTGCGCACGCCGCGGTTGCGCAGCAGGTCGGCGGCTTCCACCTGCCACTGGCTGGAGCCGCCGCCGGAGCCGGCGATCAGGCCGGTACGGACGCTGCTGACCAGGGCCTGGTCCAAGCCGGCGTCGGCGATGGCGTCGCGCAGGGCGATGTAGCTGTAGGCCGCCGCGTCGCTCATGAAGCGCTTGAGCTTGCGGTCGATCTGCGCGTCCAGGTCGATGTCGACGCGGCCGCCGATCTGGCTGCGCAGGCCGGCTTCGGCATGGTCGGGCAGGGCGACGATGCCGGGACGGCCTTCGCGCAGGGCGCTGGAAACGGTATCCAGATCGTTGCCAAGGCAGGAGTTGATCCCCATGCCGGTGATGACGACACGACGCATCAGAAGCTCTCGGTGGAAGTGAACAGGCCCACGCGCAGGTCCTTGGCGGTATAGATCTCGCGCCCGTCGACCAGCATGCGGGCGTCGGCCTGGGCCATGACCAGCTTGCGGTTGATCACGCGCGAGATGTCGATTTCGTACTGCACCAGCTTGGCGCTGGGCAGCACCTGGCCGGTGAACTTGACCTCACCGCAGCCCAGCGCGCGGCCGCGGCCCTCGGCGCCCAGCCAGGTCAGGAAGAAGCCGGTCAGCTGCCACATCGCATCCAGGCCCAGGCAGCCCGGCATCACCGGGTCACCGATGAAGTGGCAGCCGAAGAACCACAGGTCGGGGCGGATATCGAGCTCGGCGCGCACCAGGCCCTTGCCATGTGGACCCCCGTCGTCGCGGATGTCGGTGATGCGGTCGAACATCAGCATCGGGTCGTTGGGGAGGCGGCCCTTGTTGGGCCCGAACAGCTCGCCGCGGGCACTGGCCAGCAGCTGTTCGCGCGAGAACGCATTGAGACGGTTCATCGAAGCGGTAATCCGGAGCACGAAAACGTGGGTTAACGCCCGAGCATGCATGATGCGCGGGCTTTCAATCAACAGTTTTAACCGTACGCATCCGTAGTGTTTCGGACAAAAGGCGGCACGTTCGTCGCAGATCGTACCGGTGCGTATGGGGCGCGGCGCTATGATGGCGGTCCTTCGTTCCGCGGTCGTGTTGCTCGCCATGCGCAAGATCATCCACATCGACATGGACGCGTTCTACGCGTCGGTCGAGCAGCGGGACGATCCGGCGTTGCGGGGCAGGCCGGTGGTGGTGGCCTGGCGCGGGGCCCGCTCGGTGGTGTGCGCGGCGTCCTACGAGGCGCGCAGGTTCGGCGTGCGTTCGGCGATGCCGGCGGTGCGCGCCGAGCGGCTGTGCCCGGACGCGGTGTTCGTGCCGCCGGATTTCGCCCGCTACAAAGCCGTGTCGCGGCAGATCCGCGAGATCTTCCTGCAGCACACCGCGCTGGTCGAGCCGCTGTCGCTGGACGAGGCCTACCTGGACGTGTCTGGGTCGTCGACCTGTGGCGGCATCGCCACCGAGATCGCGCGCACCGTCCGCGCGCAGATCCGCGAGGCGACCTCGCTCACCGCCTCGGCCGGGATCGCGCCGAACAAGTTCCTGGCCAAGATCGCCTCGGACTGGCGCAAACCCGATGGCCAGTTCGTGGTGCCGCCGGCGCGGGTGGAGCAGTTCCTCACGCCGCTGCCGGTCAACCGCGTACCGGGCGTGGGCAAGGTCATGGAAGGGCGCCTGGCGGCGCTGGGCATCGCTACCGTCGGCGACCTGCGCCGGCTGCCGCTGGAGCAGCTTGAGGCGCTGTTCGGCACGTTCGGGCAACGTCTGTACCGGCGCGCACGCGGCATCGACGAGCGCCCGGTGGAGCCCGACCAGCCGGTGCAGTCGATCTCCTCGGAGGATACGTTCGCCGAGGACCTGCGGCTGGGCGAGTTCGACGAGCTGATCGCCCAGCTGGCGGCGCGGACGTGGCGCGCGACCGGACGCACCGAACGCATCGGCCATACCGTGGTGCTCAAGCTCAAGACCGCCCAGTTCCGGATCCTCACCCGCAGCTTCACGCCGGATGCGCCGCCGGCCTCGGAGGAGGAGCTGCGCGACATCGCGCTGGCGCTGTGCCAGCGCGTGCAGCTGCCGCCGGACACGCGCTACCGGCTGGTGGGCGTGGGCCTGTCCGGCTTCCGCGACCGCGAGGATACGGCGCTGCAGGGCGACCTGTTCCGCGATGTCGTCGTGGACTGACGGGTTTCCGCGCCCCGGTACAATCGACGGTTCACCGTCATGGAGTGGGTGCGTGGGCATCGCAGCGCTGGTATTCGATCTGGACGGCACGCTGGTGGACAGCGCCGGGGACATCGCCGAGGCAGTCAACCGTTCGCTGGAGGAGTTGTCGCTGCCGCGCGTGCCCGAGGCGACCGTCCGCAGCTGGATCGGCGAAGGCGTGCGCCGCCTGGTCGCCATCGCCCTGGCGCACGCCGGCAGCGGACATGCGGCGGACGAGGTGATGCCGATGTTCATGCGCCACTACCATGACTGCCTGCTGCGCAGCCCGCAGCTGTACGACGGCGTGGCCGACGCCCTGCAGCTCCTGCAGGCGCGTGGGCTGCCGATGGCGATCTGCACCAACAAGCCGTCGGCCCTGGTGCCGCCATTGCTGGAGCATCTGGGCATCGCCGGGTACTTCGCGCACATCGTCGGCGGCGACACCCTGCCGCAGCGCAAACCCGCGCCCGAGCCGGTGCTGCATGCGGCGCGGCTGCTGGGCCACGCGCCGGCACGGTGCCTGATGGTCGGCGACTCGGCCACCGACCTGGAGGCGGCCAACGCCGCGGGCATGCCGATCGCCCTGGTGCGCTACGGCTACCCGCGCGATCTGGATCTGGACGCGGCCGGTGCGGTCGCGGTGATCGACGACCTGCGGGAACTGACGGCACGCTGCTGAGTGGCGACCGGCCGCTCCGCGCGGCGCGGGGATGTTGCGTCTGTCGCTGCCCGGGCCACGCCCGGACATGCCACGGCCATGAAGTCGCTGAGCCGCGGTCGGCATGCAATGACGCCCCGGCGGGAGGCCGGGGCGTCGATGGAGCGGTCGTGCTGGGGCTTCAGCGCGAGCGGTAGCGCAGCGTCAGCTGGTACTCGCGGCCAGGCTGGTTGTACCAGGCCACGGTTTCGTACGCGCGATCGAACACGTTGGCCGCCCGGGCCTGCAGGCTCCATGCCTCGTTGAGGGCGTACTCCACGCGCAGGTCCACGGTGCCGTAGCCGGCCAGGCGCAGGCTGTTGGCGGCGTTGTCGAAGCGGTGGCCGGTGGCGCTGGCGGTCACGCCCACGCGCAGCGGCCCGAAGCCACGGTCCACGTCGAGCCGGCCGCTGCTGCGTGCACGGCGCGGCAGCCAGTTGTCGTGGCTGGCCGCACCGCGGGTGTGGTCGCGCGGATCGGTGAAGCTGGCCTGGGCGTTGATGTCGAACCCGGCCAGCGATGCGAAGCCGGTCAGCTCGGCACCGCGGATGCGCGCCTTGGCGATGTTGTACGGCGTGTAGGTGCTGTCCAGCGCGATCAGCTGGTCGATGCGGCTTTCGTAAGCGTTGAAGGTCCAGTTCCAGCCCTCGCCGTACTGCGCGATGCCGACGTTCACGCTGGTGGATTCCTCCGGCTTCAATGCCGGGTTGCTCGACCACGGGTAGTACAGGTCGTTGAAGGTCGGTGCCTTGAAGCCGGTGCCGGCACTGGCGGTCAGGCGCAGGCCGTGGCCGAGCGCCAGGCCGTAGCCGAGGCTGCCGGTGGTGTGGTTGCCGAACTGCTCGTTGTCGTCGTTGCGCACGCTGGCCTGCAGCGAATGCGCGCCGAAGCGGCCCTGGTATTCGGCGAACACGCCGGTGTTGTCGCGGTTGTCGATCGAATAGGCGGTGGTGCTGGTCACCTGGTCCTTCTGCCAGTCGCCGCCGACGCTCAGCTGCTGGCCTTCGGCGAACAGGAAATCGCCCTGCACGCTGGCGGTGTCGCGGCGTGTGTCGAAGGTGGACACGAAGCTGCGCGTGCCGGCCTGGACGTAGTAGCTGTCGGCCTGGTCGTCGTTGCGTCCGATCTGCGCGGACAGGCGGAATGCATCGCCCGGGGCCCAGCGCAGCTTGCCGCCGTATACCCGTTGCTGGTTGTCGGCCTCGTTGCCGCTGTAGATGCTGCCGTCGTACTGGTTGCGGCTGGCGGCATCGAGCATGTGGCCTTCCACGTCCAGGGTCTCGGACAGCGCATAGCCGCCGCGCACGTTGAGCGAGGCGTTGCGGTAACCGTCGCGGTCGGGCTCGTCGACATAGCAGCCCTGGAACAGCGTGGCCGAGCCGTTGCACGCGTTGATGCCGTCGGTCTTCTGCCAGGCGCCCTGCGCCGATACCCAGCCGCGCTCGCCGCGGTTGCTGAAGCCGGCGCTGGCCTGGCGCAGGTTGTGGCTGCCGGCGGTCAGCGCCAGGTTCTGCTGCAGGCCCTGGCCGGCGGCGCGGGTGAAGATCTGGATGACGCCGCCGATCGCCTCGGAGCCGTACAGGCTCGAACGCGGCCCGCGCACGATCTCCACGCGCTCGATCTGGTCGATGGGCAGGTCCTGCAGCGCCGGCATGCCGCTGGAGGCGGCGCCGATGCGCACGCCGTCGACCAGCACCAGCACCTGGCTGGAGGCGCTGCCACGCATGAACAGCGAAGTGATCTTGCCGGCGCCGCCCTGGTTGACGAAGTCCAGGCCGGCGCGGCCGCGCAGCAGGTCCAGCAGCGAGGCGGCCTGGCTGCGATCGATCTGCTCGCGGTCGATGACCTGCACCGGCACGACGCTGTCGGCGATGGAGACCGGCGTGCGGGTGGCGGTGACCACCACGTCGTCGAGCTCGGTCGGTGCCTGTTCGGCACTGGCAAGGCCCGGCAGTGCGAGCGCAAGGGCGAGGGAAAGGGTGTTGTAAGGCAATTTCATGGGAACTCCTGGATCCGCGCGCTCCCGCGCGGATGGACGGTGGAGGCTGCCAGGAGAGGGACACGACGGAGTGCGCGCACGGCGCTACTGCCGCCGCCATGCCCTCCGCATCGCAACCAGTCGGCTTCCGGGCCGGTCTCCGGGCTTGCAGGCGAAGCGCGTCGACGCTTCCGGCCAGGCGCCTTCCCGTGCGATGGATGCACAGTGGCGGTATGCCTGGCCTTGTCCTGCTTACCGTTGCGGGGGCAGCGCCGGACTGGCGCGGGCCAGGATGTCCCTGGCAGGCGCGGCACCGGCTTCCCGTTTCAACCGGCCGGAGCGAGTCCGGCCAGTCACCCGAAAGTGCGGGCATTCTATGCCATCGCCCGCGGCGCTGCCCGGCGTGCCGCGCGATGGGCGGCCCACGGCGTCGTGGCGCCCGCCACGGCACATCGTGCGGGCGGCACGCGCCCTACAATGCGCGATTGCAACGCGGTATCGGAACACACGTGACAGACGCATGGTTCACCCGGGCCTGCCCGGCGCCCTCGCAGCCGCAACGGCAGCACGCCATCGCCCGCCAGCGGCAACTGACCAAACCCGAGGGGGCGCTGGGGCGCCTGGAAACCCTCGCCATCGAACTGGCCGCGCTGCAGGGGCGCGAGCAGCCGCAGGCCACGCGCGTGCCGGTGCTGGTGTTCGCCGGCGACCATGGCATCGCCGCGCAGGGCGTGTCGGCGTATCCGGCCGAAGTGACGGTGCAGATGCTGCGCAACTTCGCCGCCGGTGGCGCCGCCATTGCGGTGCTGGCGCGCGAACTGGGCGTGCCGCTGCATGTCTGGGACGTCGGCAGCCTGGCCGATGCGCCGGTCAGTGGCGTGACCTGGGACAAGCCGCGCCGCGGCACCGACGATTTCAGTACCGGCCCGGCGATGGCGCCGGCTGACCTCGACGCGGCGTTCGCCGCCGGCCAGCGCGCGGTGGCCGCCGCCTGCGCAGAGGGTGCCGACCTGCTGCTGCTGGGCGAGATGGGTATCGGCAACACCACCTCGGCCAGTGCGCTTGCGGCGGTGCTGGGGCCGTTGCCGCTGGCCGAACTGGTGGGCGCCGGCACCGGCCTGGATGCGGCGCGGATCGCCCACAAGCAGGCCGTGACCGCGCAGGCGTTGGCCCTGCATGGCGCGTCCATCGCCGCCGCCGCCGACCCGGGCCGCGAAGCCCTGCGCCGCGTCGGCGGGCTGGAGATCGCGGCGCTGGCCGCGGCCATGATCGCCGCCGCCCAGCGCGGCGTGCCGGTGCTGGTGGATGGCTTCATCGTCTCGGCCGCCGCGTTGGCGGCAGTGCGCATCAATCCCTCGCTGCGGCCGTGGCTGCTGTTCTCGCACCGCTCCGCCGAGCGCGGTCATGCGCGGGTACTGGAGAAACTGCAGGCCGACCCGCTGCTGCAGCTCGACCTGCGGCTGGGCGAGGGTTCCGGCGCGGCGCTGGCGCTGCCACTGCTGCGCCTGGCCTGCGCGCTGCACAACGGCATGGCCACGTTCGCCGAAGCCGCGGTTGCCGGGCGGAGCACCGCGCCGTGATCCTGGACCTGATGCGCCATGCCTCCACCGGCCGCCAGGGCCACCTGGACGGCCGCAGCGATCCGCCGCTGCTCGATGGCGCGGTGGACGCGCTGCTGCAGCGCCACGCCGACGGCCAGTGGAGCCGGGTGATCGCCTCGCCGCGGCGCCGTGCGCTGGATACCGCCACCGCGCTGCTCGCCGGCCGCGAACTGTTCTGCGAAATCCATCCGGACTGGGCCGAACTCGATTTCGGCGACTGGGACGGCCGCCATTACGATGAAATCCCCGCCGAACTGCTGGCCGGGCTGTACGACGCGCCGCATGCGGTGGTGCCGCCCAACGGCGAGAGCTGGCAACAGTTCCAGCAGCGCATCGATGCCCAGCTGCAGCGGCTGCTGGACGAGGACGAGGGCGACGGGCCGGTGCTGGTGGTCAGCCACGCCGGGGTGCTGCGGTTGGCGGTGTCGCGCGTGTGCGGCATTCCGCTGGCGGCCCTGTGGGCGATGCGCATCGACTACGGCACCCGCGTGCGCCTGCGCGTGGAGCGCGCGCAGGACGGGCAGGTGTGGGGTGAGCTGCTGGAGCTGTGCCAGCCGTGAGCGTGCGCCGCCTGATCCTGGCCATCCAGTTCCTGACCCGGCTGCCGACGCCGCAGGTGAAGGACTTCCGCGACGACGACCTCAGCCGTGCGGCGGTGTATTACCCGCTGGTCGGCGGGATCATCGGCGCGCTGCTGGCCGCGCCGCTGTACCTGCTCGGCGACCGGCCGTGGCTCGCCGGCGTGCTTGCCCTGCTGGCGTGGGTGTGGGTGACCGGCGCGCTGCACCTGGATGGACTGGGCGACGTCGCCGATGCCTTCGGTGCCGCGCACCGCGACCCGCAGCGTTTCCTCGAAGTGCTCAAGGATCCGCACCTGGGCGTGTTCGGCGTGGTCACCCTGGCGATGCAGCTGCTGCTCAAGTTCGTGCTGCTGTCCGAACTGTCCGCCAGCCCGCTGTGGTACGGCATCGTGCTGGTGCCGGCGTGGGCGCGCTGGGGCACGCTGTGGTGGAGCCGGTTGTTGCCGTCGCTGCACGCTGCGGGCATGGCCGAACGCTTTTCAT
Organism: Stenotrophomonas acidaminiphila; assembly: GCA_002951995.1. Taxonomy (NCBI): domain Bacteria; kingdom Pseudomonadati; phylum Pseudomonadota; class Gammaproteobacteria; order Lysobacterales; family Lysobacteraceae; genus Stenotrophomonas; species Stenotrophomonas acidaminiphila. The sequence continues at coordinate 555,196 of CP019797.1, forward strand.
GGCAGCTGAGCCTGCGCTCGATGTGGGTATGGGCGCTGCTGCTGGCCGTGGTCACCGCCTTCGTGGCCTGGCCGCTGCTGCTGGCGCTGCCGCTGGTGGCGCTGGTCGCGGCCTGGTGGCGGCGCCGGCTGGGCGGTATTTCCGGCGACTGCCTGGGCGCCAGCGTCGAGGTCACCGAAAGCCTGCTGCTGCTGGCGCTGGTGCTGCTGGGGGAATCGCCTTGCCGGTGCCGTAGCGGCCCGGCTGCGGGCGTCAGTCCTCGCTGAAACGGATCTCGCCGACCTCGTCGTCGCCGTCGTCAGCGGCCGCGTGCGGCTGCATGTGGGTTTCATGGACCGGACCGGCCATCTGCCCGGCACGCGTGGCCGGCAGGCCGCCGGCCGCGGCTTCGTACTCGGAGACCAGTTGCTGGCGGCGGGCATCGGGCACGTCCTGCCAATGGCAGCCGACCAGCGCGCCTTCCAGCGAGTACAGCAGGTTGAGGCTGGGCTTGAAGCCGGCGCGGCGGACCTTGACGAAGGCGCCGACGGCGCCCACCGCGGCCAGGTCCTCGGCGCTGCGCAACCCGACCTGGCGCAGCCACGCCGCGCTCTTCGGGCCGATGTTGCGCAGCTTCAGCGCGCTCACGCCAGCGCCTCGACGAACACCCGGGCGATGGCCTCCAGCCCCGCCTGGTCGTCGGCGTCGAAGCGCGAGGTGACCGGGCTGTCCAGGTCGAACACGCCGACCAGCGCACCGTCGTGGACCAGCGGCACCACCAGTTCCGAGCGCGAGGCCGAGTCACAGGCGATGTGGCCCGGGAACGCATCCACGTCGTCCACGCGCTGGGTCTGGCGGGTGCTGGCCGCCGCACCGCACACGCCCTTGTGCAGCGGGATGCGCACGCAGGCCGGCAGGCCCTGGAACGGGCCGACCACCAGTTCGGTGCCGTCGAAGAAATAGAAACCCACCCAATTGAGCTGCGGCAGCGCGTGGTACACCAGTGCCGACAGGTTGGCGGCATTGGCGGTGCGGTCGGTTTCGCCGTGGACCAGCGCGCGGGCCTGGGCCAGCAGCTGGGCGTACTGTTCCGGCTTGCTGCCGGTGAGCGTGGTGGAACTGAACATGGGGCGAAGTCTAACCGCTGCGCCCGATGTCCGCGCGGCACCGCCGCCGGCATCGCCCCGGGCGTGTGCACGGGGTGCTGAAAAAGAAAGACCCGGCAACGGGAGAGAGCGCGTTGCCGGGTCCGGACAGGGCGCGGGGGAGGGGGATCCGCGCGCTGTTGAGGGGGAGTCAGCCGTTCCTGGCGCGCTGGCGCTCGCCGGTGCCCTTCTGGAAGGGCTGCCGTGCCAGTTCGGCCAGCGCCTGTCCGCTCTGCAGCCCGAGCCCGGCGATCTCCTGCCCGGCCGAGGCCAGCCGCTGCAGGTTCTCCCGGGCCACCTGCAGGCCCTTGGGCAGCAGCGCTGGTAGGTCGGCCTGCGGGGTGGGGCGGGCCAGTGCGTCGAGGAAACCGGCGGTCGCGCTGGCATTGCGCTCGAAGGTGCGCAGCTGCACCCCGAATGCGCTCTCCGCGGTCTCCAGTGCCAGCCGGTTGGCGCGATGCGCCAGCGCGGTGAACTGCCGGGTGTAAGCGCCGAAACCTTCGTCGAACCGGGCGGACATGCCGTGCTCCGTCGTTTGTTGCGACGCAGCATAGCGTTCGCCATGGCGGCGTGGAAGTCCGGCGCCTGCGGCCGCCGGGGAATCGTTCAGCTCAGACGCCGCGGTAGCGGCAGCCGGAGGTGCAGGTCTCGTGCACGGTCACCGCGCTGAGCTGCGGCAGGGCGGGGCGCAGCCGATCCCAGATCCACATCGCCAGGCGCTCGCTGGTGGGGTTCTCCAGCCCGGGGATGTCGTTGAGATAGTGATGGTCGAGCTGTTCGTAGAGTGGCTGGAAGGCGGCCTTGATGTCGCCGAAGTCCATTACCCAGCCGGTCTCGGCGCCGGGCTCGCCGCTCACTTCCAGGCGCACCCGGAACGAGTGCCCGTGCAGGCGCGCGCATTTGTGGCCGGCGGGGACGTTGGGCAGCCGGTGGGCGGCCTCGAGGGTGAAATCTTTGAAGATGTCCATGCCGCGATTGTAGCGCCGGGGCGGGAAATCCTTTGGTGGATCAATACATCCTTTTATCAAGATGGAGGGATGTTGTTTCTTTTTCGTTATATGCGCATGAAGGGACGTAATTGGCCCGAATCGCGCTGGACTGGCTGAATGCGGGTTGCTTCCTCCCCCTCGCTTCCGTATCCCGATGTCCAACTTCTCCCCGCTCGTGGTGGCCCTGGCCACCGCCATGGCCGCGCCTTTGTCCGTCGCCGCCGAATCCGCCGATGCACCCGTCGGTCCCACCCTTTCCGCCGTGCAGGTCACCGGTTCCAACATCAAGCGCAGCGACACCGAAACCGCCAACCCGGTGCAGGTGATCGAACGCCAGCAGCTGGAGGAATCGGGCAAGGCCACGGTGGCCGACCTGCTGCGCTCGATCTCGGCCAATACCGGCAACGCCGCCAACGAAACCAGCAACAGTGGCTGGGCTTCCGGTTCGGCGGGCATCGGCCTGCGTGGCCTGTCGCAGAAGAACACGCTGGTGCTGCTCAATGGCCGCCGGCTGGCCAACTACGGCTTCCCGTCCGGCGGCCTGTCGGACACGTTCGTCAACCTCAATGCACTGCCGCTGGTGGCGGTGGAACGCATCGAAGTGCTCAAGGACGGCGCTTCTGCCGTGTACGGCTCCGATGCGGTGGCCGGCGTGGTCAACATCATCACCCGCCAGGGCTTCGAGGGCGCGGAGGTGGGCGCCAGCGGCGGTACCTCAGACGCCGGCGGCCTGGACCAGCAGAACGTCAAGTTTGTCGGCGGTATCGGCGACCTGGAGAACGATGGTTACACCCTCCTGGTGTCGCTGGAAGGCTACAACCGCGACCGGCTGGACCAGAACCAGCGTGACCTGACCCGCTCGGGCATCTACACCGACAAGGCCGGTGGGCGCTGGAACGGGTGGTCGGCGAAGGGCGCGCGCTTCCTGGTCAATGACAGGTCCGTGCCGATGCTCGACGCTGCCGGCAACTGCCCGGAGGGCACCGTGCTCACCGCCAGCGCGCCGATCGATGGGCTGGCCGGCGACACCTGCGCCTTCAACCAGGCGCCGTACACCACCCTGATCCCCTCGACCAGGCGCTGGCAGGCCTACCTCAACGGCACGCTGCGCCTGAACGATTCGGTCGATGCCTTCGCCGAGGTGCTCTACAGCGACATCAAGGGCGTGTCCTGGTTCGGCTCCAGTCCATTCTTCACCCTGGAAAACGGGCGCTTCGCACTCAACGCCGATACCGGCCTTGCCGAGCCGGTGCGTTCCACCCTGCCGGCGGCCAGCCCCTACAACCCATATGGCGTGGACGTGCCGATCGAGTACACCTTCTTCAATCTTGGCGGCACCATCAAGACCAACCGCTCGCAGGCCTATCGTGGTCTGGTCGGCCTGCGCGGGCAGGGTGAGAAATGGGACTGGGAAGTGGGCGCGTTCCAGGCGGCGAGCAAGGAGCGCGAAACGGTCTCCGGTGGCTTCGCCAACCGCTGGGCACTGTACGACGCGCTGGCCACGGGCAGCTACAACCTGCTCAAGCCGTCGGCCACCGATCCGGCGGTGCTCAAGGCCATCGGCCTGAGCACGTTGCGCCCGGCCGATTCGATCCTCAAGGGGCTGGACGCCAAGGTGTCCGGCACGTTGGGCGAAACCCGGGCGGGGCAGGTCGGCTTTGCCGCCGGCGTGGAATGGCGGCAGGAAAAGCTGGATTCGGACAATCCGTGGCAGATCGACGCCGGCCTGCAGGTACGCCCGGCCATCGCCGAGGTGCATGGCGAGCGCAAGGTCACCGCCGCCTATGCCGAAGTGAACGTGCCGCTGCATGGCACGCTGGAATTGCAGGCCGCCGCGCGCGGCGACCATTACAGCGATTTCGGCAATGCGTTCTCGCCCAAGCTGGGCCTGCGCTGGCAGCCTCTGGACGGGCTGCTGGTACGCGCCGCCGCTTCGCGCGGCTTCCGCGCGCCGTCGCTGTCGGAAAACTCGGCCTCGACCAACATCGCCTACGGCTCGGTGGTGGACCCGCACGACCCGGACGTGCCCGGCTCGCGCCAGACCCCGACCTTCTTCACCGTCGGCAACCGCACTCTCGACCCGGAGCGCACGCGCAGCTTCAATGCCGGCGTGGTGCTGTCGCCGTGGGCCAACACCAGCCTGAGCGTGGACTACTACCGCGTCAGGCTCGACAACCTGATCGGCAGCGGCAACACCACCACGCTGGTGGCCGAGAACGACCCGGCCAGCGTGCTGCGCGATGCGCGCGGCAAGCTGCTGGCCGTCTACAACCGCTACCAGAACCTGAGCGAGCTGCAGACCTCGGGCATCGACGTGGAACTGCGCCAGCGCTGGTCCAGCGCCAGTGCCGGCGATTTCGGCCTGTCCTCCGCGTTGACCTACGTCATCGACTACAGGCGCCCACAGGTGATTGACGGTCCGCTGGTGGATTACGCCGGTTCCAACCTCGGGCCATCGCTGCCGGACATCAAGGCCACCACCACCCTGGACTGGACCCTGGGTGACTGGCGCACGGCGCTGACCTGGTACTACACCGAGGGTTACGACCAGGAAGGCAGCGTCGCCGCCAAGGCCGTGCAGAAGGACGTGGCCAGCTACAGCCAGTTCGACCTGTACCTGGGCTACACCGGCATCGACAGGCTCTCGCTGTACGCCAAGGTGCAGAATATCGGCAACCGCCAGCCGCCGCACGATGCCACCTTCCCCGGTGTGCGCGCGCCGTACGACTTCAGCCAGTACGACCTGCGCGGGCGCTACTACACGGTGGGCTTCGACTACCGCTTCTGACCTTGGAGCCCCGCTCCTGTGCCAAGGAGCGGGGCCAGGCCCATCCGTCGAATGGGCACATCACGAAGAGTCCGCAACGGCGGCCCGTCGGCAGGCCGTGCAACGGGAGTTCCGATCCATGTCATTCCGTTTTCTCGCCCTGGCCCTGCTGCTGGCAATCGGTGCCATGCCCGCCTTCGCCCAGAACAGCTACTACTTTCCCGCCGCGCGGCAGTTCGATGCACGGGTGCCATCGCCGCAGCAGTTCCTTGGCTACGACATCGGCAGCCATTACACGCGGCATGACCGGCTGGTGGCGTACTTCAACGAACTGGCGCGCGTCTCCGACCGGGTCAGGGTGGAGGTGATCGGCCAGAGCTACGAACAGCGCCCGCTGCTGCTGGTGACCATTACCTCGCCGCGAAACCACGCACGCAGCGCGCAGATCGCCGCGCAGTGGCAGGCGCTGGTCGACCCTGCGCAACCGCTGCCCGGCGATGACGCGCCTTCGGTGGTGTGGCTGGGCTACAGCGTGCATGGCAATGAAACCTCCAGTGGAGAGGCGGCAATGCTCACCGCCTACTACCTTGCCGCCAACCAGGATGCCGAAACCGCGGGCTGGCTGGAGAATGCGGTGGTGGTGATCGACCCGGCGCAGAACCCGGACGGCCGCGACCGCGCCGGCAACTGGCACAACGCCTGGGGTTCGCGCCCGCCCTCGGCGGACCCCGCCGACAGGGAGCATGTCGAACCGTTCCCCACGGGGCGGGTCAATCACTACTTCACCGATCTCAACCGCGACTGGCTGGCGCTGGCGCAGGCCGACAGCTGGCCCAAGGTGGCGCAGTTCCATCGCTGGTACCCAAACATCCAGATCGACTTCCACGAGATGGGCAAGGACAGCACCTATTACTTCGAGCCCTCGCCGAAGAGCATGGAAAGCCCCCTGCTGCCCAGGTCCTCGTACGAGGCCAACCACTGGCTGGCGCGCTTCCACGCGCAGGCGCTGGACGCGCTGGGTTCGCTGTACTACACCGGCGAGAACTTCGACAACTTCTCGCCGATCTATGGCTCCACGTACCCGGACTTCCATGGCGCGGTCGGCGTGACCGTGGAGCAGGCCAGCTCGCGTGGACGTGTGCAGGAGTCGGTGAACGGGCCGCTGCATTTCGACTTCACCATCCGCAACCAGGTGGCCACCGGCCTTGCCAGCGTGCGCGGCGCGGTGGAGGACCGCATGCGCCTGTTCGTCCTGCAGAAGGCGTTCTTCCGCAGTGCCCTGGCCCAGGCGGCCGCCTACCCGGTACGCGACTGGGTGTTCGGCGATGCCGCCGATGCGACCCTCACCCGCAGGCTGCTTGCCCTGTTGTTGCAGCACCGCATCCAGGTGCATGCGCTGGCGCGTGATGTCGAAGTCGATGGCAAGCGCTTCCGCGCCGGTTCGGCCTATGTGGTGCCGGTGCGGCAGCCGCAGTTCCGTCTTGCCCATGCGATTTTCGAATTCACCCCGCCGGTGAAGGGGGATGTGTTCTACAGCGGCACCTCCTACGCGGTCGCGCCGGCCTATGGCCTGCGTTATGCCGCCAGTCGCGGGGCGTTGCCGACGGGCGCGAAAGTGGAAGCGGCGCCGGCGGCACAGGGCGGTATCCATGGCGGACGTGCCGGCTTCGCCTATGTGGCCGATCCGCGCGACTTCGGCAGTTACCGCCTGCTGGGTGGCCTGCTGCGGGACGACGTGCGCGTGCGCACCGCGCACCAGCCGTTTACCGCCGCCACCGCTGCCGGTGAGGTGGCGTTCGGCCATGGCGCGGTGGTGATCCCGGTTGCCGGGCAGGCGCTGGATGCCGGGGCGTTGCAGGCCCGGGTGCTGGCGCGTGCGCAGGAGGCGGGCGTCACCGTGCATGCACTGGACAGCGGCCGTACCGCCAGTGGCATCGACCTGGGCAGCGACAACGTGCGTGTGCTGCGTGCGCCGAGCATCGCGCTGGTGATGGGCGAGGGGGTCTCGGCCACCGAGATCGGCTCGGCCTGGTTTGCACTGGATACCGCGCTGGGCCTGCCTGCGAGCAAGCTCGATCCCGCACAACTGGCGAGCGTGGACCTGTCGCGCTACACCTCCATCGTGCTGTCCGCTGGCAGCTACGGCACGGTCGGCGAGGCGGGCGTGACGGCGCTCAAGCGCTGGATCGCCGCCGGCGGCTCGCTGGTGGTGTACGGCAGCGGCGCGCGCTGGGCGATCGACAAGGGCCTGGTCGAGGCCAAGCTGCGCGGGGACGGCAAGGGTGAGGAAGGCCAGCGGCTGGATTTGGGCACGGTGCGCGACGTGTTCGCGCTGGGCCGGGTCAGCGGCAACATCCTCAGTGCCGATATCGATCCCACCCATCCGCTGGGGTTCGGCGTGCAGCAGCGGCGGATCTGGGTGAACAAGGAGAGCGGGCTGGTGTTCGAGCCGGGGAAGAACGCTTTTCTCAATGTGGTCAACATCGACCGCCAGCCGGTGGTGAACGGCTACCTGTCCGATGCCAACCGCGCCCGCGTGGCCGGCTCCAGCTATCTGCAGGTGGTGCCGAGCGGCAGCGGCAACGTGGTGCTGTTCGCCGACGACCCGGCGCACCGCAAGTACTGGCATGGCACCGAGCGCCTGCTGCTCAATGCGCTGCTGCAGGGCAACCACCTCAACACGCCGAAACAGCGCGGGGAGTGACGCGGCGGGGAGGTTGGCGTCCAGAACACCGCAGCAAAGAAAAAGCCGACGCAGCGCGTCGGCTTTTCAGTTACCTCAAACCGGCAGCCCGGAATCAGGCCGTGGTACGGCTCTGCCCCGGCCACCACCGCGCCGCTGGCCACCGCCGGGGTGTCCGTCGCGCCGCTGCTGGCCGCTGCCCGCATTGCGCTGGCCGCCCGGCTTCTGCTGGCCGCCGCGGCCACCACGCGGTGCATCGCCATTGGACCGGCGCGGGCCATGGCCGCCACTGCCACGGCGCGGCGGACGCTCGCCGCCGGGCTGCTCGGCCTTGCCCGGGGCGCTGTTGCCCCAGCGGATCGGCGTGTTCGGCTCGAAGCCCGGCACGTCGCGGATATCCATGTCGCGGTCCAGCAGGCGCACGATCTGGCGCAGGTACTTGGCATCTTCCTGCGCCACCAGCGAAACCGCCTGGCCGCTGGCACCGTTGCGGCCGGTGCGGCCGATGCGGTGCACGTAATCCTCGGCCACCATCGGCAGGTCGTAGTTGATGACCTTGGGCAGCTCGTTGATGTCGATGCCGCGCGCGGCGATGTCGGTGGCCACCAGCACGGTGACGCGGCCGGCCTTGAAGTCGCCCAGTGCGCGCAGGCGCTGGCTCTGGCTCTTGTTGCCGTGGATCGCCGCGGTCTTGATGCCGGACTTGTCCAGGAACGTGGCCAGCTTGTCGCTGCCGTGCTTGGTCTTGGCGAACACCAGGGTCTGCTCGCGCGAATCGGCGCTCAACAGGTGCAGCAGCAGTTCGCGCTTGCGCCCGGCGTCGACCGGGTGCACGCGGTGGGCGATGGTTTCGGCCACGGTGTTGCGCGGGGTCACCATGACTTCGCGCGGATTGCGCATGAACTCCAGCGCCAGCTGCTTGATCGGGTCGGCGAAGGTGGCCGAGAACAGCAGGGTCTGCCGGTTCTGCTTGGGCAGCTTGGCCAGGATGCGCTTGATCGAGGGCAGGAAGCCCATGTCGAGCATGCGGTCGGCCTCGTCCAGCACCAGCACCTCGATGCCGGACAGATCGATGCTGCGGCGCTCCAGGTGGTCGATCAGGCGGCCCGGGCAGGCCACCAGCAGGTCCACGCCACGGCGCAGGACGTCCAACTGGTTGCCCATGCCGACGCCGCCGTAGATGCAGGTGCTGGGGATGCGCAGGTACTTGCTGTAGCCGCGCAGGCTGTCATGCACCTGGGTGGCCAGTTCGCGGGTGGGGGTCAGGATCAGCGCGCGCGGCCGGCGCGGGCCGCTGCGCACTTCCTGCGCCGAGGTGGCCAGGTGCTGCAGCAGCGGCAGGCCGAACGCGGCGGTCTTGCCGGTACCGGTCTGCGCGCCGGCCAGCAGGTCGTGGCCCTGCAGCACAAGGGGGATGGCCTGCTGCTGGATCGGGGTGGGGTTTTCGTAACCCTGCTCGGCGAGCGCGCGCAGCAGGAAGGGCGCAAGGCCCAGATCTTCGAACGACATGGAAACTCCGCAATATGGGGAAGCGCCGGCCCGGATGGGCCTGCGCTGCCGGTCGTGGCGACCGGTCGGCTCGGAGCGTTCCCGTAAAACCGCGCTGCGAGATCATGGGTGCGACCAGCGCAAGGCGCGCTGGCCGGAATGCGAGACGAAAGGCGTCGGAATGGGGGCGGGCGGGCGGACCGGGCGACGAGGCCTGCGGTCCTGCGCCGCCGGCGGTCCCGGAAGGGAAACGGACGGCCGCTGGCAGACCGCGATAGTCTAAGGGATGTTCGGGAACGGCACAAAAATCCCTGTTCAGGTACGGTCGGGTGACGCGGGCTCCCGGTCGGCTGGCAGGGCGCGGTACCGTCTCCGGTCGCGGCGGCGCCCTCGCGGCGCGTGATCGGGTGGATTGCCGGCGCCGCCCGCGCGGCGCTGGTCGCCGCCGGACTATTCGTTACAATCGAAACTTGTTTCCCGCCCCTGGACTGGACGCTCCGATGAAGCTTGGTTCCCTGAAGGAAGGTGGCCGCGACGGCACCCTGATCGTGGTCTCGCGTGACCTGGCCCGCGCCGTGCGCGCCACCGGCATCGCCGCCACCCTGCAGCAGGCGCTGGAGGACTGGTCCAACGTCGCGCCGCGGTTGAACGCGCTGTCCGAGTCGCTCAACCATGGCGATGCCGATGGCGTGTTCGACCTGGACATGCAGGCGCTGGCCGCGCCGCTGCCGCGCGCCTACGAGTTCGTCGATGGCAGCGCCTACCTGCCGCACGTGGCGCGGGTACGCAAGGCGCGTGGCGCCGAGGTTCCGGAGACCTTCTACACCGATCCGCTGATGTACCAGGCGACCAGTGCCGGCTTCTACGGCCCGCGCGATGCGGTCAAGGTGGTCAGCGAGGACTACGGCATCGACCTGGAGGCCGAAATCGTGGTCATCACCGACGACGTGCCGATGGCGGTGACGCCGGAGCAGGCCGCCGGCCACATCCAGCTGGTCGGCCTGGTCAACGACGTCAGCCTGCGCAACCTGATCCCGGCCGAACTGGCCAAGGGCTTCGGCTTCCTGCAGTCCAAGCCGCGTTCGGCACTGAGCCCGGTATTCGTCACCCCCGATGAGCTCGGCGAGGCGTGGCAGGGCAGCAAGGTCCACCTGCCGCTGGTGACCCACATCAACGGCGAATGGTTCGGCGCCCCGGAAGCCGGCGTGGACATGCAGTTCGATTTCGCCCAGCTGATCGCGCACGCGGCCAAGACCCGTCCGCTGTCGGCCGGCGCCATCGTCGGCTCGGGCACCATCGCCAACGAGGACACCGCGCTGGGCGCGTCCTGCTTCGCCGAGCGCCGTACCGTGGAGACGCTGCGCGACGGCAAGCCGTCGACGCCGTTCATGCGCTTCGGCGACGTGGTGCGGATCGAAATGTTCGACCGCGCCGGCAACAGCATCTTCGGCGCCATCGAGCAGCGCATCGAGCAGGCCGCGCGGCCCTGACGGCGGCACGGCCCGTCGGTCCGCGGAAAGACGCCCACGGCAGCGGCGGCGGCTTCCCGGCCGGCGGCACGATGGACCGACCGGCGGCGCGGGCGCTCCCGTCGCCGCCGGGTATGGTGGCCTGCAGGCACAAGGAAACGGACATGCAACAGGGATTGACGCTCTACAGCTACTGGCGCTCCAGCGCCGCCTACCGGGTACGCATCGGCCTGAACCTGAAAGGGCTGGAGTACGCGACCGTGCCGGTCCACCTGGTGCGCGACGGCGGCCAGCAGCACGCCCCGGCCTACGCCGCGCTCAACCCGCAGGAGCTGGTGCCGACGCTGTGCGATGGCGAACGCGTGCTGACGCAGTCGCTGGCGATCCTCGAGTACCTGGAAGAAACCCACCCGCAGCCGGCGCTGTTGCCGGCGGCAGCGGGCGACCGCGCCCGGGTGCGCGCGCTGGCGCAGCTGGTGGCCTGCGACATCCATCCGCTCAACAACCTGCGCGTGCTGCAGTTCTTCGACCAGGAATGGCACGTACCGCAGTCCGAGCGCGACGACTGGATCCTGCACTGGATGCGCACCGGCCTTTCGGCGCTGGAAACGACCCTGGCGGGCGCGGCGCAGACCGGCCGCTTCTGCCATGGCGACGCGCCCGGGCTGGCCGATTGCTGCCTGGTGCCGCAGCTGTACAACGCGCGCCGCTTCCGCCTGGACCTGGACGCCTTCCCGACCCTGCGGCGGATCGAAGCCGCCTGCCTGGCGCTGCCGGCCTTCGATGCCGCCCGGCCGGAGAACCAGCCGGACGCGGCCTGACACCGCTTCACGGCAACAGCGGAAGCACGAAAAAGCCCCGCCGCGGCGGGGCTTCGTGGAGGGCCAGTGCTGCGCCGCGCCTCAGAACCCGTGGGTGATCGACGCCGGTGCCGCCGCCGAGAAATCCGCATAGGGGTCGTGCTCGCCGCTGGCGCCCTCGGACAGCCGGAACTTGAGCGCCAGGCCATCGCGCGAATCGGCCGCGCGCAGCGCCTCCTCCTGCTCGATCACGCCGTCCTTGGCCAGCCGGAACAGGCACTGGTCGAAGCTGTGCATGCCCTCTTCGAGCGACTGCTCCATGGCCTGCTTGATCTCGTGCACCTGGCCGCGGCGCAGCAGGTCGCGGATCATCGGGGTGTTGATCAGCACCTCGGTCGCGGGCCGGCGGCGGCCGTCGGTGCCCTTGACCAGGCGCTGGCTGATCACCGCGCGCAGGTTCAGCGACAGGTTCATCAGCACGTTGCGGTGCGCGCTCTCGGGGAAGAAGTTGAGGATGCGCTCGATGGTCTGGTCGGCGTTGTTGGAGTGCAGCGTGGCCAGGCACAGGTGGCCGGTCTCGGCGAAGGCGATGGCCGCCTCCATGGTCTCGGCGTCGAGGATCTCGCCGATCAGGATCACGTCCGGCGCCTCGCGCATCGCGTTCTTCAGCGCGTTGTGGAAGGCGTGGGTGTCCAGCCCGACCTCGCGCTGGTTGACGATGGACTGCTTGTGCCGGTGCAGGAATTCGATCGGATCCTCGATGGTGAGGATGTGCCCGGTGGTGGTGGCGTTGCGGTGGTCGATCATCGACGCCAGCGAGGTGGACTTGCCCGAACCGGTGGAGCCGACCACCAGCACCAGCCCGCGCGGGGTCATGATCACGTCCTTGAGCACGTCCGGCAGCTTCAGCTCCTCGATCGAGGGGATCCGGTTCTTGATCGCGCGGATGACCATGCCCACTTCGCCGCGCTGCTTGAACACGTTCACCCGGAACCGCCCCACATCGGCCAGTGCGATGGCCATGTTCAGCTCCAGGTCGCGCTCGAACTGCGGCACCTGGCCCTCGTCCATCAGCGAGTAGGCGATCTTCTTGACCATGCCCGGCGGCAGCCCGGTATTGCCCAGGGGGTACAGCTTGCCCTCGATCTTGATGTGCACCGGCGCCCCCGTGGTCAGGAACATGTCCGATGCGTTCTTTTCGGTCATCAGCTTCAGGAAATAGCCGATATCCATGGATGATTCCCCAGGCATTCGCCGCCCAACGTTGCAAGCACGCGGCGGCCTTGACGACAATGGCCGTGCTCAACTTTCCGCGACGGCTCCCCAATGAAACCTAGCTTCGCACACTTACGACGTCTCCTGTATGTGACCGCGTGCGCATCTGCGCTCTGCGCCAGCGCCATGGCGCAGGATCCGGCCGCGGCCGACCTGCTTGCCGCGCAGCAGGCGCTGGAACGCGCCGACCGCGCCGATGCCGACCAGTACGCACCGGACACCATCGCCCTGGCGCGGCAGCAGCTGGAACAGGCCCAGCGCGCGGCCGGCGACCGCCGCGAGCGCAAGCAGGCGCCCCTGCTGGCGCAGCGTGCCGCGGTCGACGCCGACCTGGCGCGGGCCCAGAGCGAGGAGGCGGTGGCGCTGGCCATGCTCGCCCAGCGCAGGGCCGAGGTGGAGCGCCTGCAACGCCAGCTGGCGACCGGGGAGGGACACTGATGGGCATCCGCATCCTGCTCGTGGCCGGCCTGCTGGCCGCGCCGCTGCTCGTCGCCGCGGCCGAGGATCCGGCGGTGGCGATGTTGAACCAGCGCCTGGTCAGCCTGCAGGCCGACGCGCGCACCACCGACCTGGCGGCGTTGGAGCGCCTGCAGGCGCAGCAGGCGATCGCCGTGCTGGCCAAGGCCAAGCGCAAGGAACTGGACCAGGCGCGCTACCTGGCCGAGCGCCGGGTGGCGATCGCCGAGGCCAGCGCCCGCGCTGAAGCCGCCCGCCGCGAGGTCGACCAGCTCGAACGCACCCGCAGCGAGCTGCTGGTCGAGGCCAGCCGGCGCGAGGCCGCCCGTGCCCGCCAGGAGGCGGAGCGGCTGCGGGTGCAGGCGCAGATCCAGGCCGAGGAAGCCGAGCGCCTGCGCCAGGCGGCCGAGGCCGAGACCCTGGCCCGCCAGGACGCCGAAGCAGCGCTGACCAGCGTGGCCGGCAAGCAGGCCGCGCGGGTCAGCTCGGCCCAGCAGAACGCCGCCAGGCTGGCCCGCGAGGAAGCCGAACTGGTCTCCGGCAAGAAGCTGCCGCCGTCCAGGTTCGACAATCGCGGCGAGGTGTTCACCCTGGCCGGCGACGCCTTCGCCGCCGGCCAGGCGACCCCGTCGGCTGCCGCGCGCGACCAGCTCAAGGCATTGGCCGAGTACCTGAACATCGGCAGGAAGGGGCGGGTGACCATCGAGGGGTACGACAGCGCCAACGGGGTCGGCCAGCGCCGCGCGCAGGCGCTGAAGGACGCCCTGGTGGCGGCCGGTGTCGGCGCCAACCGCATCCAGGCCAGCGGCAAGAAGGCGGCCGCCACCCGCGCCCGCTCCGCCGAGGTGATCGTCGCGCCGTGATGTCCTGACGGCGCCGCCGGCACCCATGGAGTGGGGTCCCACCCCGCTCCGGCACTACTGCTTGTGGTCCCCCGGTATCCGCTACCGGCCACGGCGCGGCGCCGCCGTCGCCGCTGAATGTGCGCCCGTTGCTGAACCTTTTCAGACTCCATCCAGCGCGCTTGCCGGAACTATTTTTCAGGCGTAGGGTCAATTGTCCGGGCGGCATTTTCGTCGCCCGGACAGCGGAGGACCGGGCCAGTGCAACCGTGGCGCGAACCAGTAGCAGACAGCTTCCGGGCAGTGCGCCGGAATGCGGCCTCGGGTTCGGCCGTGCCCCGTCCGGACCTCCATCCCAGAGCGCCCCGTGCCGCAAGGCCGGGGCGTTCGTGTTTCCGCATGTAGGAGGTAGTCATGTTCGAAGGGCAGCCGCAGAGTGAGATCGACGCGTTGATCAAGGTCAACCCCGAGTTCAAGCAGCTCTATCAGCAGCACCAGAAGCTGAACAAGAAATGCATGGATGCGGAACTGGGAGTACTTCCCATCGACGATGTGACCCTGGGGCAGATGAAACGCGAAAAGCTGCTGGCCAAGCAGAAACTGCTGCGGATGTATGAAAACCGGCTCAACTGAACCTTCCCCACGCTGAAAACTTTCCGTCGCGGGCAAGGGCGGCCTCCTCGTCGGCCGCCCTTGCCCGCGTCGCTTGCGCAAAGGCGCGCTGGCAATGATCCAACAACCGATCGTCGCCTGACTTTCGCGCATATCCATCGGATAATCGGGCTCCGGCCGCGGCGCGGCGCGATCCCAAGCATATCGATGGCAATCCACTCCTCCGTACTCGAACTCATCGGGCGCACGCCGATCATCAAGGCCCAGCGCCTGGATGCCGGTGTCTGCGAGCTCTATCTCAAGCTCGAAAGCGCCAACCCGGGCGGCTCCATCAAGGACCGCATCGGCCTGTCGATGATCGAGGCGGCGGAGAAGCGCGGCGACCTCAAGCCGGGCGCGACACTGGTGGAAGGCACCGCCGGCAATACCGGGCTGGGCCTGGCGCTGGTGGCCCAGCAGAAGGGCTACAAGCTGATCCTGGTGGTCCCGGACAAGATGAGCCGGGAGAAGATCTTCAACCTCAAGGCGATGGGCGCCGAAGTGGTGCTGACCCGCTCGGACGTGGCCAAGGGCCACCCCGAGTACTACCAGGACCTGGCCAAGACCATCGCCGAGCGCACCCCGGGTGCCTATTTCGTCAACCAGTTCGGCAACCCCGACAATCCGGCCGCGCACGAATTCGGCACCGGCCCGGAGATCCTCGAACAGATGGACGGCGACCTGGACGCCATCGTGTTCGGCTGCGGCAGTTCCGGCACCATGACCGGGCTGTCGCGCGCCTTCGCCCGGCTGTCGCCGAAGACCGAACTGGTGCTGGCCGACCCGGTCGGCTCGATCCTGGCCGAGTACATCAACGAGGGCACGCTCAACGAGAAGTCGGGCTCGTGGCTGGTGGAAGGCATCGGCGAGGATTTCCTGCCGTCGATCTCCGATTTCAGCCGGGTCAGCAAGGCCTATGCAATCAGCGACGCGGAGAGCTTCCACACCGCACGCGAACTGCTGGGCAAGGAAGGCATCCTCGGCGGTTCCTCCACCGGCACCCTGCTGGCGGCGGCGCTGAAGTACTGCCGCGAGCAGACCACCCCGAAGAAGGTGCTGGTGCTGGTATGCGATACCGGCAACAAGTACCTGTCGAAGATGTACAACGACTACTGGATGCTGGACAACGGTTTCCTCGAGCGCCCGCGCTACGGCGACCTGCGCGACCTGATCCTGCGCCCGTACAGCCAGCGCGACACCGTGGTGGTCGGCCCCAACGACCTGCTGACCACCGCCTACCAGCGCATGAAGCTGTACGACGTCTCGCAGCTGCCGGTGATGGATGGCGACCGCCTGGTCGGCATCATCGACGAGAGCGACGTGCTGCTGCATGTCTACGGCGACGAAGCGCGGTTCCGCGATCCGGTGGCCATCGCCATGGTCAGCAAGCTCGACCGGCTGGACGTGAAGTCGCCGATCGAGGCGCTGCTGCCGGTATTCGACCGTGGCCAGGTCGCCATCATCATGGACGGCAACGACTTCCTCGGCCTGATCACCCGCATCGACCTGCTGAACTACCTGCGGCGGCGGGTGCAGTGAGCGCGGCAGCCGGAACGGCCGGTTCAGGTCGTCCCCGTAGAATTTCCCCCCTTACCAGCCGGAAAGCACCATGACGGATCAGCACCCACGCGGCGATGGCGGCGAGCGCAGCCTGTCGCTCGCCACCCTGGCCATCCACGGCGGCCAGTCGCCGGACCCGAGTACCGGCGCGGTGATGCCGCCGATCTATGCGACCTCGACCTACGCGCAGTCCAGCCCGGGCGTGCACCAGGGCTTCGAATACTCGCGCACCCACAATCCCACCCGTTTCGCCTATGAGCGCTGCGTGGCCGCGCTGGAAGGCGGCAGCCGCGGCTACGCGTTCGCCTCGGGCATGGCCGCGACCTCGACGGTGATCGAGCTGCTCGATGCCGGCAGCCACGTGGTGGCGATGGATGACATCTACGGCGGCAGCTTCCGCCTGTTCGAGCGCGTGCGCCGGCGCACGGCAGGGCTGGATTTCAGCTTCGTCGACCTGACCGACCCGGCCGCGCTGGCGGCGGCGATCACGCCGAAGACGAAAATGGTGTGGATCGAGACGCCGACCAACCCGATGCTGAAGATCGTGGACATCGCCGCGGTCGCGGCCATCGCACGGCGTCATGGGCTGATCGTGGTGGTCGACAACACCTTCGCCTCGCCGATGCTGCAGCGCCCGCTGCAGTTGGGTGCGGACATCGTGGTGCACTCGGCCACCAAGTACCTCAACGGCCACTCGGACATGGTCGGTGGCATGGTCGTGGTCGGTGACAACGCCGAACTGGCCGAGCAGATGGCCTTCCTGCAGAACTCGGTGGGTGGCGTGCAGGGCCCGTTCGACAGCTTCCTGGCGCTGCGCGGGCTGAAGACGCTGCCGCTGCGGATGAAGGCCCACTGCGCCAACGCACTGGCGCTGGCCCAATGGCTGGAAACGCACCCGGCCGTGGAGAAGGTCATCTATCCGGGCCTGGCGTCGCACCCGCAGCATGCGCTGGCGTCGGCGCAGATGAGCGGCTTCGGCGGCATTGTCTCGGTCGTGCTCAAGGGCGGCTTCGAGACGGCGAAGCGCTTCTGCGAGCGCACCCAGCTGTTCACCCTGGCCGAATCCCTCGGTGGCGTGGAAAGCCTGGTCAACCATCCCGCGGTAATGACCCATGCCTCGATCCCGCCGGTCCGCCGCCAGCAGCTGGGCATCAGTGACGCGCTGGTGCGCCTGAGCGTCGGCGTGGAGGATGTCGAGGACCTGCGCGCGGATCTGGAAGCCGCTCTTGCGGCATAGGCAACCACGCCATTGCCGGAAAAGGAAAAGGGGCTCGCAGGAGCCCCTTTTTCATGTCCGGGTGGCGTGCCGACCGCGGATTATTGCTGCACTTCGGACAGCGCCTTGCAGGCGATCTGCACCTTTTCCTGGCTGGCTTCGGCCAACGTCTTCCAGTAGAACGGACAGGCGAGAAGATTGTCCGGCGTCGAGGTCTTGGAAGACGTGACGTTCACGGTCAGCTGTACCTCGCCGACGATGAATTCCAGACGCGACTTGTCGATCACGTCGTCCTGGAAGGTAATCGAGCCGGCGCCATCGAGGGTCTGCTTGTTCTCGCCGAGCTTGATCATGCCGGACGCATCCGCCATCTTCTGGGCCTGTTCCGAGGCGCTCGGGTCACCCGAGTAGGTCGCCACCACCAGTACCTTCTCGGATTTTGCCTTGAGCACGGCTTCGGCCTGCGGGCTCAGGGTGACCTGCACGTTCACCGGGGCGATGGTGGCCTTGGGGACCAGCTTCTCGGCCTCGGCTTCCGAGATCGGGGCGGGGGTCTCGTTTGCCGGGGTTTCCGGCTCTTCCTCGCGACGGGCGCAGCCGGTCACCACCAAGGCTGCGATAAATGCGGCTGTGAGAGTCTTCTTGTTCATGGCTGGGATGCCGTGGGTTGTGGGGAAGTGGTGTTCTGGGGCGGCGGCAGGACGGCGGGGGCGGGGGCAGGGGTCGGAACTGGCGCCGGCACCGGCGGCGTCCTCGGGGCTTGTTCCAGATCCAGGTACTGCAGGCGATCGATGATGGCCTGGCTCACCGCCGTGGCCTGGTCGTCGTTCTCGACGATATAGGGAACGATGACCAGCACCAGTTCCTTCTTTTCCGTCACCTTTTTCCTGCTCTTGAACAGGTTGCCGAGCAGCGGGATGTCCTTGACCAGGGGCACGCCGGTGTTGCCGTCACTGTCGTCGCTGCTCATCAGTCCGCCCATGACGACCGTCTGGCCGTCCTTGAGCGTCAACGAGGTGTTGATCACCCGGTTCCGGATTGTGGGCGAAGCCGCCGAGGCCGCGGTGGACTGCGAGGGGGCTTCGTCACTGGCCTTGCTTACTTCCTGGGTCAGGTCGATGTCGACGCGGTTGTCCGAATAGACCGTCGGCTTGATCTTCAGCAGCACGCCGGTCTTGCGGTACTGGATGGACTGCAGCAGGTTGGTGCTGCCGCCCGTCTGCTGGCCGGATGTCGTGGTCATCGAGACGGTGGGAATCTCGTCGCCGACATCCATCGACGCCTCGCTGCCGCTCTTCACCAGCAGGCGCGGGGTGGACAGGATGTTGACCCGGCTGTCCTGCGCCATCGCCTTGAGCATGACCCGGTTCTGGCCGGCCACGTCCAGCAGCCAGGTCAGGCCCGTGCCGACCGACGGCGCGCCGGTTCTGCCCGATCCGGCACCGGACCAGATGCTTCCGTCGAACCGTCCGAAACCGTGGGTGGCGAACCAGTTGAAGCCGACGTCGGTCGTGTTGCTCAAGGTGATTTCGGCGATCGTCACTTCGATCATCACCTGGCGCGGGGCCTTGTCCATCTGCCGCACCAGGGTCAGCATGCGCTCCCACTGCGCCGGCTCGCCCTGGTAGATGAGGGCGTTGCGCGGCTCATCCACCTGCAGCGAACCCGTGCTCTGCGCATGCCCGCGCGCTGCCGCGGCGGGTTGTCCGGTGGCGCCGGCGGCCGGTGGCTCGACCGGTGCGGGTGCGGCACTGTTCCCCGCGCCCAGGATCTTGGCCAGGTCGGCGGCCTTGGTGTTCTTTACCTGGTAGTAGAACAGGGACTGGGTGCCGGCCTGCCGGCTGGGCTTGTCCAGTTCGCGTGCCCACGAAACCGCGTAGTCCAGTGCTTCCTGGGTGTTGGCGAAGACCAGCACCGAATTGACCGCGGTGATCGGCAGCACGATGACGCTGGAGGGCGAGCCGATCGAACGGTTCGCGCCGTACCCCTGGACGTTCATCACGTCCACCAGGCGGTCGGTCAGCTGCTCGGCGCTCATGAAGGCCGGTTCCAGGCGCGTGCTCACGCGCCCGCGCATCAGCGGCCTGTCGAACACGCGCAGCGCCTCCACCGCCTGCTGTACCTGTGCCGGTTTGCCGCTGACGATGATCGAGTTGCGGCCGGCTTCGTCCAGCACCTTGATGTCCTGGCCGAACAGCGTACCCAGCCAGCGCACCGCGTCACCGCTGCGCACCACTTCCAGTTCGATCAGCTGGAACACCGGGCGGTGCGAGGCGGGGACCTGCGGAGAGGCGCGGCCGCTGATGATCAGCGGGGGCGCGACCGAACTGCCAGTGGCGCCGGTGGCGAGCTTGACCAGCTTGCCTTCGACCGCCACCGACACGCCATACTCAGCCAGCAACTGGCGGGTCAATACGAACAGATCCTCCGGCTTCTGCCTGGCCTCGGTACGGAGCGTCACCAGATCCTGCAGCTTGGAAACATCCGGGGTCATCGTCATGTTGAGACCCAGCAGGTTTCCAAACACCTCGTTGGCGAATACCGGCACGGGGACGTTCTGCACATTGACGCTCACCGGCGTGCTGCTCATGGCCGGCAGCGTGTCCCGGATCTGCGTTCCCGCGGTCGCCGGGCCGAGGTCGCCGATGCGCGGCGTATCGGTCTGCGTCAGGGACTGCGGACGTTCGATATGGGGGCTGATTTCATGCTCGGCACTGATCGACTCCTTGGGGGGCACGTCCAGTCCAGTGGTCACCCGCACCGGCGGCGGCGTGGCGCAGCCGGCCAACAGCGTGATGCCGAATGCGGCAAGGCCAATCAGAGGGCGGCGATGGGACATCATTTACGGATTCCTTGATCGGGTGCTTCCGGTTCCTCGCAGCCTTCGGACATGTCCACGGCCTCGCTCTGGAACAATTGATACGTGACGATGCAGGCATCGCGCTTGGTCATGGCCCTGTCGCCATCCACCTTGTGCAGCACGCTGCCGTCGGGCAGCGCCTGGCCCAGCTCGATGCGCTTCACCTTGTCGGGGCTGTCGGGCGTCATCACCAGGATCGCAGGGGTGGCTTCATCGACGGTGCCCGCCAGGCGCCAGGCGGCGCGTTCGCCGGGCGTTCCGCCAACATCGCCCTTCCAGCGCATGCCGCTGGTGACCACGGCCAGGTCCTGGGGTACGTGACGGGCGATATCCGCCATTGCCGGCAGGCTCCAGGCATTGCCCTGTTCGCTCGCCTTGGGCAGCGGAGGCGGCGGCCACGCCGCGCCTATCGACACGCCGGCCAGCAGCGCACCTGCCAGATAGAGATAGGGCCAGTGACGGCGGGCGATCATGGCGTACCCCCCTCGGTGACCCGGTAATAGGCGTTCAGGGTCAGGTGCAGGGTATTGCTGTCGTCGCTCTGCAGGGTGAGCGTTTCCAGGGTGACCAGGTTGCTCGAGCTTTCGATCTGGCGCAGCAGGTTGAGCGATTGCCGCGGTGAAGCGGCGACGTTCAGCGAAGCATTGATCCTCAGTACGCCGGGTACGGTTTCCACGGTGCCGGAGCGGTTGATCCGGATGTTGGCGTTCTGCTCGTTGCCGAATCCCGAAGTAAGCCCGCGCAGCCAGTTCTGCAGGGCGGCCTGGGCCATGCCCGGCGTGGATACTTCCGGCAACTGCGCCTTGAGCGTGTCACGCAGTTCGACGGCGTTTTTTTGCCGCTCGAACCAGACGTCCTGGCCTTTGAGCGACATGATCCGGCGCAGGTCCAGCTCGGCGTCCATGGCAGCCTTCTGCCGCTCCACGCGCACCGCGTCCAGGGCCTGCAGGCAGAACAATGCCAGCAGCAGGACGATGGCCAGCCCAGCCCACTTCAGCCAGGGCGCGGCTTCGACCTGTCGCTTGAGATTCTGCAGTTGGCTGTCGAATGCCTTCATGGCGTGTCGTTTCCTGCGTTCGAGGCGGCGGTGATCGTCGCCTTGATCGTCAGTTCATTGTTGCGTCCCAGCTCTGCGGTGACGCCCTTGAACATCGGGGAGTCCTCCAGCGAGGAAACCAGCGTCTCGGGATTGCTCCCGGGCGCAATCACGTTCACCTCAAGCGTATCAGGCGTCGGCTGGCTCCATTTCCGGACCTGCCATTCCTTGCCCGGCAACAGCCGGACCAGTTCGGCCATCAGCGAGGTGCTCGGGCGCAGCCCATGAAGCGAAAGGAGGCTGTCGATCTCGGCGACAGCCTGGTCGGCGGCGTCGCGTGCGTCGAGGATGCGCTGGAGCGGGGCGTCGAGGTCGGTGGCCGTGGACTGGGCGCGCCAGATGTCCGCCTGCGCGCGCGCGATGCTGCCGAGCTGGGCGCCCGCAACCAGCACAAACACCGCGACCAGCGCAAAAGCGGCCTTGGGCAGGTATTGTTCGAGACCAGACAGCTGCAGCTTGTCGGTTCCTGTTGCCTGGCGGTTCCAGGGCGCCTCGGCCAGTGCGACTGCCTGCGGCTCGGGGAGCGGCAGCGCGGGCTCCAGCGCCTGGCCGGTACCGCGCACGAAGTCGCGCCATTGCCCCGCTGACGGCAAGCCCTGCCACCACCGGCTGGCGCAAAGCCGCCCGGCTTTCCAGGCGCGCGCCTCGAACCCGTCGTCGAGCTGCAGCAGTTCGATGCCCTGCTCCAGAGGGGACCCGGCATACAGTGCCTCGGCCACGAACCGCTTGCGCCGGCCGGGCTCGGCGGCCGCGAGCGCATGGACCCGGGCCCGCGACCAGTACCAGAGTGCGGCGCTGCCGTCCGGTGACCAGGCGATATCGAAATCCGGATCGGGGAACGGCGCGGCCCGGCGTACCGAGAGCGCTGCGAACTCCTTGCGCTGCTTGGCTGGCGCCTTGCCCGCGTCCAGGGTCATGAAAAGGCAGAGCTCGCGTCCGACGAAAAAAAGCGTGGTATCGCTGCCGCCACCGCTCAGTGGCGCATTACCCTTGCTTCCCAAGCGTATCCGGCGTGGAGAAAAGCGGTGTCGAAGGCGAGCCAACCACGGCCTGATCGGATTCGTTGCCACGTGGAAGGATGACCTCGTAATCAATACGCCATGGGGGGCCCTTGGGCTCCAGAGGCGTTAGCGTCCAATGCAGGAGCTGGCGAGCGCCGGAATGTCGATCCCATAGGATAAGGTTGCCGGAGGGCTTTGCAAAGAGGGTCAGTCCGTCCTCGAACCCCGTCCCCATGCCCATTCCAAAGGTCTGCTGTACCTGCCACAGCGACACGAACGGCGTGGTGCGGCGCAGTTCAACCATGCGTCTGGCGTTCTCCGCGGTCAGCCCTGGTGCCAGTTCCAGTACCTGCAGGGGGGCGGTGTTGACGTTCAGGTCCACGCCGCGGGTCATGGTGAACATGGAAAGCAGCTGTGCGTCGTCCATCTTGGCCAGCAGCTTGTCCCAGACCAGGATGCGCCGCAGTTCCAGCGGGGTCGCCAGCGTGCGATTGGTCGGCGGAGGGAGCCCGGCGCGTTCGTAATGGCCCTTTTCGGCGCCATTGAGGCGGTGCAGGTCGTCCTGGTCCTGGTAGTCCAGCCGCTTGGCGTCCAGCCCGTCCCATTGGTCGGCGGGTACCCCCAGCGCGCGGTAGAGGGCTTGCCGCATCACCGGGGCTGCCCAGTTCACGCTGAGCAGGCCGCGGTCGTCCTGCAGCGAGAAGCGCGTATTGCCCAGACCCTGGTAAGCGGTGCCATCAAGCCGGATCTCGTTGCCGACCGGCAGGGCCATGAAGCCATCCGGATCATCGGGAGGGACGGGCGCGGCCGCGCTGTCCGAATCATTGACGGTCAGGCCGGCCACGGTCTGCCGTTGCGTTGCCAGCAGGTACAGCAGGGTTTCCCGGGTTCCGGCCATGGCCAGCTCGCTTTCGAACCGGTCGGCGTCGGCCTGTGCGGCCTGGATCGCGCGCTCGGCCGAGGTTGCCGTCGCGGCGGCGAGCAGTGCCAGGACCACCAGCAATGTCAGCACGATCACCAGCACGAAGCCGGCGTCGGTCTTGGGGCGACGGTCAGTCAAACTCGGCCTCGAACGGGTTGACATAGGGGTTGTGGGCACCGGCGACCGCGGCCGCCCACAGGCGTTGGCTGCCGTCGTCCATTTCCTGCTCGAGCACGATCATCGCTGGCAGGTGGTCGTGCAGGCCGAGCTTCGGCGGCCATTGCTCGTACATGCGTCCCTCCTTGTCCATGTAGCCGAACGTGGCCTTCGTGACCCCGGGCAATGGCAGCTCGAGCTCCTTGCCGGCCTCGACCAGCTTCAGGCGACGCTGTGCCCCGTCCTCCTGGATCGACCATTCGATCGCCACCGCCCCACCCTGGTGTGACTGGACCGCTTGCGTGGCAATCCCGGCCAGGTGTTGCGACGTCCCTCGAACGCCTCTTCCTTCACCGGGTAAAGGCTGCGCAACGAGCTCTCCACCCAGCTTTCGGTGAGCGTGGCCTGCTGCGTGGCGCCGCTGATGCCGGCAATGGCGGCATTGGCCCGCCGCCATTGTCCCAGTGACTGGAAGCCCAGGGCGATGGCCATGCCTGTGATCAGCAGGACCACCATCATTTCCAGCAGGGTGAGGCCGCGCTGGCGCTGGCGCAGGTGCGGGTGGTCACTCATCGTCGATTGACCTGGGGCGGGCGATTTCCCAGCCGGCCTTGCGCAGGCTGAAGTCGCGTACCCGCTGCCCGTTGCGCAATATCTCGACGTCCAGCTCGTAAAGGCGGAAATCGAACGGCGTTGCGCCCCCGGCCGGACTCATGCCTGCGCGGCGTTCGGTCAATGGACGTGCCTTCCAGCGGATCTCCAGCGGCGGCAGGTCCCGCTTGCCGTCCGGCTCCATCATCGGGTTGACCGTCTCCAGTGCCGCCATCGCCACGCGCGCATCCTGCAGCGCCCGGGAATTCGCGCCAACGCGGCCCAGCGCGAACGTGCTGGTGGACAGCCAAGCGTAGAGCGCGAGCAGGCACGTGGCCATGATCGTCAGGGCCACGATCGCTTCCAGCAACGAGAAGCCGTGCTGCCTGTGGCGGGGCCGGTAACGGGGATTCATGGGCTGGGCCGCTGTATGCGGCAGAAGGGGGCATGTATGCGCAGGTCGATCGTCTGGTGCGCGGTGACAAGTGTTGCCTCGCCGTCGGTACAGGCGCCATTTGCCTGTACCTGCAGCGGGGTTTTCGCGCGCAGCGCCCAGCCATCGGGCACCGTGACCAGTGGGATGGATTCCTTCCCTTCGACGTTCAGGGGGCTGCCGGTGGCACGGACGCGACTGGGAAGGCGCTCGAGCTGCTGCAGGACGTCATCGACCTGGGTGGCCTCCTGCCAGGAGCGCACCATGCGGTAGCTCGGGGGCGCTGCAACAGCGGTGGCCATGGCAAGAATTGCCATGACGACGATCATCTCAAGCAGGGTGTAACCCGCTTGGGGACGGTTCATTGCTGTTGGGGCAACTGCCCGATGTCGGCATCGTAGCCGCTGCCGCCATCCTTGCCGTCGGCACCGAAGGAATACAGGGTGAATGCGCGGGTACCGGAGGGCTGCGGCGAGTACTGGTAGGCATTGCCCCATGGGTCATCGGGCAGGCCGTCTTCCAGGTACGGGCCCTTCCAGCGCTGCGCCAGTTTGCTGTCGCCCGGGGGCTGCACGAGCAGTTTCAGGCCCTCTTCCTGCGAGGGGAAGCGGCCGATGTCCAGGCGCATGGTCTCGAGCGCACCCTTGAGCATCTTGGCCTGCGTCTCCGCGGTCTGGACCTTGGCTTTATCGGCCTGGCTGAACAGGCGCGGGCCAACGAGGCCCATGATCAGCCCGATGATGACCAGTACCACGATCATCTCCAGCAGAGTGAAGCCCTGGATGGAATTGCGGCGCAGGCGGCGGCTGGAACGGAAGCGTGGGGGAGTCATCACGGACCATGCAGGCAAATCGAAAGGCGGCCAGCAGTCTACGGCTTGCCGGCGATGGCCGGCAACCGGCGCCCCGGGCAGCGGTCTGGGTCTGGCCGGGGTTGCCCACGGCTTCGGTGCCGGCGCGTTGGCGGCGCAATACGGCTTGTGATGGCTGTTAATCTACGTGTCGTCCGCCAACCGCTGGTGTTCTACCTGTTTCGTCCATGAGTTCCCAATTCCTTTCCCGCGGCGCCGGGTACATCGCCCTGTGGCGGACCCTGGTGGCCCAGGAGCTGGCGGTCCGCTACCGGGGCACCCTGCTGGGGCGGGCGTGGCCGTTCCTGATGCCGCTGACCATGCTGGCCGTGTACGGATTTGTGTTCGGCGCGGTGTTCCGCGCCCGCTGGCCGGGCATGGCCGAGAATGATCACCTGGGGTTCGCGCTGAACCTGTTCGTCGGCCTGCTGGTGCATGGGCTGCTGGCCGAGGCAGTCGGCCAGGCGCCGTCGCTTCTGCTGCGCAACAGCAATTTCGTCCGCAAGATCGTGTTCCCGCTGCCGGTGCTGGTCGCCGTGCCACTCGGTGCGGCCCTGTTCCACATGCTCCTTGGCCTGCTGCTGGTCTGGGGCGTCAATGCGCTCTGGGGGTCGGGCCTGGGCTGGGAGGTGCTTGCGCTTCCGCTCGTTCTGGTGCCCTACCTGGTCATGCTGTATGGCATTGCATTGGCGTTCGCGGCGCTCGGTGCATACCTGCGCGATCTCGCCCAGGTGGTGTCGGTGCTGGTCACCGTCGCCTTGTTCACAGGTGCAGTGCTTTACCCGCGCAGCATGGTGCCGCCGATGCTGGCCGGCGCCGTGGCGGTCAATCCGATCAGTTGGCCGGCCGAGGCGCTGCGCGGGGTCATCCTGCACGGGCAGTGGCCCGACCTGGCGGCCGCGGCCGCTTATTCCCTCGCGGCTCTGGTGGTGTTGGCGTTGGGGGGGCGTTGTTCAAGGCGCTTCGTCCGGGCTTCGCCGATGTGTTGTGATGCCGTGTCGTTTCCTCCTTTTCTTTTGTCCCTGCGCCCATGACCGCTGCCAGTTCGTTGCCTGTATCCCCTGAGGCCGAGGTCGCCTCCCCCTTGCTGGGCCAGATCCTGGTCGCCCGTGGCGTCATTGGGCCATCCGATCTGGAGCGGGCCCTGGAATTGCAGGGCAGCATGGGAGGGCGCCTGGGCAGCCTGCTGGTGCGCATCGGTGCGCTGTCAGAGGAGCAACTGCTGGCCGCGCTGTCCGACCAGCTGGGCCTTCCGTTGGCAGGGCGCGACGTGGTCCTGCCCGAGGTCGAGGCATGGGTCGTTCCCGGCGAGGAGCCGGTATCGGTGGACTGGATGCAGGACCAGGGGGTGCTGATCTGGCAGGATCCCGAGGGTGGCCTCTGGTGTGCCAGCCGTGATCCGCTGGATCCGGTGTTGCAGGAAACGCTGGCTTATCTGTACCCGGCGCAGGACGTGCAGCGGGTGCTGGCCGCGACCCAGTTGATGGAAGGCACCCTGGACAAGCTCGGGCGTGGGTTGCTGGCTTCGGGGTACGGTGGCGATGACGTCCGCCACCTGCGTGAACTGGCCGAAGAGGCGCCGGTGGTCGAGCTGGTCAACAGCCTGCTGGCACAGGCGGTGGAGCAGCGGGCCTCCGACATCCATCTCGAGCCCGACGAACACCAGTTCGTCGTCCGCTTCCGCATCGATGGCGTGCTGTATGCCCGGCTGCAGCTGCCGCGCGAACGTTTCAATGCCGTCGCTTCGCGCCTGAAGCTGATCTCCGGCATGGACATCGCCGAGCGCCGGCTGCCGCAGGATGGCCGCCTGAGCGTACGTGCCAGTGGCCAGGCCATGGATGTGCGTGCCTCGGCATTGCCGGGGGTGCATGGCGAATCCATCGTGCTGCGTCTGCTGCCCAAGGAGCGCAAGGACCTGGGGCTGGAGCGGCTGGGCATGGCGCCGGACCATCTGGCCCTGCTGGGCGCCTGGAGCCGGGAGGCCCACGGCATCCTGCTGGTCACCGGGCCCACCGGTTCGGGCAAGTCCACGACCCTGTACGCCACGCTGGCCGCCGCCGATGACGGCATGAAGAAGATCATTACCGTCGAAGACCCGGTCGAGTTCCAGCTGCCGCGCATTACCCAGATCCAGACCCACGCCGACATCGGGCTCACGTTCGCCAGTGCGCTGCGCTCGATACTGCGCCAGGATCCGGACGTGATCATGGTGGGCGAGATCCGCGACCGTGAAACCGCGGAGATCGCGATCCAGTCGGCGCTCACCGGCCACCTGGTGCTGTCCACGGTGCATACCAATGACGCGATCGGCGCCTTCACCCGCCTGATCGACATGGGGGTGGAGCCGTTCCTGGTCGCGACGCCGGTCAAGGGACTGCAGGCCCAGCGCCTCGTGCGGCGGCTGTGCCCGCATTGTGCGCGGCCGGCCGGTCACGTGCTGCCGGCCATCGCGGCCGAAGCCGCGCAGTGGGCGGCCCGGGTATTGGGCGACGTGCCTGCGCAATGGCGCGAGGCGGTGGGCTGCGAACGCTGCCAGCATTCCGGCTACCGTGGCCGCGTGGGTATCTACGAGCTGATCCCGGTGGACGAGGAAATGCAGCAGGCGGTAGTGGCCGGCGCCAGCCACGCCGAGCTCAAGGCCATGGCCCGCGCCCGTGGCTGCCGCTTCCTGCGTGAGGACGGCCTGCTGAAGGCCTGGCAGGGCGTGACCTCGGTCGAAGAAGTGCTGCGCGTGACGGCGGTCTGACCCCATGGCCCAGTACCGATACAAGGCCTTCAATGCCGAAGGCGCTGCGTTGGAGGGGGTGGTTTCGGCCCAGTCCGAACGCGAGGCCGCGCGCCAGCTGGAACGGCGTGGGCTGTCCGTCGTCGCGGTGCGGGCGGTGGAGGCAGGCGCGGCGCGCAAGGCCCGCGGGCGTGCCTCGCCCCTGCGGCAGCGCGATCTGATCCTGGCCTTCCACGAGCTTGCCACCCTTCTCGGAGCGGGGGTCGGGCTGGCTGAAGCCGTCGCCGCCCAGGTGCGCTCGGTCCGGCATCCGCAGCTGCTGGCTGCCTTCGAAGGCATCGCCGCGGGTCTGCGCCAGGGCCAGGCTTTCTCCACGGCGCTCGAGGCGGCGGGGCTGCCACTTCCCCGTTACGTGGCCACGGTGGTCCGGAGTGGCGAGAAATCGGGCCTGTTGGGGCGCGCCCTGCACGACGTGGTCGAGCAGATGGAGTACGACCAGTCAGTACGCGCCGAGATCCGCCAGGCATTGACCTATCCCGCCGTGCTGGTCTGCGCCGGATTGGGCGCGGTGGTGATGATGTTCACTTTCGTCGTTCCCAAGTTCGCCACGCTGCTCAAACGTGCGGACGACCTGCCCTGGCTCGCCGCGGCGGTGCTCAATACCGGCATGTTCCTGCGCCAGTGGTTCCCGGCGGTACTGGTGCTGGTGGCCGCCCTGATCGCGGGGTTGTTCGTGCGGCTGCGCAATCCCGGTACCCGTGCCCGCTGGTTCGAGGCGCTGGAACGGCTGCCGGTGCTGGGGCCTGGCGGGTCGAGTCGGAAACCGCGACCTGGGCGCGGGTGCTGTCCACGCTGCTGACCAACCGGGTGCCGCTGATGGATGCGCTGGGCCTGGCCCGGGCCAGCGTCATCGCCCCGGGTCGCAGGGCGCGCCTGGAGGAAGTGTCGCGCAACGTGCGCAATGGCATCCCGCTGGCCGATGCCCTGGAGGAGCAGCAGACGCTGACGGCCACCGGTTACAACCTGATCCGGGTCGGCGAGCGTTCCGGTGAGCTGCCGTCCATGCTGCAGTCGCTGGCGCGGCTGTGCGAGGACTCCGGCCGCACCCGCATGAAGCAGTTCCTGGCCCTGCTGGAGCCGGTCGCCATCCTGCTGATCGGCGGCGCCATCGGCGTGATCATGATCGGTATCATCCTGGCCATCACCAGCGCTAATGACATCGCTGTCTGAGGCGGGTTGTGCCGCCGGCGGGCAACCGCGACCGCCCCGGGAGGGAGGCGCATGGAGGACTGGGGGGCTCATGCCACGGAGCGTCGGACGTGGCAAGGCAATTCAGCTGGATTAACCCGCACACCCGCATGGCATTCCCTGACTACGCCTGTCAGTCGTTGCGGTTCACCACTGAATGCGCGCGCCATCCCACAATGAGTGGGACACGCGCCCGCGCATGTGGCATGGGGCGGGTCGCAGGCTTGACGGCCAAGTAAGGCTTGGTTAACGTTCCCCGGTAGCTTGCTCCATGGGGACTATGGGGAAGGAATCTTTTTCCACATCCGCCCAGCAGCGACCGGTATGCCAACGGGCTGGCCCGACGGTACCGGGGTAGGTCAGGCGACCGGTAACAGCTACTGCAGTACCTAGGAAGTTTCATTTTTAGTTAACTAAAAAATCTCAACGGAGTTGATTCACATGAAGAAGTTCAACAAGAGCCTGCTGACCGCAGCCGTGGTGGGTGCCCTGGCACTCCCGGCGCTGGCGTCGGCTGCTTCGCTGTCCTACCCGGCCGGCAAGCAGATCTGGTTCGCCAAGGACCTGATCGTCAACAACGGCACCACCATCAACACCCCGTCCCAGCTGACGCTGGCCGCCACCACCGACGATGCTGCGCGCATCGCCACCGTTGCTGGCGACAACGTGACCGTCAAGGTCACCCTGACCAACGGTGCCAAGTTCGACGCGACTGCCGATGCCAAGACGCTGGTCGAGAACTTCAAGATCGGTGACGAGCTGGGCGGCACCGGCGCCGTCATCGGCGCTGCTCTGGTGGGCACCCCGTACTACTCGGCTTCCGGCCAGGAACTGAACTTCACCTTCACCGCTCCGGGCAATGGCGCCGACACGCTGAACGGCTACGCGATCGAGCTGAACAGCGTGCAGATCACCAACCTGGTGCAGGGCCTGTTCGACGGCAACAGCGTCGGCGCCGAAATCACCGTGCAGAACTCGGTCGGCCAGCAGATCCTGGCGTCCAAGGCTGTCATCGCGCGCTCCAAGTGGGGCCTGGTGACCGAGGCCGTTGCCTCGACCGAAACCACCAAGAAGATCGACGTTGGCAGCACCCCGGATCCGAAGACCTGGTTCGCGGCCAATGGTCAGGTCGGCGGCAGCGGCAACAACGGCGCGACCCCGGGTTCGGATTACTTCCACCTGGGCGGCATCACCATCGACATCGCCGAAGGCGCTCTGGTCGGTGGCGGCACCGGCTACGTCAACAACTACAGCGCCGTTGCTCCGAACCCGGAGTACAACGTTGTCAGCACCGCTGAGTTCAAGATCAAGCTGAACGGCCTGGCTGCCTACGGCAACAACATCAAGTTCTCGACCAGCAACACCTGCTCGGCTCCGGTTGGCACCTCGGCCCCGGCCGCTGACGGCAGCATCACCGTGACCCTGCCGGCTTCCTCGCCGCTGCTGGCCAACGTGACCGCCGCCAGCCCGTCGCCGTCGACCCTGCACGTCTGCGCCTTTGCTACCGGCGCTTACGAGCTGGCCAAGGTTGACCAGATCACCGGTGAAGTCACCGTTGACTACAACCTGTCGACCCAGCGCGTGAACCCGGTCCTGGATCCGGCCCAGTTCGGCGCCATCGACTTCAACGGCACCACGCTGATCTTCCAGAACGTGAACCCGGGCGGCAACGCCACCGCTCAGTCCATGCTGCGCCTGACCAACAACAACGCCACCTCGTGCGCTGTTGAGATCGACGCGAAGGACGACGCTGGCCTGCACAGCAACAGCGCCAAGATCACCCTGGGCGCCCACAAGTCGGTGCAGCTGTACGGTGAAGACCTGGAAGGCGGCAACGCCGGCAAGGGCCTGACCGGCGGCTTCGGCGACGGCACCGGCAAGTGGTACGTCCGCGTGACCGCGCAGTGCACCAACTTCAAGGCTTCGGCCCTGAACCGCAACGTCAACACCGGCACCGTGACCGACCTGACCGCTGAGAAGTGGAACGGTAGCGAGTGGAACACCCCGGCTGCCAAGCTGAACCCGTAATCGATCCGATTGCGGCGAAAGCCTGAAAAGCAGTAGAGCGGGCGGCGAAAGCCGCCCGCTTTTTTTGTGCGCATGTCTCTGGCGCTTTTGCCGGTAACCGCCGGAAGGTGCAGGGGTGCGTAGTTGTTCCGGTCGGCGGCGGACTCGTATGGGCACGATGCCTACCCGGGGCTATGCTATGCAGCGATTTTCCGTCGGCTGCACCATGACCATTGATCCAGATGTTCCCGCTCTGCAGGTGTGCGGGATCAGCAAGACCTATCGACTATGGGCCACGCCGGGCAGCCGCTTATGGGTGCCGATGCTGCATCGCTTGTCGGGACTGGCGCGTGCCCTGCCGTGGCTTTCGGCATGGTTGCTGCGGAATGCGCAGCGGCGCGTGCACTACCACCAGGCGCTGCAGACGGTCAGTTTTTCGTTGGGCCGCGGCGAAGCACTGGGCATCATCGGCCATAACGGCAGCGGCAAGAGCACCCTGCTGCAGATCGTGGCGGGCGTACTGGAGCCCACCGCCGGCAGCGTGCGGGTCAATGGCCGGGTCGCGGCGCTGCTGGAGCTTGGATCCGGTTTCAATCCCGAGCTGACCGGTCGTGAGAACGTGCGCGTCAATGCCGCCATTCTGGGTCTGAGCCCGGCGCAGGTGCGCGAACGCATGGGCAGCATCGTCGAGTTCGCCGACATCGGCGACTTCATCGATGAGCCGGTGAAGACCTACAGTTCCGGCATGGCCCTGCGCCTGGCCTTCGCGGTGCAGGTGCATACCGATCCGGACATCCTGATCGTGGACGAGGCGCTGGCCGTCGGCGATGCGGCGTTCCAGGCCAAGGCGATGGCCAAGATCAGCGAGATCCTGGCGACCGGCACGACCCTGCTGTTCGTCAGCCATGATCCGGCGATGGTGAGGGCCTTCTGCCGGCGCGCGATCCTGATGGACCATGGACAGATGGTGATGGAGGGGAGCCCCGAGGACGTCATCATCGAATACACCCGCCGCATCCACGATGCCAACCTGAAGCGGCTGGGGTATCAGCAGCAGAGCCGGCTCAAGCGCCTCGACGATGGGTTCGGCTTCGATGACGTGCGGGTCACCGCGGCTTCGGTGAATGGCGTCGAACATGCGACGGTCGGCTATGGCGAGCCGCTGCATTTCACGCTGACGCTGCGGCTGCGTCCCGACATTGCCAACCCGCTGCTGATATTCGATCTGATGGACGAGCGCAGCACCCAGTTGTGCGGGCGGCGCATCCGCCTGCCGAAGGTCGAGAGCGTGCGTGACATCGCCCTGTCGGTGAAGATGGAAGCGACGCTGCAACGCGGCATCTACCGCGTGCGCATGCGGGTGCTGGATTCGGCGCATGTACACGAGCACACGGTGCTGGCGCGGCAGGAAGGCGCCCCGTCCTTCGAGGTGCTTGACGACAGCCAGGAGCGTTTCACCGGCCTGTTCCCCGTGCCGATGGACGTGGTGGTGGAGAAATGAGCGCACCCAGGGTGCGTTTTGTGGTCGGCGGGGTGCAGAAGGGCGGGACCACGGCACTGGCCGCGTTCCTGCAGCGGCACCCCGGCGTGGCATTGCCCGCGGACAAGGAAGCGCATGTATTCGATGCGCCCGACTTCGATGATGGGTGGAGCACGGAACAGGTGGATGCGCGCTTCGCGGCGCACTTCAGCGAGTCGGCGGACGCTTCGGTTGCGAAGCTGCACGGTGACGCTACGCCCATCTACCTGATGCATGCGCGGCTGATCGGCCGTATTGCCCGCTACAACCCGCAGATGCGCTGGGTCATCCTGCTGCGCCACCCGGTGGAGCGCGCCCTGTCGCAGTACCACATGGAACGTGCCCGCGGCGATGAGCGTTGGCCACTGTGGCTGGCGCTGCTGGCCGAGCGCTGGCGCCTGCGAGGGCATGAGGACGATTTCTCGACCGGGTCGCCACTGCGGCATCACAGCTATCGCCTGCGCGGCGACTATGCCCGCCAGCTGGATGCGCTGTACGCCGCTTTCCCGCGTGATCAGATCCTGTTGCTGCGCAACGAGCAACTGCGCGACGACCCGGCGGCGACCGTTGATGCGGTCTGCCGCTTCCTCGGGCTGGAGGCCGCCGGCCACGAGCAGGGCTACGGGACGGTCTTCTCGGGCCAGTACGAGCGTTGGCCCACGGGGAGCTGGCGCTGGAAGTTGCTGCGTTGGTGGTGGCGCCGGCAGCTGACCGAACAGGCGCGGCACGGATTGCACTGGCGTTAGGCGCGATACCTCCGCTCAGCTGTGAGCGGAGGGGGTTCGACTACAATGCGCGGACTTTCCCAAGTTACCGGGGTACAGGTGAAGTCCGCTGAAAAATCCAGTCCGCCCCATGTGATCGTCGTGCTCGGCATGCATCGCAGTGGCACCTCGGCTCTGGCCGGAACCTTCAGCCAGCTGGGCTTGAACCTCGGCGATGAATTGATGCCGGCCACGGCCGATGCCAACCCGAAGGGATACTTCGAGCACGTGCGCATCGTCCAGGCGCATGACCGGCTGCTGGCGGCGTTTGGCATGGACTGGGCCGATCCCAGGCCCCTGCCCGAGAGCTGGATGCGGCATCCGGCCACCATGCAGGTGCGTCGTGAACTGGCGGAGCTGCTGTCGGAGCTGGTGGCCAACGGCGATACGGTGGTGATCAAGGATCCACGCCTGTGCCGTTTCGTCCCCTTGTGGCAGGCCCTGTTCGAGGAGCTGGGCATCGACGCGCATTTCGCGTTCATCGCGCGCCACCCGGTGGAGGTGGCGGCGTCGTTGCGGCGCCGCGACGGCATGTCCGAGTACCGGGCCGGACTCCTGTCGCTGGCCTACCAGCTCGAAGCCGAGCTGGCCACGCGCGGCGCGAACCGGGTGCTCATGACCTACGAAGCGCTGATAACCGACTGGCGGGCGCAGCTCGGGCGTTGCAGGCGCGCCTTTGGCGACCGTGTGTTGCCGGGTGGTGAGGGACATGCCGCGGCGGTGGAAGGCTTCCTCGATGCGCAGCTGCGCAATCATCGCGCCGCCGATGTCTCCGCGCTCGATCCAGTGGTGGTGGACGCCTACCGGTGCTTCCAGGCAGCCAGTGACGGTGAGCTGGAAGCGCTGCCCGCCGCCATGGATGCACTGCGCGAGCGCTTCGAGGCGGGACGTCGCGGCTATGCCGGGGCCATGGAGGCGGTGCTTTCCGCGCTCGACCAGGACCACGCGCGCCACGTTCCCGAATGGAGTCGTGGCCTTGAGCTCGCAAGTGCATGGAACGCGCCGCCATTGGACATGGCACCAGTCGTCGCGCCCAAGGTCTACCTGCGCACGGCGATGGAGGGTTACTCGGAAGCGCAGTCCGCCGAGGGGCCGGCCCGCATTGCGCCGGACGGAACCTGCCTGCTGGCGATCGACATTCCGGTCGCCCGGGCGCCGGAACGCCTGCGCTTCGATCCTGATGCCCGTGCAGGCGCCTACGAACTGCTGGCGCTCTCGCTCGATGGCCGGCCCGTTGCTGACCTCGCGGGCCGGGTGAAGGTGATGCACGAGTACCGGCTTGCCACCGCCGACCCCGGGCTGGTCGCGTGGGTCGCGGCGGGCGACGATCCCTGGTTGGAGCTGGACATCGCCGACGGTGCGCGGTACTGCCGTGGCGATACCATGCGCATCGAACTGCATTTCCGGCGCCTCACCGCAAGCATGCTGGCCGAGCGCAACCTCACGGCCCGTCACGGGGAACAGGTTGCCAGGCTGGATACGTTGCATGACGCGCTCCTGCAGGTACAGGCCGTACAGCACGGTGCCATGGAGCAGACGCATGCACACGTCACCCGGATGCAGGCCGAGCAGAGAATCCTGATCGAGCACGCGCGCTCCACCCAGGAGGTGCAGCTGGCCGCGCTGGCCGGGCAGGTGCACATGCTGTCGGACATCGTGCAGGAGCTGAAACAGCGCTCCGACAGGCCGGTGTTGTACCGTCTCGGCAGGAAATGGCGGGCGCGCCAGCAGCGCCGCGAGGACGGCTGGAAGGCCCGGCTCGAGCCCCTGGCCAACGTGTCCGCCTGTGAGCCGCAGGGCTGGCGTGGTACCCGCTGCGACCCCCAGTTCCTGCTCAGGATGGGGGCTGGGCC
This sequence comes from Stenotrophomonas acidaminiphila, assembly GCA_002951995.1. Lineage (NCBI taxonomy): Bacteria > Pseudomonadati > Pseudomonadota > Gammaproteobacteria > Lysobacterales > Lysobacteraceae > Stenotrophomonas > Stenotrophomonas acidaminiphila. The sequence goes on from CP019797.1 coordinate 590,541, forward strand.
CGAAACCGGCTGCACGCCTGGCTGGCATGTCCTCACGATCGCGCGCCAGGTCTACGAAGGCCGTTTGGACAATCCCTGCCTCTATCTCGATTACGGAACCGGGATGCAGGCCGCCGGCAGGATCGACCTGCTTCCGTACGATGCGGCCGGCTGCAGCGCGACGGTGATCTATCTCGGTCCCGGGTTGCAGGCCCTGCGACTGGACCCGGGCGATGACGACGCGCGGTTCGATATCCAGGTCCGGCTGCAGCACGTGAGCCGGGCACGGGCGTGGATGCGGATCATGCATGCGACGGCACGCGCGCGCGGCGGTGGCTTCCTGTCCGCCGCCGGCGTCATCGGAACTGCGTTGCGCAGGGCGCTGGTGGCTGGCCCCGGCGCGATGTTCCGGCAGGGGCTGGAGGACTACCGGGAGCTGGTCCCGCCGGTACCCAGCGACTACCGGCGTTGGCTGTTGCGCAACGAGCCGGCCCTGGCCGCGGACGACATCGCTGCACGCCTCGCCGCGTTGCCGCGCAGGCCGCTGCTGTCGGTGGTGATGCCGGTCTACCAGGCACCCGAACGCTGGCTGCGCCGCGCGCTGGACAGCGTGATCGGGCAGCACTATCCGGAGTGGGAGCTGTGCATCTGCGATGACGCCTCGCCGTCACCGCACGTGCGCGCGGTGCTGGAGGAGTACCAGCGTCGCGACCACCGGATCAAGGTGGTTTACCGTCAGGAGAACGGGCATATCTCCGCGTCGTCAAATTCGGCGCTGGACGTGGCCACCGGCGAGTACATGGTGCTGCTGGACCATGATGATGAGCTGCACCGCGACGCCCTGTTGCTGGTCGCAGAGGCGGTCTGCCGTGCACCGGATGCCAAGCTGATCTACAGCGACGAGGACAAGATCGACGAAGACGGCAACCGCTTCGATCCCTACTTCAAGCCCGACTGGAACTACGACCTGTTCCTGGGGCAGAACTGCATCTCGCATCTCGGCGTCTACTGGTTGCCGCTGGTGCGTGAGCTGGGTGGCTTCCGCAAGGGGCTGGAAGGCTCGCAGGACTGGGATCTGGCGCTACGCTGCGTCGAGCGCATAACGCCGGACCAGATCGTGCACATCCCACGCGTCCTTTACCACTGGCGCGCGATCCAGGGATCGACGGCCTTGGCCGCCGGCGAAAAGAACTATGCGGTGGTGGCTGGCCGTCGCGCGGTCGAGGAGCATCTTCAGCGCACCGGGCAGGCGGGCGAGGTAAGCATTCTTCCGGCCAGCATGATGCGGGTGAAGCGCCCCGTGCCGGTACCCGCGCCCAAGGTGAGCCTGGTGATTCCCACCCGCGATCGCGTGGATCTGCTGCGCCTGTGCGTGGACAGCATCCTCGAGCGGAGTACCTACCCGGACTACGAGATCCTGGTGGTCGACAACGGCTCGGTCGAGCAGGAGACGCTCGACTATTTCGAGCGCATTTCCGCGATGCCGGACGTGCGGGTCCTGTCGTATCCAGGCGAGTTCAACTATTCGGCGATCAACAACTTCGCCGTGGCCCAGGCGCGCGGTGAGGTCATCGGGCTGGTCAACAATGACATCGAGGTGATCTCCCCCGGCTGGATGGAGGAGATGGTCGCCCATGCGCTGCGACCGGACGTGGGCGCGGTGGGGGCGATGCTCTACTACCCGGACGACACTATCCAGCATGCCGGTGTGCTGGTGGGCCTGTGCGGCGTGGCAGGCCATGTGGGCAGCCGCCACCCGCGTGGCAGCGAAGGCTATTTCGGTCGCCTGTTGCTTGTCCAGGAGCTGTCCGCGGTCACAGCCGCCTGCCTGCTGGTGCGCCGCTCGGTCTACGAGGAAGTCGGTGGGCTGGACGAGCGCCTGCGCGTGGCCTTCAACGACGTCGACCTGTGCCTGCGCATCCGCGAAAAGGGCTACCGCAACGTGTGGACGCCGTTTGCCGAGCTGTACCACCATGAATCGGCATCGCGTGGCCTCGAGGACAACCCGGTGAAGCAGGCCAGGTTCATGTCCGAAGTGGCGTTCATGCAGGAGCGCTGGAGCCAGGCACTGCGGCATGACCCGGCCTACAACCCCAATCTTTCCCTGACCCAGCCGTTCGCACTGGAGTCCTGACACAGGCGCAGGCGCCGCGCCTGTGCCTTCGCTTCCTGCCGGCGTTCGCGCTGGCAGGCCGGCAGTGTCGGCGCTCGCCGCGGCGAGCGCGCATGCCGGGGCACTGGCGCCGGCACCCTCCCGTCAGGTGAGGTGCGGCAATGCGATGCGGGTGAACGAGGCAGCCGACAGCAGGAAAAGCAGCAGCGTGGCAGTGGTGAAAAGCCACCTGGCGCGGGGGGAATCCGCTGTCCTCAGGAAGAACGGCACCATCATCACCAGGATACCCAGCACATACCGCCCCTGTGGCTGGAAGTCGTACACCCAGCTGTGCAGGAACGAGGCGAGCACCAGTGCGGCGGCGCAGCCGGCGCTGGCGATGGCCTCCGCGACGGTCAGTGTGCGTGTTGCCAGGCCAAGGCCCAAGGCCAGCAGCAGCAGCGCGGACACGCCCCAGCCCATGGCCTTGTAGACGATGTCGGCATCGTAATACTCCATATAGCCGTACACGCCGAAGAAGCTGCGGAACGTCGTGGCATGCCATGTCCTCGGTGCTTCCAGCAGGCCGCCCAGGGTCACGCCCTTCTGCTGCAGGCGCAGACCGGGATAGAGTTCGGACAGGTCCGTGGCCATTGACGGCTTGAAGGCGGGGGCGGCGTAGCGTTCGCGTTGCTGCTCGACCAGCGCCGATTTGCCCGGTTCGCCGCGGTGCTTGTATGCGTCGATGCTGATCCATGGCAATGCCACGGCAGCCGACAGCGCGAGCACGATTGCGATCCGGCCGACGCCGCGCCGACTGTCCGGCTCGCGCAGCAGTCTCCAGGCCGAATACAGGCAATGGCCCAGCGCCACCGCCGCCAGCACGCCCGCCAGGCCAAGCATGGACGGACCTACGGCCGCGGCGAGCGCGGCGCCGGCACCATTGGCCGCGACTCCCAGCAACAGGAGCGTGACCAGTGCCAGCACGACGCCGGCACGCAGGCGCAGGGCCACCACCGCCATCGACAGCGCAATGAACGCGGCAACCGGCCAGTAGTTCTTCTTGGATAGCAGCAACAGCCCGAAGCAGGTGCAGAACAGCAGCATGTGCCCCAGTGTCGCCGTGTCGAACGGCCCCCGCCGCTGCAGGAAGCGCTGCAGTGGGCCATCCGGCATCAGTGCGACCACGCAGGCCAGCATGCCCAGCGCGAAGGGCAGGGCGTCGCCGTTGAAATAGGAAAAGACGTACCAGAGCTGCGGCGTAATCAGCAGCGGGATATAGCTTCCCCGCGGTGCGCCGACCGCGACCAGGCCCACCAGCATGAGCGCGAACACGGCCACGTTGAAGGCGCGGAAGGAGAGTCTCTCGTTCATGCCCAGCTCGCGGAACAGGCGCGACGCTTTTCCGGCGAACAGATACACCACGTTCCACTCTGACAGATAGGTCACGCCATAGGGGCTGGTGGTGAAGCTGGGAGCCAGGTCGGGAGCATCCATCCTCGGTGGTGTCCAATGCCGCTGGAAATAGCGGGCATCGGCCTCATGCAGGCGTTCATCCGGATGCAGGGAGCGACCGTTGGTAGGCGAGAACATGGCCATGGCCGAGCACAGGCCCAGTGCGACCAGCGCCAACGCCAGGGTCGGCCTGGCAAGGCGAAGGAAGCGCACGGCAATCACGCCCAGCAGGCACAGCCAGAAGCCCCACCACAAGGCTCTCCAGACGACCGGGGAGATGCCGGTATTGCTGGGCAGCGGAATCTCCAGCGCGAGAGGAAGCTGGGGATCATTGGCGCCCTCGGCGACCAGGAAACGCGCGTGGCCGTGTTCGTCGGTTCCGTCGCGTGCGATCTGCGTGCCCGTCAGTTGCAGTGGATCGGCCAGCACGCGCACCTCGCCCCCCGACTCCGCGGCAGCCGCTACGCGTGCCAACACCAGCGGTGCGGCGCCGGGGGCAGGGTCCAGGCGCAGGCCGCGGATGTTGCCGCGGGGTAGTCTGTAGCGAAGTTCGGTCTGTCCGGCCGCGTAGGCCTGGGTGGCCGACAGTGACTCGGACAGCCCGCTGCCCCGGTCGAAATAGACCTGCAACTGGCCAGGCTCGGCACTTTCCACCGTGATCAACAGCGATTGCCGGTCGTACTTCACGGCCAGCAGCAACAGCAGCAACACGCCTGCGGCCAGCAGCAGGATGCCCTGCATCCGCTGACGCAGCGTGGACGTGGCCACCCGGACACGCAGGGACTGCAGGTATGCCCTGAACGAACCCGCGCCCGGAACCGTTGCCGCGTTCATGCCAGCACGTCGTCGGCCGCGGCGAATATCGCATCGAGATGCTCTTCCACCCCGATCCACAATGGCATCCGCACCAGGCACTCGCTGAGCGTGTCGGTATTGCGCAGTTCGCCATGGCTGCGCGCGGTCTGCAGGCCCGCCGGCGCCGAATGCAGCGGGATGTAGTGGAACACCGTCTGCACGCCGCGGGCCTTCATTTCCGCGATGAAGCGGGTCCGCGTCTCGAGGTCGGGCAACAGCATGTAGTACATGTGCGCGTTGTGTTCGCAGTCGGTCGGCACGACCGGGCGACGCAGCCGGCCCGCCTTCTCGTGCGGCTCCGCCCACTGGTGGTAGCGTTCCCAGATGGCCAGGCGCCGCGCGGTGATCTGCTCGGCCTCCTCGATCTGCGCGCACAGGAATGCCGCGGTGATCTCACCGGGCAGGAACGACGAGCCCACGTCTACCCAGGTGTACTTGTCGACCTGGCCGCGGAAGAAGCGGCTGCGGTTGGTGCCCTTCTCGCGCAGGATCTCGGCACGCTCGCCGAAGCGCGCGTCGCGGCACAGCAGTGCACCGCCTTCGCCGGAGATGATGTTCTTGGTCTCGTGGAAACTCAGCGCGCCCAGTTCGCCGATGGTGCCCAGCGGGCGTCCCCTGTAGGTGGACATGATGGCCTGTGCCGCATCCTCGACCACCACCAGGCCGTGGCGGGCGGCGATGTCCATCAGCGTATCCATCTCGCACGCCACGCCTGCATAGTGGACCACGCAGATGGCGCGGGTACGCGGGGTGATCGCGGCCTCGACCAGGCGCTCGTCCAGGTTCAGGGTGTCCTCGCGCACGTCCACGAACACCGGGACCGCACCGCGCAGCACGAAGGCATTGGCGGTGGAGACGAAGGTGTAGGACGGCATGATCACTTCATCACCGGGTTGCAGGTCGAGCAACAGTGCCGCCATCTCCAGCGCCGCGGTGCAGCTGTGGGTGAGCAGCGCGCGCTGCGCACCGGTACGTTGCTCCAGCCATGCATGGCTGCGCTTGGTGAACTGGCCGTCGCCGGACAGATGGCCGTTGGCATGCGCCTGGGCGATGTGCCACAGCTCGCGGCCGGTCATGAAAGGCTTGTTGAAGGGAATCAAGGGTGGCCTCGCGGAGTGCGTTGAGGTGGTTCAGGCGACCGATCGCGAAAGTACGACCACGCCAAGCATGATGATCAGCGTGCCGGCGATCTTGTAGCCATCCAGTTGCTCATGGAAGATCGCCACCGCCAGCAGCGCGACCAGGAAGAAGTTGATCGCCATGTACGGATAGGCGCGGCTGATCGGCAGCTTGCTGATCGCCGCCATCCAGCACAACGAGGCGCCGAACGCCGCGGCGAAGGCGGAAATCACCCACGGCTTGAGCAGCAGCTGCACCAGGTTCAATGGCTGCAGCGGGGCCGCCAGCAGGTGCCCATGCACGCCGACCTGCCATTTCAGGATCAGTTGGCCGTAGACGGTCAACATGATGGTCAGGGCGATGAATACATAGCTCATCGGGTCAGTTTCCAGGCAGGGTGATCTTGCGGGTGAGCACGTCCAGCAGGTCGGTCCCGTCCCAGACCGGATGGAAATCCAATGCCCGGCCGAACGGCACGATGCGGTCCAGCGCGCGGTTGCCAAGCTGGTCCAGCAGGGCCACCAGGGCGTCGCGGGAGAAGCCGTGCTGGGCCAGGGTCTGGTCGCGGTCGTCCAGCTGCGGGGCGAGCTCCGGGAGTGAATCGAGCCGGACTTCCACCACCAGCCCGTGCCCGCTCTGCAGTTCGCGCAGCCGTCCATCGGCGTGCCCGGCCTCCAGGGTCAGCGGGTAGTTGCCCAGCGCGCCACTGGCGTGCAGGCCCGGGGTGAGCGCCGCCATCAGGTGTGCGTCGGTGACCCGTGCCATCAGCGCGGCAGGCTCATCGGCGACCTGTCCGGACTGCGCACGCACGGCTGGCCAGAAGCGCGCCCGTGCGGCTTCCACCGTGCCTGGCGCGCCGACCCAGTACAGCGTGCGCGGCGAGGAACATGCCTGTTGGCCGAACCAGAGCACGTCGTTGATGAAGCGGTGCGCGAGCTGTGCGAGCTCGGCGTCGTCGCTGGCCGCGAGCGTGGCCGCATCGATGGCCGCCACCCCGAAGCGGTCGGGGAACGCAAGCTCCAGCGCCAGCGGGGCCAGCGGCAGCGAGCGGATCTTGGCCACGGTGGCGTCGCCGCCCCAGATGATGCGCGCGTGGCAGTGGCGCGACAGCAGCGTGGTCGTCGTATCGTCGTGCGGATAGGTCAGCAGCACGCTGCGCTGCAGTACGTCGCCGTGCAGGCCTTCGGCCTGCATCGCGTGCAGGATCGAGACGAGCGCCTCGCGCTGTGCACTGGGCTTCTGCGACAGGCGCGCGACGTTGCGGTTGCCGGTAAGCACCGACATCAGCCAGGCGTAGGCGAACAGCACGTCGACATTGGCCGGCGCAAGATGGAACACCAGGCCGCGCGCGAGCAGGTGCTCGTTGGCCGGCGCCTGCAGGCGGCGGGAAAGATGTTCCTGCGCCGCCGGCCGGAACCAGTGGGCCAGGGTGGCGAGTTCCGGATGGTCGCGCAGTACCGGCAGGGCGAATACCCGGCGCACGAAGTCGGCCACGAAGGCGCGCGCCTGCGTGCTGAACGGGGGCAATGGCGCCAGGCCGGCAATACGTGCCAGCTGCGCATCGAGCGGCGCGGTGGCGTCGACGGAGAACAGGATGCGGGTCATGCGTCAGGTACCGTCCGAGTATCGCTGCAGCCACGTACTTCGACGTTCCTGATGCGGCCGAGCACGCCGAAATGCTTGCCCGGGCGCCCACAGGGGCAGTCGTCCTCGCCATGGATCACGCCCAGGTCCTCGGTGAGCAGGCTGTGCCCGGGATAGCTGCCAGGCAGCAGGCTCAGCACCTGTATCGCGCCCTCGGTGCCATCGGCGACGGGAGCAAGGTCCTTCAGGTCGCGGACGATGACGTCGGCGTAGGCCGGTGCGTGCAGGTGCCCGTGCTCGCATTCGAAGAAGATCGATCCGACCTGCTCGACCATGCCGTAGTAGTTGTGCACCCGCTCGATGCCGAACGTGGCGCTCAGCGCGGCCTTGTAGGCGGCGTTGTCCACTTTCTGTTCGTCCATCTTCTTCCAGCCGCCACCGTGCACCAGCATGCTGCCCGCGGGAAAGCGCAGTTCGATCCCGTCGCGCCGCGCGGCCTGGACAAAGGACTGCCAGACGATGAAGGTGAATCCGAACAGCAGCACCGGTTCCTCCGGCGCCTTGGACAGCCATCGTGCCAGCGCATCCCAGTCGGGCTGCAGCTGTTCGTCGAGCAGGTAGAGATGATCGCGGCCGAAGTTGGAGAAGCCCAAGATCCCGGCCGCGCGCGCGTTGAAGCGGCTGCGGTCGCGCAGGAAGCTGTCGTCGTCCACCACCAGCATGCGCAGGCGCCGGTTGCCGGCGAAATGCGAGAAAATCCGTGCCAGCGCGCGGGTCTGTGCACGCGCGGTGTCCGCGTCCAGGAAAATGCGCGACACCGCCGCGCCGGTCGTGCCGCTGGAAACCAGGGTGCGCAGCACCTGGTCGTCAGGCACGCTTTTCAGGTCCAGCTGCTTGAACAGGCGCACCGGCAACCATGGCAGCGCCTCCAGGCTGTCGGCCGCGCCACCGCGCCACAGCGCATCGAGCATAGCAGCATACGCAGCGCACCGTGCATGATGGTGGCGGGTGAGCGACTGCAATCCATGCAGCAGCCACTCACGCTTGGCCTGGCGCTCGAGGCCGAAGACATCGACGTCCAGTGCGGCCGCGGCCAGTGGCGTCGTGGGTGCCATGTTCACTTTCCGGCTCCTTCCCCGGCCAGTTGCCGGAGCGACGGGTAATCGGTCTTGCCATTGGACAGCAGTGGCAGGGCCTGCAGATGGATACAGCGCACCAATCCGCCAAACAGTTTGTAGCGCGCCTGTACCAAGCGGCGGACCTCCTCCTGCGGCGCGGCGTCGCCCCCGTGGCTGAATACCACCAGGTCGTCATCGCTGCCGGAGCAGGCGATCTGCCGGCCCAGCGCCGCCGACAACATTGCTTCGACTTCGTCCAGGTTGACGCGGTTGCCGGAGATCTTCAGGAAGCGCTTGGCACGGCCGGTGATGTAGTGGAAGCCGTCGGCGTCGACCCGGGCCAGGTCGCCGGTGCGCAGCACGCCGTGCTGTTCATCGGCAGCGGCCAGTTCGCCGCGCGAAGTGGCATAGCCCATCATCACGTTGGGACCCTCGTACACCAGCTCGCCGCTGTCGCCGTCGATGCGCATGCGCCCGCCGGGAATCGGGATGCCGATGCTGCCGACCTTGTCCAGCAGGCGGTCCGGTGGCACGTAGCTGATCCGCGGGGAGGCCTCGGTCTGCCCGTACATCACGAAGAATCGCAGGCCGTGGTCGCGGGCGGACTCGGCGAAATGCCGCACCAGTTCGTCGCGCAGTCGCCCGCCGGCCTGGGTCAGCATGCGCAGGCTCGGCAGCTGCAGTCGCGCCAGGCCCATGCGCCGCAGGATTTCGTAGGTGGCCGGCACCCCGAGAGCGAGGTGACGGCGTTGCCACGCGCGGCTTCCCAGAACTCGCGCGTCATCAGGCTGTCCTCGCTGAGCACCACGCAGCCGCCGCATGCGAGGTGGCTGTTGAGGATCGACATGCCGAAGGAGTAGGCCAGCGGCAAGGTGGTGATGGCGCGGTCGTCGGCGCTCAGGCCGAGGTAGGCGACGATCGAGGCGGCGTTGCTGGCCAGCCCCTGTGCGGACAGCCGTACCAGCTTCGACGAGCCGGTGCTGCCGGATGTGCTCAACAACACGGCCAGGTCCGGGTGCGGCGCGGCGGCGGCGGTGTCTGCGTCGCGGATATGGAGGCACAGGCGCTGGCCGGCATGCACGGTCGTGTAGCCATACGGGGCCGGGCCGGGCAATGCGAGCCACTCGGGCGCGTAACGCGCGACCAGCGCCGCCAGCAGTTCCGGATCGGTATCTGCCTGCACCAGCAACGGAACCTGGCGCCCGCTGCGCAGCGCACCCAGGTACATTGCCACGGCCTCGGTCGTGCTGGGCATCGCCAGAATGCCCATGCCGCGGCCGGGCGGGAGCAGGCTGGCCAGGTCGTCGGCCAGTCCGGCCAGCTCACGGTAACTGAGGGTGCGCGCCCCTTCGACCAGGGCCGTGCGTTCTCCGTGGGGCAACTGCCAGAAGCGCACTCAGACCACCATCTGCCCGTCGATGCCGATGATCTGGCCAGTGACGTAGGTCGATTGATCGCCGAGCAGGAACGCGACCAGTTCCGCCACCTCCTGCGGTGTGCCGGCGCGGCCCATGCCGATCGACGCCACGCGCCGGGCATGGGCGGCTTCGGCCATGGTGCGGGTCATGTCGGTGTCGATGAACCCGGGCGAAACCGCGTTGACGCGGATCCCCTTGGCGGCCAGTTCCTTGGCGGCCGAACGCGTCGCCCCGACCAGGGCGGCCTTGCTGGCGGCATAGAGGCTCAGGCCCGCGGCGCCGTTGACGCCCATGATCGACACCAGGTTGACGATGCTGCCGCGCTGCGTACGCGACATCAGCCGCGCCGCGTACTGCATCGCCATCAGTGGTGCCTTCACGTTTACCGCCAGCACGCGGTCGATATCGTCGGCGCGGATCATGCCGAGCAGGCCTTCGTGCAAGACGCCGGCATTGTTGACCAGGCCGTCGAGGCGGGCGAAACGGCTGAACACCTGCTTGAACAGCCCCGCCACCGCGTCGGCGTCGGCCAGGTCGAGCGCTGCGCTCATGGGCTCCGGCGCGCCGTGGGCGGCCAGCTCCGTCGCCAGCGTCTGCAGCGCTTCGCCATCGCGCGCCACCATCACCAGCTGCGCGCCCTGTGCCGCGAGCCGTTCGCAGATGGCCCTGCCTATGCCGCGCGAAGCGCCGGTGACCAGGGTGACGGGGGCATCGGCGGTACCCATCGTCAGAGCGCGGCGCCGTGCTTGCGCAGGATCTCGCGCGCTTTCCCGACCGAGCTCATGTCGATCACGTCGTCCATGTCGATCATCACGCCGAAGGCCTCTTCCAGCGCGGCGACCACCGACATGTGGGCGATCGAATCCCACTGCGGGATGGTGTTGTAGCGCAGCTCGTCGGTGACCCGGGCGGCATCGATGCCCAGCACGCGGGCGAAAACGGCGACGACCTGGTCTTCGTGGGAGGGGTTGTTCATAGGAATTTCCGGAAACCAGTGAGGGAAGTGTTGAACTGGAAGCCAAGCCGCGCATACAGGTTGATGATGCCGGTGTTGGCGGCAGACACCAGCGTGGTGCAGCGCTGGACATCGCGCGCGGCCAGTGATTCGAGCGCCGTTACCCAAAGCGGCATCGCAAGCATCGCATAGGGGGCTGCCGCGCCCGTGAGCAGCAGTTCGGCGCGATGCTCGCTGGCGTGCACGCGTTCGGCGTGGAAGCCGATGACGCGGCCGCGCGACTCGGCGGTGTAGGCGAGGCCGCCGTTGACCAGGTCTTCGATCCAGTTGGCGGTGCGTTGCCGCGCGTGCGCCGGGTCGATCGCCGGATCCTCGAGGAAGCGGCCATGGCCGAAATCGTCGTGGGCGATGCCGCGCAGCAGCGGGATGTCGTCGGCGACGGCGGGGCGCAACGTCGGCAGCATGCCGCGCGGAACCGGCGGCAGGTTGCCCATGCCACTGCGCGAGACCGTCAATGACGTTTCCACGAACTGGAAGTCACCCGCGAGCAACACGCCGCGCAGCAGATGCGCATTGCCATCGACGCGGCCGAACAGGTAGCGCACGCCCAGGTCATGGGCCCATTGTTCCGCCTGGGCGAGCAGACGCGACGCACTATGGGCGCTGCGCGCCTCGAAGCTGGTGATCTCGGCGGTGGCAAAGCCCAGTGCACGCTCGTCCCATGGGGTCAGCCGCGCCTGCAGGCATGCGTCCTCGTGCCGGAGTGAAAGCTCAGTCACGCCCGGTCTCCGCGGTGGTATCGGCGACGATGTAATAGGGTCGCCGCTGCACGTTGCGGAACACCTGGCCGACATACAGCCCGACCACCCCCATGGAGAACATCATCAGGCCACCGATCAGCCAGATGGCGGCGATGATGGAGGTGTATCCCGCCACCTGGATGTCGCCGTCCCACCAGCGCAGCACGCTGATGGCCACCATCACGAAGGCGACCAGCGCGCAGAATATGCCCGTGCCGGCCACCATGCGCAGCGGTTTTTCGGAATAGCCCAGCGCGATGTTCATGGCCAGTCGCAGCAGCCGGCGCAGGGTGTAGGACGACTCGCCCTGCGCGCGCTGCTGGTGGCGGACGGGCAGCTTGGCGGTGCGGAAGCCGGCCCACTTCACCATCAACGGGAACGAACGGTCGCGCTCGGGCATCGTGCAGACCGCATCGATCACCTTGCGGTGGAAAATGCCGAAATTGGCGGTGGATGGATCCTGTGGCACGCCCGTGAGCCAGCCCAGCGTGGCGAAGAAGCCCCACGACGACAGCCGCTTGAGCGGCGTGTCCTGGCGTTCCACGCGCTGCGCGAACACGACTTCGTAGTTCTCTTCCAGCGCCTTGCGGTACAGCCGCGGGATTTCCGCCGGCACGTCCTGCAGGTCGCAGTCCATCACCACGGTCCAGTGTCCGCGTGCATGCTCGATGCCGGCGGAGATGGCCGAATGCTGGCCGAAGTTGCGCGACAACCGCAGACCGGTGAGCCATGTCCTGGTGGCCGCCAGTTCCTGGATGCGCCGCCAGGCGCCATCCGGGCTGGCGTCGTCGACCAGGATCAGCTCGAACGCGATATCCATGCCTCCCACCGCCGCCTGGACCTGGTCGGCCAGTTCCTCCAGGCAGCCCACGCAGCCATAGACGGGAACCACGACCGACAGTTCGATTGGCGGCGTGATGGGGACTGGGGCAGCGGTCATGGAATATAAGGCCTCGGCGCCATCTATCAGGGAGGTCGGACCTGGGGGCGCGATGCCCTCGTCCGTGCGCAGACGGACCCAGCGACGCGAAAGTATAGGCGCCCGCGCGATCCGACGGCATGACGGTGGCGGCAACCGCTTCCGGTTGCCGCCACGCGCGGCGTCAGAGCGCCGCTTCCAGCTCCGGCAGGAGGGTGAACAGGTCGCCCACCAGGCCGATGTCGGCCACTTCGAAGATCGGCGCGTCGCCGTCCTTGTTGATCGCCACGATGGTGCCGGCATCCTTGATGCCGGTCAGGTGCTGGATCGCGCCGGAGATGCCCACGGCGATGTACAGCTCGGGAGCGATGATCTTGCCGGTCTGGCCGACCTGCATGTCGCTGGGCACGTAGCCGGCATCGACCGCGGCACGCGAGGCACCGACGGCGGCACCGAGCTTGTCGGCCAGCTGGTAGATGACCTTGAAGTTCTCTTCCGAACCCACGCCGCGGCCACCGGATACCACGCGCTTGGCGCTCTGCAGGTCCGGGCGGTCGCTCTTGCCGGCAGCCAGGCCGACGAAACGGGTGTGCGCGGGCAGCGCGACATCGACGCTGATCGCTTCGACCGGCGCGCTGTTGCCCCGCGCCGCTTCCGGCCACGAGGCGGCGCGCACGGTGGCCACGACCACCTGGTCGGCCGGCACCTCGACGGTGATGATGGCGTTGCCGGCGTAGATCGGGCGCTTGAAGGTATGCGGGCCGTCGACGGCCATCAGGTCCGAAACCTGGTTGACACCCAGCAAGGCGGCCACGGCCGGCATCAGGTCCTTGCCGGTGGTGGTGGACGGGCCGAGCACGTGGCTGTAGCCGGCGGCGGCCTTGGCGATCTGCGGGGCCTGGACCTGGGCCACGGCGTGTTCGTTGGCCGGGTTGGCGAGGGTAAGCACCTTGCCGACGCCGGCGATCTGCGCGGCTTCGGCGGCGATGGCGGCCGGATCGGCGGCCAGTACCAGCACGTCGATGTCGCCGCCGATGGCGGCCGCGGCCGACACGGTCTTGGCGACGGCGCTGTTGAGCTTGCCGTCCAGGTGTTCGGCGATCACAAGAATTTTAGACATCGGAACTTCCTTCAAATGGGGCGCAAGGCTTCGGCATTGGAAAGTCCGGCCACGGATGGCCGGGCTCTTGATCAGGGATGATCACAAGAGCCCCTTCTGCTTGAGTGCGGCCACCAGTTCGGCGGCATCCTTCACCATCACGCCCTTGCTGCGCTTGGCCGGGGCGGCGTAATGGGTGGTCTTGAACGTATCGGCGGCTTCGACGCCCAGGTCGGCCAACTGCAGGGTCTCCAGCGGCTTGGCCTTGGCTTTCATGATGTCCGGCAGCTTGATGAAGCGCGGCTCGTTCAGGCGCAGGTCGGTGGTGATCACCGCCGGCAGGTCCACTTCCAGCGTTTCCAGGCCGGCGTCGACTTCACGGGTAACCGTGGCCTTGCCGTCGGCGATCTCCACCTTGGAGGCAAAGGTGGCCTGCGGGCGCGCCCACAGCGTGGCCAGCATCTGCCCGGTCTGGTTGGCGTCGTCGTCGATGGCCTGCTTGCCGAGAATGACCAGGTCCGGCTGTTCCTTTTCCACCAGCTTGAGCAGGGTGCGGGCGGCGGTCAGCGGCTGGATCGCCTGGTCGGTGACCACGTGGATGGCGCGGTTGGCGCCCATGGCCAGGCCGTTGCGCAGGTGCGCCTGGGCGTCGGCCGGGGCGATGGTGGCCACCACCACTTCGCTGGCGATGCCCTTGTCACGCAGGCGCAGGGCTTCTTCCAGCGCGATTTCGTCGAACGGGTTGGGCGAAAGCTTGACGCCGTCGGTGACCACGCCGGAACCATCCGGCTTGACCTGAATGCGGACGTTGTAGTCCACCACGCGCTTGTACGCGACGAGGATTTTCATGTGCTGCGGGATCCTTCGGTTGCAGGGGGCCGGCGCCAGTGCCGGACAGATGAGGGCCCGATTCTAGCGGCTGGGGGAGTCCCGTGCGAATGCGTATGGATGTGTGTCCACGCCGGGACGCCGGCGGCGGCTGCCAACGTGACCGGTGCCGCACGTTTCAGTGGCGGCAAGGCAGCAGGGGTGGGGCTGCCTGTATCCTGTGCCGCCTGGAGCAAGCTTCGGATCGCGGGGATCCGGGCGAATGGACGTCACAGGAGACAAGAATAGTGCCCACCTGGCTAGTGACCGGCGGTGCCGGCTTCATCGGCGGCAATTTCGTGCTGGAGGCGGTCGCCCGCGGCATCAAGGTCGTCAACCTCGATGCCCTCACCTACGCGGGAAACCTGCGCACCCTGGCGAGCCTGGAAGGCAACCCGGCCCATGTTTTCGTCCAGGGCGACATCGGTGACCGCGCCCTGGTCGAGCGCCTGCTGGCCGAGCACCGGCCCGACGCGGTGCTGAACTTCGCCGCCGAGAGCCATGTCGACCGCTCGATCGACGGCCCCGGCGCCTTCATCCAGACCAACGTGGTCGGCACCCTGGGCCTGCTCGAAGCGGTGCGCGACTACTGGAAGGGGCTCCCGGCCACCGAGGCCGAGGCGTTCCGGTTCCTGCACGTGTCCACCGACGAGGTCTACGGCACGCTGGGCGAGACCGGCAAGTTCACCGAGACCACCCCGTATGCGCCGAATTCGCCGTACTCGGCGTCCAAGGCCGCCTCGGACCACCTGGTGCGCGCGTTCCACCACACCTACGGGCTGCCGGTGCTGACCACCAATTGTTCCAACAACTACGGCCCGTACCACTTCCCGGAAAAGCTCATCCCGCTGGTGATCGCCAAGGCGCTGGCCGGCGAGCCGCTGCCGGTGTACGGCGACGGCAAGCAGGTGCGCGACTGGCTGTTCGTCACCGACCACTGCGAAGCGATCCGCACGGTACTGGCCAAGGGCAGGGTGGGCGAGACCTACAACGTCGGCGGCAACTCGGAGAAGCAGAACATCGAAGTGGTGCAGGCGATCTGCGCACTGCTCGATGCGCGCCGCCCGCGCGAGGACGGCAAGCCGCGCAGCAGCCAGATCACCTACGTGGCCGACCGCCCGGGCCACGACCGCCGCTACGCCATCGATGCGTCCAAGCTGAAGGACGAACTGGGCTGGGAGCCGACCTACACTTTCGAACAGGGCATCGCCTTCACCGTGGACTGGTACCTGGACAACCAGGCGTGGGTCAACGGCGTGCTCGACGGCAGCTACCGCCTGCAGCGCATCGGCACCGCCGCCTGACACCGGAGACGACATGACCCAACGCAAAGGCATCATCCTCGCCGGCGGTTCCGGCACGCGCCTGTATCCGATCACCAAGGGCGTCAGCAAGCAGCTGCTGCCGGTGTACGACAAGCCGATGATCTACTACCCGCTGAGCGTGTTGATGATGGCCGGCATCCGCGAGGTGCTGATCATCAACACCCCGCACGAGCAGGCGTTGTTCCAGGCATTGCTGGGCGACGGCTCGCAGTGGGGCATGGACATCCGCTACGCGGTGCAGCCGAGCCCCGACGGGCTGGCGCAGGCCTACCTGATCGGCCGCGATTTCGTCGGCGGCAAGCCGAGCTGCCTGGTGCTGGGCGACAACATCTTCCACGGCCACGGCCTGCGCCAGCTGCTGCGCAGCGCCGATGCGCGCGAGGCCGGGGCGACCGTGTTCGGTTACTGGGTCAATGACCCGGAGCGTTATGGCGTGGCCGAGTTCGATCGCGACGGCAAGGTCGTCGGCCTGGTCGAGAAGCCGCAGAACCCGCGCTCCAACTACGCGGTCACCGGGCTTTATTTCTATGACGGCAATGCCAGCGACTACGCGGCCGCGCTCAGGCCCTCGCCGCGCGGGGAGCTGGAGATCACCGACCTGAACAAGTGCTACCTGGACGCGGGCACGCTGTACCTGGAGCAGCTCGGGCGTGGCTATGCCTGGCTCGACACCGGCACCCACCAGTCGCTGCTGGAGGCGTCCAACTTCATCGAGACCATCCAGACCCGGCAGGGCCTGCAGGTCTGCTGCCCCGAGGAAATCGCCTATGGGCAGGGCTGGATCGGCGCGGCCGAACTGGAGGCGCTGGCCGCGCCGCTGCTCAAGAACGGCTATGGCCAGTACCTGCAGAAGCTGCTGCAGCGCGGGGTGGTGCCATGAAGGTCATCGAGACCGCACTGCCGGGCTGCGTGGTGATCGAGCCCGCCGTGTTCGGCGACGCCCGCGGCATGTTCTTCGAGACCTGGAACGCCGAGCGCTTCGCCGCGCACGGGCTGCCCACCAAGTTCGTGCAGAGCAACGTTTCCACCTCGGTCAAGGGCGTGCTGCGCGGCCTGCATTACCAGTGGCCGCGGCCGCAGGGCAAGCTGGTCAGCGTGCTCGAGGGCGAGGTCTATGACGTGGCGGTGGACATCCGCCGCGGCTCGCCGACCTTCGGGCGCTGGGAAGCGGTGCTGCTCAGCGCCGACAACCATCGCCAGTTCTGGATCCCGAAGGCTTCGCGCATGGCTTTGCGGTGCTGTCCGAGCGCGCCGTGTTCAGCTATCTGTGCACCGACGTCTACGTCAGGGAAGCCGACGCCGGCGTGCGCTGGAACGATGCCGGTATCGCCGTCGACTGGCCGGTCAGCGCGCCGACGCTGTCGGCCAAGGATGAAGCGGCGCCGTTCCTGGCGGATATCCCCGAGGACCGGCTGCCGGTGTACCAGCCATGACGATCCTGGTGTTCGGCGGCAACGGCCAGGTCGGCCGCGAACTGCTGCGCGCGCTGGCGCCGCTGGGCACGGTGGTCGCCACCACCCGCAGCGGCACGCTGGCTGACGGCAGCGCCTGCGAAGTGGCCGATTTCGACCGGCCCGACAGCCTGCCGGCGCTGCTGGACCGGCTGCGGCCGGCGCTGGTGGTCAATGCCGCGGCCTATACCGCGGTGGATCGTGCCGAACAGGAGCCGGAGGCCGCGTTCCGCGCCAACGCGCAGGCCCCGGGCGTGATCGCGCGCTGGTGCGCCGCGCAAGGCGTGCCGCTGGTGCATTACTCGACCGATTACGTGTTCGACGGGCAGGGCCGCGCGCCTTACCGCGAGGACGCGCCGACCGCACCGCTGGGGGTCTACGGCACCAGCAAGCGCGATGGCGAGGACGCGGTGCGCGCCGCCGGCGGGCGCCACCTGATCTTCCGCACCGCATGGGTGTATGCCGCGCATGGCGGCAATTTCCTGCGCACCATGCTGCGCCTGGGCGCCGAGCGCGACGAACTGCGCGTGGTCGCCGACCAGATCGGCACGCCGACCCCGGCTGCCCTGATCGCCGACGTCACCGCGCACGCGTTGCGGCATCCGGGCGGCCTGTCCGGCACCTGGCACCTGACCGCATCGGGGCAGACCAGCTGGCACGGTTTCGCCGAGGCGCTCTTTGCCGAAGCGCTGGTCGCCGGCGTGCTGGCGAAAGCGCCGCTGGTGGAAGCCATCCCCAGTTCGCAGTACCCGACGCCGGCCAGGCGCCCGGCCTGGTCGGTGCTGGACAACCGCCGGCTGCAGCAGGATTTCGGCATCGTGCTGCCGGCCTGGCAGGACGGGCTGAAGCGGGTGATGGCGGAGATCGCTGCGGCCTGACCTGGGTCGCGGCGAATACAGGCCGGAAGCCCGGCCACCGGCCGGGCTTCCAGTCAGCGCCAGGGCGCCTCAGCTGCGCCCGTAGGTATCTTCGAAGCGCACGATGTCGTCCTCGCCGAGATAGCTGCCGGACTGCACCTCGATCAGTTCCAGCGGCAGCTTGCCGGGATTGCGCAGCCGGTGCGTGACTCCCAGCGGGATATAAGTGCTCTGGTTCTCGCCGAGCAGCAGCACCTCGTCGCCGCGGGTGACCTCGGCCGTGCCGCTGACCACCACCCAGTGCTCGGCGCGGTGGTGGTGCATCTGCAGGCTCAGGGTGCCACCGGGCTTGACCGTGATGCGCTTGACCTGGAACCGCTCGCCGTTGTCGATGGAGTCGTAGGCGCCCCACGGGCGGTAGACCTTGCGGTGCCAGGTGGCCTCGCTGCGGCCGTCGGCCTTCAGTCGCGCCACCACGTCTTTGACCTCCTGCATGCGGTCGGCCTTGCCGACCAGCACCGCGTCATCGGTCTGCACCACGATCACGTCATCCAGGCCTACCAGCGCCACCAGCCGTTCGCTGTAGGCGTAGGTGTTGCGGCAATCGATGGCGATCACATCGCCGCGGTGGGCGTTGCCGTTGCCGTCCTGGGTGGAAACGTCACGCAGTGCGGTCCACGAACCGACGTCGTTCCAGCCCGCGTCCAGCGCCACCACCACTGCATCGGCGGTCTTTTCCATCACCGCGTAGTCGATCGAGTCCGACGGCACCGCCGCGAACGCGTCGGCATCGAGTCGGGTGAAGTCGGTATCGCGGCGCGCGCTTTCCCAGGCGGTACGGCTGCGCTCGAGCATGGCCGGATTGAAACGGGCCAGTTCTTCCAGGTAGCGCGAGGCGCGGAACAGGAACATGCCGCTGTTCCACAGGTACTGGCCGCTGGCGACATAGCCGGTGGCGGTGTCCAGGTCGGGCTTCTCGACGAAGCGCTCGACCGGGCGGGCGCCGTCACCGGGTGCGGCCTTGATGTAGCCGTAGCCGGTTTCCGGGCCGGTCGGGACGATGCCGAAGGTCACCAGCTTGCCGGCTTCGGCGGCGGTCGCGGCCTGGCGCACGGCGGCGTGGAAGGCGGCCTCGTCGGCGATCACATGGTCCGACGGCAGCACCAGCAGCAGCGGGTCATCGCCCTGGCGCGTGGCTTCCAGCGCGGCCACCGCGATCGCCGGCGCGGTATTGCGTCCCACCGGCTCGAGGATGATCGCCTGCGGCTCGGCGCCGACCTGCTGCAGCTGCTCGGCGGCGACGAAGCGATGCGCCTCGTTGGCGATCACCAGCGGCCCGCGAGCGGCGATGTCCGCGACCCGTCGCCAGGTGGCCTGCAGCATGGTCTGCTCGCCGGCCAGTGGCAGGAATTGCTTGGGATAGGCCTCGCGCGAGAGCGGCCACAGGCGGGTGCCGGAGCCGCCGGACAGGATGACGGGCGTGATGTTGCTCATGCTGGACCCTCAGGCCGAAAGCAGGGTGGAAATCTCGTCGGTGCGCGCCTGCAGCAGCGCCGCGTCGCCGCGCGTCTCGACATTGAGCCGCAGCAGCGGTTCGGTGTTGGAACTGCGCAGGTTGAAGCGCCAGTCGCCGAAATCGGCGCTGACGCCGTCGGTGTGGTCCAAGGTGGGCGACTGCGCGGCGAAGTGGCGGATCACGCGTTCGACCGCGGCCTTGGCATCGGCCACCTTGAAATTGATCTCGCCGCTGCACGGATACGCGGCCATGCGGTCCTCGACCAGTTCGGCCAGCGACTGGCCGCTGGTGGACACCAGCTGCGCGATCAGCAGCCACGGGATCATGCCCGAATCGGCATAGGCGAATTCGCGGAAATAGTGGTGCGCGCTCATCTCGCCGCCGTAGACGGCGTTCTCCGCGCGCATCTTTTCCTTGATGAAGGCGTGCCCGCTCTTGCACAGCACCGGCACGCCGCCGGCCGCCTCCACCATCTCCACCGTGTTCCACACCAGGCGTGGGTCATGCACGACCTTGCCGCCGGGATTGCGCGCCAGGATCGCCTTGGCGAGCAGGCCCACCAGGTAGTAACCCTCGATGAAGCGGCCGTTGTGGTCGAAGAAGAAGCAGCGGTCGAAGTCGCCGTCCCAGGCGATCCCAAAATCGGCGCCGTGCGCGCGCACCGCGTCCGCGGTGGCGGCGCGGTTCTCCGGCAGCAGCGGATTGGGGATGCCGTTGGGGAAGCTGCCATCGGGTTCGTGGCAGATGCGCACGAATTCCAGCGGCAGGTGCGGGGCAAGCAGGTCGATGATCGCGCCGGCGCCGCCGTTGCCGGCATTGACCACCACTTTCAGCGGCCGCAACGTGGGCACGTCCACATAGGACAGCAGGTGGGCGATGTAGGCGCCCTTGTCGTGCCGCTGCACCTGGCCGGCGCGCGGCGGCTGCGCCGGCGCGTCATCCGCGGCCACCGCGTCGGAAATGGCGAACAGGCCGGTGTCCGAGCTGATCGGCCGCGCCTGCGCCTTGACCAGCTTCATGCCGTTGTAGTCCATCGGGTTGTGGCTGGCGGTGACCATGACCCCGCCGGCCGCGCCCAGGTGGTCGGTCTGGAAGTAGACCTCCTCGGTGCCGCACAGGCCGATGTCGATCACCTCGCGGCCCTCGCCGCGCAGCCCGGCGGCCAGGGCCTCCTGCAGGCCGGGGCTGGTCAGGCGCACGTCGTGGCCGAGCACCACCGGACCGTCGTCGAGGCGGGCCGCCAAGGCCTTGCCGATCCTGCGCGCGAGGTCCTCGTTGAGTTCCTCGGGCACGCGGCCGCGGATGTCGTAGGCCTTGAACGCGGGTAGTGGCATGCGGGCAACCTGTCGAAACGTGGAAAGACGCCCAGTTTAGTCGCTTGGCGGTGAGCGGGCCGTTCGCGGCTGGACGAAGGTCCAAGAGGGCCGCTGCCCGACTGCGGCTAGAATGCCGCCATCCTTATGACTGTGGGCATGATGCGATGAGCGATCCTTCAACCCTGGACGGGCGGCGCGGCAAGGTGGTGGCCAGCGCGGCCCAGGCGCTGGACGGCGTGGTCGCCGACGGCCAGACCCTGGCGGTCGGCGGCTTCGGCCTGTGCGGCATTCCCGAAGCGCTGATCGCGGCGCTGCGCGATTCCGGCGTGACCGGCCTGACCGTGATCTCCAACAATGCCGGCGTCGATGGCTTCGGCCTCGGCCAGCTGCTGGAAACCCGCCAGATCCGCAAGATGATTTCGTCCTACGTGGGCGAAAACAAGGAGTTCGAGCGGCAGTTCCTGGCCGGCGAGCTGGAGCTGGAGTTCAACCCGCAGGGCACCCTGGCCGAGCGCCTGCGCGCCGGCGGCGCGGGCATCCCGGCGTTCTTCACCGCCACCGGCTACGGCACCGTGGTGGCCGAAGGCAAGGAAACCCGCGAGTTCGACGGCAAGCATTACGTGATGGAGACCGCGCTCAAGGCGGACGTCTCGCTGGTCAAGGCATGGAAGGCCGACGCGGCCGGCAACCTGGTGTTCCGCAAGACCGCGCGCAACTTCAATCCGGCCTGCGCCATGGCCGGCAAGGTCTGCGTGGTGGAAGTGGAGGAGATCGTGCCGGTGGGCGCCATCGACCCCGACCAGGTGCACCTGCCGGGCATCTATGTCGACCGCATCGTGTTGAACGCGACGCCGGAAAAGCGCATCGAACAGCGCACCGTGCGTCAGGAGGAGAACTGAGATGGCCTGGACCCGTGACGAGATGGCGCAGCGCGCCGCGCGCGAGCTGACCGATGGCGCCTACGTGAACCTGGGCATCGGCCTGCCGACGCTGGTGGCCAACCACATCCCGAGGGCATGGACGTGTGGCTGCAGTCGGAGAACGGGCTGCTGGGCATCGGCCCGTTCCCGACCGACGCCGAAGTCGATGCCGACCTGATCAACGCCGGCAAGCAGACCGTGACCGCCCGCGCCGGCGCCAGCTATTTCGGCAGCCACGATTCGTTCGCGATGATCCGCGGCGGCCATATCAACCTGGCCATCCTCGGCGCGATGCAGGTCACCGCCAAGGGCGACCTGGCCAACTGGATGGTGCCCGGCAAGATGGTCAAGGGCATGGGCGGCGCGATGGACCTGGTGGCCGGCGTGCAGCGCGTGGTGGTGCTGATGGAGCACACCGCAAAGAACGGCGAGCACAAGATCCTGCCCGAGTGCACGCTGCCGCTGACCGGCGTGGGCGTGGTCGACCGCATCATCACCGACCTGGCCGTGTTCGATGTCACCGATGACGGCCTGGTGCTGGTGGAAGCCGCCCCGGGCGTGGACATGGACACGCTGAAGGCGCGCACCGGCGTGCCGTTCGCGCACGCCTGAAGCAAGTCGCGGGGCCGCATCGCGGCCCCGCCTGCTCACCGGCGCCGCGCGTAGGCGTAAGGCGCAGACGCGTCCGCCGACAGCCCCAGCAGCTCGGCGGCGGTGGCCTGCCGGAAGCCGGCTTCGCGCGCAGCCAGGGCGAATACCCGCTCGATCGCATGCGCCAGGGTGCCATCCACCTGGCCCACCTCGGCCTCGAACTGCGACGGCTGCAGGTGCCCGTCCAGCAGCGGGCGCAGCGCCGGCAGGCGTGCCCAGAACATGCTCCCGGCAATGAATGTGTCGTGTTCGAGGTCCGGCTGCGCGATGCCCAGGCGGCTGAGCAGGACACGCACGTTGCGCTCGTTGGCGCCCCAGTAGAAATGCAGCGGCTGGACGTGGCCTTCCGGCGCGACCAGCCCCAGTCCGGGCTCCGCGGCGAAGGCCTGCGCGATCGCCGCCGCCCTGTCCGGGGCCAGCAGGCGCGCGACCAGCTCGTTGCGCCACTGCTCGCCGTCCACGCGATGCGTGGAGCGCTTGGTATGCAGCTTGAGCACCAGGTCCTCGCCCTCGTCCAGCAGGCGCCCGGCGACGTGCAGGAACGGCAGGATGTCGCGGCCGTGGTTGGCGAACGCATGCACCTCTGCCTGCAGCCCGCGCGCACGCGCGATGCGCTCGACCTCGTCCCGTCGCTCCGGCGACGTGGTGACCACGATCCGCCATGCCAGCCCGCTGTGCTGCAGCGCCTGCAGCAATTCGTCGAAGACGTCCGGGTACCAGGCGTGGATGACCGCGCACGGGCGTGCGGCGGCCGGCCGTGCCGGCAGCGGCGCCAGCGCCTGCCGGGTGGCGTCCAGCCAGGCATGGCCCAGCCGCGCGTCGGGTTCCAGGACCGCCCCCTCGGCCCATTCGTTCCAGGCGTTGATGAATACCAGGCGCCGCCCGGCGGGGACCGCCGCCAGCCGTTCGTGCACGGTCGCGTGCAGCCAGTCGCGATAACCGCGCGGCGAGGCATGCAGGAAGATGCGGCCGCCGCCGGGACGCCGCGGTTCGTTGTCCCAGCCGGGGTTCACCCCGGGATACAGCGTGTAGCCGGGCAGCGGCCGTGCCGCCGCCTCGCGCGCTAGTTCACGCCAGTCGCGTACATCGCCGACGAAGTCCGGGTTGATCAGCCATTGTTCCGTGGCCAGCGAGCGCGGGTTGCTCATGTTCGGCGGGAACTCGACGGCCGCGTCGAAGCCGATGTCCCGCGGGTCGGGGCGTTCGAAGCCCTGTACGTAGGCCAGGTGCAGCTCGCCGACGCCGTTGTCGCGGCACCACTGGCGCCAGCGCTGCGCGGTGGCGCGCGGGTCGGGCAGCAGGTGCGGGCGGTAGACCAGCAGCATCGGCCGGCCGTCGACCTTCAGCGCGCGGCGGTCGCGCAGGTAAGGGGCGACGTGGGCGATGAAGGCCAGGTCGTCCGCGGCGCTGTGCTGCTGTCCGATCAGGATCTCGCCGTCGCGCCCGTCCCAGCGCCGGGTCCAGTTCTCGTTGGCCCAGCACAGGCAGAACGGCAGGTCGATGCCATCGTCGGCCAGCCACTGCCGCAGCGGATCCTCCATCAGGGTGCGACCGCTGAACCAGTAGTAGTAGAAGCAGAACGCGCCGATGCCGTACTCGGCGGCCAGGCGCGCCTGGTCGCGCATCACCTGCGGGTTGCGCAGGTCGTAGAAGCCCAGATCCGCAGGCAGCCGCGGCTGCGCATGGCCTTCGAACTGCGGCAGTGCGCGGGTGACGTTGCGCCATTCGGTGAAGCCCTTGCCCCACCAGGCGTCGTTCTCGGCGAACGCATGGAACTGCGGCAGGTAGAACGCCACCAGCGTGGCGGGCAGGGGCTGGGCAGGGCTGCCCGGGTGTAGGGCACATGGCCGATCGCCGGTTCATCGGCGCGGTGCAGGGGCCGGACGATGCGCGCCGCGGTTCCCGCTTCGGGCGCATGCCCGCGCGGCGGCGGCGGCAGCAGCCCGCCGAAGCGCTCCAGCAGGCGGTTGCGCCACCTGTCGCGGCGGGCGTCGGAGATAGGAAGGGCGCGGAACGCCTGTCGCAGCAGCTGGTGAAGCGCCTGGTGCAGGGAGGGGAAAGGCATCGATCGAGGCATCGCCGGCGACGGGAACGGGGCGCGGTGGTCCGGGAGCGCAGCGCATGCCGGCCCCCACCGCCGTCGTGGATTCTAGGCCAATGCGCCATCGGCCCGCCGCCACGCCACTCCGGCGCACCCGCCAGCCGCTGCCATCGGCGCATCGCCTACAATCCGCGTCCTTCCGTTCATGACCCCGTGCCGATGCCCGCCAACCCGATGTCCGCCGCTGGAAAGCTGTTCGCCGTCGCCGCCCTGGTCGAGGGCGCTACCTGGGCCGGGCTGCTGGTCGGCATGCTGCTCAAGTACGGCACGCAGACGACCGAGATGGGGGTATGGCTGTTCGGGCGCCTGCACGGGCTGGCGTTCCTGTTCTACGTGGTCGCCAGCGTGTATGTCGGCGTGCGCCAGCGCTGGCCGTCGTGGGCGCTGCTGCTGGCGTTGCTGGCCGCGGTACCGCCGCTGGTCACGGTGCCGCTGGAATGGTGGTTCCGCCGCCGCGGCCTGTTGTCGCCGCCGCGCTGACCGCATGCCGGGTCGTGGCGACCCGCGGCGGGGTGGCCGGGACATGCACTACGATGAGGCTGGGCCGGCGCCGGGCATCGGGCAGGCCCCGGGCCTGGCCACGGCGAGCGGTCCGCCTGCATCGGGCATGTTCGCAGCCTGTTTAGGTTCGATCTTCTAGCTTTGGCGCCCTGTCTGCCCCCGGAGAGCCCCGTGCACCACGGAACCCCTGCTGCCGCCGTATCCGCCCGCCTGCCGGCGGCGGCACCTGCCTGCCGCCCCGCGCGTCCTGGCGCGAGGGGGCGCGCATGACCGCTGCGCCGGGTCCGGCGCGCGATGCCGGCATCGCCGTGCTGCCGGCGGAGAGCCCGCTGTCCATGCCGGTGCAGTCGCTGCGCGAGGGGCGTCTGCAGGGGCGCCGGCAGGACACGTCGCCGCCGAACATCGTGCTGCGCCGCCTGTATGTGTTCGGCACTACCGCGGCGATGACGGCGGTAGCCACCTGGATGATGGCGCGGGTCCTGGCCAACGGCGGCGTCAACGTACTCGAAGCCTGCCTGCTGGGCCTGTTCGTGCTGCTGTTCGCCTGGATCGCGTTCTCTTTCGTCAGCAGCCTGGCCGGCCTGCAGGCGCTGCTGCGCGGGCGGCGCAAGCTGGGCATCCACCCGCACGCGCCGCTGCCGGAACTGCACAGCCGCACCGCGCTGCTGATGCCCACCTACAACGAGGACCCGCGGCGGATGATGGCCGGGCTGCAGGCCATCTACGAATCGGTGGCGGCCACCGGCCAGCTCGACCGCTTCGACTTCTTCGTGCTCAGCGACACCACCCGCGAGGCCATCGGCCGCGCCGAGGAACAGGTGTTCGCGCGGCTGGTCGAGGCCACCGGCGGCCACGGCCGGCTGTTCTACCGGCGCCGCGCCGACAACGCCGGGCGCAAGGCGGGCAACATCGCCGACTGGGTGCGCCGCTTCGGTGGCGCGTACCCGCAGATGCTGATCCTGGACGCGGACAGCCTGATGACCGGCGAGGTGATCGTGCGCCTGGCCTCGGCCATGGAAAGACACCCCGGCGTCGGCCTGATCCAGTCGCTGCCGGCGGTGGTCGGCGGACGTACCGCGTTCGCGCGCATGCAGCAGTTCGGCGGCCGCGTCTACGGGCCGGTGATGGCCTACGGCGTGGCCTGGTGGCACGGTGCCGAGAGCAATTACTGGGGCCACAACGCGGTGATCCGCACCCGCGCCTTCGCCGAGCAGGCCGGGCTGCCGGAACTGCCCGGGCGCAAGCCGTTCGGCGGGCATGTGCTCAGCCACGATTTCGTCGAGGCCGCGCTCATGCGCCGCGGTGGCTGGGCGGCGCACATGGTGCCGTACCTGCAGGGCAGCTACGAGGAGGGCCCGCCGACGCTGACCGACCTGCTGATCCGCGACCGCCGCTGGTGCCAGGGCAACCTGCAGCACTCCAAGGTGGTCACCGCCGCCGGGCTGCACTGGATCAGCCGCGTGCACATGCTGGTCGGCATCGGTCACTACTTCACCGCGCCGATGTGGGCGATGCTGATGCTGATCGGCATGGCCATCCCGCTGATCCATGGCGGCATCGACGTGGCCGAGGAGCTGCACCTGCGGCTGTCACCCGCGCATTACTGGCGCGGGCTGGACGAGCAGGGCGTGCTGTGGGTGTTCGGCGTGACCATGGCCGTGCTGCTCGCGCCCAAGGCGATGGGCTACGTGGCCATGCTCAGTTCGCGCAGCGAGCGGCGCGGCTGCGGCGGCGCGCTGCGCGCATTCGTCTCGATGCTGCTGGAAACGCTGCTGGCGGCGCTGATGGCGCCGGTGGTGATGTACGTGCAGTCGCGTGGCGTGGCCGAGGTGCTGGCCGGCAAAGACTCGGGCTGGGACGCACAGCAGCGCGACGACGGCCGGGTCTCCTGGACCGCGCTGCTGCGCAGCTATGGCGGGCTGAGTGTGTTCGGCCTGGCGATGGGGGCGATGGCCTATGCGGTGTCGCCGTCGCTGGCGGCATGGATGGCGCCGGTGGTGATCGGCATGGTGCTGGCGGTACCGGTGGTGGGGCTGACCTCGTCGCGCCAGATTGGCGACTGGTTGCACCGGCACCGGTTGTTGACCATTCCCGAGGAAAGCGCGCCGCCACCGGTGCTTGTGCGCGCGGCCGAGCTGCGCGCGGCGGCGATGCAGGCGCCGCTTTCCGTGGAGTAGCAGGGCGGGTCTCTGTGTTGCCGACGGCCGGGGCGTCGGGTTTCGTGGCTAAAAAACGGATCGGATGTGAAACGGGGCGAGGGGGAAGGTGCTTCGCCTTCGCCTTCGCCGTTGCCGTGATTTTTCCCTGCTCTTTGCTTTTGCTTTCAGGGTCCCCTTCTGTAGCGACGGAGCCGGCGGGAAAAACCCGAAGGGCGACGTGCATGGGTTCGGCGGAAACAGGCGAAGCACTGCTTCGCCCCGGTGAGCGGGCTGGCGCCGTGAGGCGACTGCCCCGACCCCAGCTGCATCGCAGCTGGGCCAAAAATCCCGGCGGCGGAGTGGACCCGCGGCACGCAGTGCCGTGGGCGCGTAGGCAGGAGCGTGTTTCTCTTGGTTACTTCTCTTTGCACGAGCAAAGAGAAGTAACTCGCTCCTGCGAAGCAGGGGCGAAAGCTCTGCTTTCAAGCTTTCGCTTCTCGCTTTGCCTCTGGATTGCTTGATTTACTAACTTTTGGTTGTCGCTTTGGCGCAGATACCCGGGTCTTTCGCTTTTGGCGATCAGGGGGCCACAGCAAGGACAGAATCAGGATCAAAGGCTTTCGCCCCCCTTCGGGGTGCGAGCTACTTTTCTTTGCTCGTGCAAAGAAAAGGTAGCCAAAAGAAACACGGGCCGGGACGCGATCCGTCGGGCTGCGCCCGCCGGTTCCCTGCGCTCCTCGCGTGCCAGGGGGACGGCGCACAACTCGCTTCGCTCAGACACGTGCGCCTCTTCGCCCCCTGTCCCGCTGCGGTGCTCGGCTCGCTCTACGGCCGGGGAAGTCAAAGCTGGGAACAGCAACAGCAACAGCAACAGCAACAGCAACAGTGAGCGAGGGCGGCCATCGGCCTGGGCTCCCGCCCGCAGGCATAATGCGCCCCGGTCCCTTGGAGTCGCATGCAATGCTGGAAACGGTGGAACAGGAAACCGGCGCTTCGCCGGAATGGTCGGTGATCTGGCTGCACGGGCTGGGCGCCGATGGCCATGACTTCGCGCCGATCGTGCCGGAGCTGGTGCGGCCGCACTGGCCGGCGATCCGCTTCGTGTTCCCGCATGCGCCCAAGCGCCCGGTCAGCATCAACAACGGCATGCCGATGCGTGCGTGGTACGACATCGTCAGCCTGGATTTCCGCAGCCGTGCCGATGCGGCCGGCGTGGCCGAGTCCGTGGCCCAGGTCGAGGCGCTGATCGCGCGCGAGCAGGCGCGTGGCATCGCCCGCGAGCGCATCCTGCTGGCCGGGTTCTCGCAGGGCGGCGCCATCACCCTGTCCGCCGGCCTGCGCCAGCAGGCGCCGCTGGCCGGGCTGGTCGCGCTGTCGACCTACCTGCCGGAGGTGGATGCCGCCGCCGCGCAGCTTGTGCAAGGCGCCACCGCGCAGCCGGTATTCATGGCCCACGGCAGCGCCGACCCGGTGATCCCGGTGCAGGTCGCCGAACACAGCCTGCAGGTGCTCCAGGGGTTGGGGTTCGGGGTGGAATGGCATCGCTATGCGATGGCCCACCAGGTCTGCGCCGAGGAAATCCAGGCCTTGGGCGACTGGCTGCAGGCGCGGTTCGCACGCGGCTGAGGCCCGGCGCGGTGCGCTTGGCCGGTGACTGCCGGTCCGTGCCGGGGTTGGCTACCATGCGTCATCCGGGGAGCAATGCAGGGCAGGGGAGTGGCGATGAAAGTGCTCATTGCCGATGACGAGCCGCTGGCGCGCGAACGGCTGCGGATGCTGCTGTCCGCGCACGCCGGGGTGGCGGTGGTGGCCGAGGCCGGCGACGGCCAGGCGACGCTGGAGGCCTGCGCGCGGGCGCAGCCGGACGTTGTGCTGCTGGACATCGCCATGCCCGGCATGGATGGCCTGGACGTGGCGCGGCAACTGGCGCGGCTGGAACCGCGCCCGGCGGTGGTGTTCTGCACCGCCTACGAGTCGCACGCGCTGTCGGCCTTCGAGGCGGCGGCCATCGATTACCTGATGAAACCGGTGCGCGCCGAGCGGCTGGCGGCCGCGCTGGAGCGTGCGCGTACCTTCCTGGCCGGGCGTGGCGGCGCGGCGACGGCCGCTGCCGCGGGCGGGCGCCGGGTGCTGTGCGCGCGGCTGCGCGGCAACCTGCGGGTGATCCCGCTGGAGGACGTGCTCTACCTGCAGGCCGAGGAGAAGTACGTGGTGGTCCACCACGCGCATGGCGAGGACCTGATCGAGGAATCGCTGCGTTCGCTGGAGGAGGAGTTCGGCACCCGCTTCGTGCGTATCCACCGCAACTGCCTGGTCTCGCGCCAACGCCTGCAGGAACTGCGGCGGACCGCGGCCGGGCAGGTGCAGGCGGTGCTGCGCGGGGTGGCGCAGCCGCTGGAGGTCAGCCGTCGCTGCGTGGCGGCGCTGAAGGCGGAACTGGCCGGCACGTGAGTCCTGCGCCGATAATGGCGCCATGAACATGCTGCGCATCGCCACCCGCAAGAGCCCGCTCGCCCTGTGGCAGAGCGAACACGTCGCCGCCCGCCTGCGCCAGGCGCACCCCGGCCTGGTGGTCGAACTGGTGCCGATGAGCACCCGCGGCGACGAGGTTCTGGACCGCTCGCTGGCCGCCATCGGCGGCAAGGGCCTGTTCCTGAAGGAACTGGAGCTGGCGATGCTGCGCGGCGAGGCCGACTGCGCGGTGCATTCGCTCAAGGACGTGCCGATGGAGCTGGATGCGCCGTTCGCGCTGCCGGCGATCCTGGAACGCGCCGATCCGGCCGATGCCTTCGTCTCCAACCGCCATGCCAGCCTGGACGCGCTGCCGCATGGCGCGGTGGTGGGCACCTCGTCGTTGCGCCGCCAGGCGCAGCTGCGCGCGCTGCGCCCGGACCTGCAGGCGCGCGACCTGCGCGGCAACGTCAACACCCGCCTGGCCAAGCTCGACGCCGGCGATTACGACGCCATCATCCTGGCCTGTGCCGGGCTCGAGCGCCTGGAGCTGGGGGCGCGGATCCGCGACCGGCTGCGCCCGCCGCAGTGGCTGCCGGCGCCGGCGCAGGCGGCGGTGGCGGTGGAGTGCCGCGCCGATGCCGCCGACGTGATCGCATTGCTGGCGGTGCTGGACCACGCCGCCACCCGCGCCTGCGTGGAAGCCGAGCGGGCGATGAACCGCGCGCTGGACGGCAGTTGCCATGTGCCGGTGGCCGGGCTGGCGCAATGGCGCGGCGAGGACCTGTGGCTGCAGGGGCTGGTCGGCGGTGTCGCCGACGGGCGCGCGGTGCGCGCGCAGGGGCAGGGCCCGGGCAACGATCCGGAAGCGCTGGGCCGGGATGTCGCGCGCCAGCTGCTGGACGGCGGCGCCGGCGACCTGCTGCGCTGAGGCGGGAAACAGGAAAAGGGAACGGGGAATGGACGGGTGGCGCGTGGCCGTGGCGCGCCGCAGGCGCTCATCCCGCGGCCGCTGCCCGTCTTCCTGTTCCCCGTTCCCGGCTTCTTACTTGAAGCTGTAGACCACGTTCATCGTGGCCAGGGTGTCGGTCTTGCGCTTGTCCTCGGCCACGTCGCTGTTGTAGCGGGCCTGCCAGCCGGCCTTGAGCGCGAAATGGCGGTTCATCGCCACCGAAACGCCGAAATCGTTCTGCGCGAAGGTGTTGTACGAACCGGACTCGACCAGCAGGGTGTTCACCAGGTCGGTGTTGTCGGTGAGGCCGAACTTGAGGTCGAACAGGCCGCGGCCGATCAGCCCGGTGCGGTTCTCGTCGGTCTCGGAGTTGTGCGAGCGGCGTACGCCGGGGCCGATCTGGGTATCGAGCACCAGGCGTTCGCCGTCGATCAGCCGGGTGCCATAGCCCAGACCGAAGCTGCCCTGGCGGTCATAGGTGGCGAAATCATCGCTTTCGTAGCGCACCGTGGCGGTCAGCTGGCGGTGTTCGCCCAGTTGCAGCGCGCTGCCGGCGCCGGCGGTATAGCGGTTGGCGGTGGTCTGGCGCTTGCGGTAGGTGCTGCCGTCGTCGGCGGTTTGCTTGTACTCGGCGCTGGAGCGCAGCCCGAACAGGTCCATGCTGTGCACCCAGTCATCGTCGGTGTAGCGCAGCTTCAGGCGGCCGTTGAGGCTTTCGGTGGTGCTGTTGCCGCGCGCCGAGGCGAACCCGAGTTCGCCGCCGCTGCCGCTCCACGGCGAGGTCATCGCGGCGGGGTCGGAGGCATCGTCCGCCCACGCCATGGGGGCGCACAGCAGCAACGGCAGGAGCAGGGAAACGCGCAGGGACATCGGGAAGTCTCCAGGGAGGGCGGGAACGGGAACCGTTTTCATGATACCGGATGGCCCCGCCGCCCCCGCCCGCCGCCCGGGGGCGCTTGACCCGCGGTTAAGCCTGGCGCCGCGCCCGCCGCGCGCCATTCACCTCCGAGTCGGACATAATCGGGCCATGGACCGCTACGAACGCATCAACGCACTGCATCGCCTGCTCAAGTCCGCGCGCTATCCGATCACGGTGGCGCGCCTGCAGGAAGAACTGGGCTGTTCACGGGCCACGGTCTACCGCGACCTGGCCTTCCTGCGCGATGCGCTGATGGCGCCGGTGGAGGGCGATGGCGAGGCCGGTTTCCGCTACCAGAGCGGGGAAAGCGACCGGTTCGAGCTGCCGGGGTTGTGGCTGAGCTCGGAGGAACTGCACGCGCTGCTGGCGTCCCAGCACCTGCTGGCGCGTACCGGCGGCGGCGTGCTGTCCTCGGTGCTGGCACCGCTGCAGCAGCGCATCGAGGGCCTGCTGGCGGCCCAGGCCGGTGCCTCGTCGTGGCCGGTGGAGCGGGTGCGGGTGATCCCGCACCGTGGCCGCAAGCTCGACGAGGCCAGCTTCCGCACGGTGGCTTCGGGTGTGCTCGAGCGCCGCCAGCTGTCCTTCGATTACCGCGCCCGTTCCACCGACGAGGTCACCCGGCGCACGGTTTCGCCGCAGCGCATCACCCACTACCGCGACAACTGGTACCTGGATGCCTGGGACCATGGCCGCGAGGCGCTGCGCAGCTTCGCCGTGGACCGCATCCACAAGGCGCGGGTGATCGACCAGGCCGCGCGCGACATCGACGATGGCGAACTGGACGCGCAGCTGGGTGCCGGCTACGGCATCTTCTCCGGTGCGCCCAAGGGCTGGGCGACGATCCTGTTCAGCGCCAAGGCCGCGCGCTGGGTGGCCGACGAACACTGGCACTCGAAGCAGCAGGGCCGGTTCCTGGCCGATGGGCGCTACGAGCTGAAGGTGCCGTACAGCGTGTCGCGCGAGCTGCTGATGGACGTGCTGCATTACGGCTCGGACGCCGAGATCGTCGAGCCGCAGTCGCTGCGCGAGCAGGCCAAGGCACTGCTGTCGCTGGCGCTGAGCAACTACGACTGACGCCGCCCGCGCCGCAACGCCGGCGCGCTTGACCCCGTCATGGCGCCGGCGTACCGCGGCGCTGCAGCTGCGCGTTCATCGCCGCCGCGCCGGCCGGGGAGCGCAAGGACGGGCAGGGGCATTGGGCATGGCGTTGTCCCGGTCGAAGGACCGCCATGCTAGGCCGCGGCCGGCGCGCGGCGATTGACGCAGGTCAAAGCCGCCGGCTCCGGCGGCGCCGCTCAGTCGCGGTTGGGCACCTCGAAGCCGAGCCTGCCGACCTGCGACGGATGCTGCGGCACCCGCTTGAGCTTGTCGGTATTGACCTCGTAGCGGTCGCGCAGGCGCAACGCCAGCTGCCGGTACAGCGCGGCGTCCATGTCCGGCTCGCGGGCGAAGATCCACGCCATTTCGCGGCCCGGGTAGCCGATCAGCGCCCAGGAATAGTCCGGCGCCACTTCCAGCACGCGGGTGTGGGTGGGCACCACCTTGTAGAACCAGGTGCGCCAGCGGCGGTTGCCGCTGTCCTCGTCCACCCGCGCGCGCAGGTCGAGCTCCTCCTCGGGCGCGGTGAACCCATCGCGGTACTGGTAACGGATCGAGACCCGGTCGTCGCCGCGCAGGGTGTAGGTGTTGACGCTGGCCACATGCCCGCGCTCGACGAAGTTCGGCACCCGTCCGATCACGTACCAGCGCCCCATGAACCGCTGCAGGTCGATCGGGCCGTCGGCAATGCCCTCGGCCTGGGGGGCGGCCGCCGCGGCGTCCTGTGCGAGGGCCGGCGCCAGCGGCAGGGTCAGGCTCAGCAACAAGGCAGACAGGAACGCGGGAATGGGTCGCATTGCGGAGTGGAGCGCCGTGGTGGATGACGCCAGCATGTTCGATGGGCGGCGATGGATGCGTCAATGCCCGGTCGCACCCCCTGAGATGGATGCCTGGCAGCATGCGCCCGAACCCGTTACCGGAGCATGTCATGGCCGTCTCGTCCCGCCGTACTTCCGTCGAACATCCCGATCCGCGCGTGTTGCGCTGCGTCAGGCAGGCCGCGCTCGCGGGGCTGGCCCTGGTGCTGGTGTGGCCGGCCATGCGCGGCAGCAATGCCTGGATCGGCTGGCTGCCGCTGTGGCTGCTGGGCATGCCGTTGAGCGCATGGTGGGCGCTGTACCGGTTCCGCCTGCCCGCGGCCTGGCGCAACCGGCGGCAACGCAGCGGCAGCCGGCAGCGGCCGCAGGCGCGGCGCCTGCGCCGGGCGCGCCCGGCCGCCGCGGTACGCGCGGCCTGACCTTCGACAGGGGAAGCCCGCAGGGCGGCTGTGCTAGCGTGCGCGGCCTATGACCGCATGGAGCCATCATGTCCCGACTCTCTTCCGCCTGCCTTGCCGCGGGCCTGTTCACCGCCAGCCTGTCCGGAGCCGCCATGGCCGCCGATGATGGCCAGGACAAATACGCCTGGCTGGAAGACGTCACCGGCGACAAGCCGCTGGCGTGGGTGAAGGAGCAGAACGCCAAGGCCGAGGCGCGGCTGGCGCAGAGCCCGCAGTTCAAGGAGATGGAGGCCGGCATCCGCGCGGTGCTGGATTCGGACGCCAAGATCCCCGGCGTCGAGAAGATCGGCGACTACTACTACAACTTCTGGAAGGACAAGCAGCATGAGCGCGGCGTGTGGCGCCGCACCACGCTGGTCGAGTACCGCAAGGCCGAGCCGCTGTGGGAAACCGTCCTGGACCTGGACGCGCTGAACAAGGCCGAAGGCGAGAACTGGGTATGGCACGGCGCCAACTGCCTGCGCCCGCAGTACACCCGCTGCCTGATCGCGCTGTCGCGCGGCGGTGCCGACGCCGACGTCACCCGCGAGTTCGACCTGTCGAAGAAGGAGTGGATCAAGGACGGCTTCTTCCGCCCGGAGGCCAAGGGCGGCCTGGGTTGGATCGACCAGGACACCGTGTTCGTCTACACCGATTTCGGCGACGGCTCGATGACCACGTCCGGCTACCCGCGCGTGGTCAAGCGCTGGAAGCGCGGCACGCCGATGTCGGCGGCCACCCCGGTGTACGAAGGCACGCCGCAGGACATGTACATCGCGGCGATGCATGACGACACCCCGGGCTTCGAGCGCGACTTCGTCAGCCGCACCATCGCCTTCTACAACAACGAGCTGTTCCTGCTTGGTGCCGACGGCAAGCTGGCCAAGATCGATGCGCCCAATTCGGCCGAGAAGGGCGTGCGCCGCGAGTGGCTGACCCTGGAACTGCGCGAGCCGTGGACCGTGGGCGGCAAGACTTACGCCGCCGGCTCGCTGCTGGCGACGAAGTTCGACGACTTCATGGCCGGCAAGCGCGAGTTCGACGTGCTGTTCGCGCCCACCGACAGCACCTCGCTGGCCGGCGCCGCCTGGACCCGCAACCATGTCGTCCTGAATGTGCTCGATGACGTCAAGAACCGGCTGCAGGTGCTGACCCACGGCAAGGATGGCTGGACCCGCAGCGATTTCGTCGGCGCCCCGGCGTTCGGCACCATCGGCGTCGGCGCGGTGGATCCGGATGAAAGCGACGCGGTGTGGATGACCGTCACCGATTACCTGACCCCGACCACGCTGTCGCTGGCGCAGATCGGCCAGCAGCCGGAAGTGCTCAAGACCATGCCGGCGTTCTTCGACGCCAGCGGCAAGGTGATCGAACAGCACTTCGCCACCAGCAAGGACGGCACCCGCGTGCCGTACTTCGTGGTGCACGGCAAGGACATGAAGCGCGACGGCTCCAACCCGACCCTGCTGTACGGCTACGGCGGTTTCGAGATCTCGCTGACCCCGTCCTATTCCGGCGGCATGGGCCGCGCGTGGCTGGACAAGGGCGGCGTGTACGTGGTGGCCAACATCCGTGGCGGCGGCGAATACGGCCCGCGCTGGCACCAGGCCGCGCTGAAGCAGAACCGGCACAAGGCCTACGAGGACATGGCAGCCGTGGCCAGGGACCTGGTCGCGCGCGGGATCACCAGCGCCAGGCACCTGGGCGTGCAGGGCGGCAGCAATGGCGGCCTGCTGACCGGCAACATGCTCACCCAGTATCCGGAGCTGTTCGGTGCGGTGGTGGTGCAGGTGCCGCTGCTGGACATGAAGCGCTACAGCCACCTGCTGGCCGGTGCCTCGTGGATGGCCGAGTACGGCAACCCGGACACCGCGGACTGGGAGTTCATCAAGACCTTCTCGCCGTACCACCTGTTCGACCCGGCGAAGAACTACCCGCCGGTGCTGTTCACCACATCGACCCGCGATGACCGCGTGCACCCGGGCCATGCCCGCAAGATGGCGGCCATGATGATCGACGCCGGCAAGAACGTGACCTACTACGAGAACATCGAAGGCGGCCACGGCGGCGCGGCCAACAACGCGCAGGCCGCGCACATGTCGGCGCTGGCCTACAGCTTCCTGTGGGAGCAGTTGGGCGGTAAATGAGGCGTCGCGGCGGGACCGCGGCACCGGATTGAAACGACAACGCCACCGCAAGGTGGCGTTGTCGTGTGCGGGCCTCGTCCGTCGCCGTGCGTCATGCGCGTGCCCCGCGCCGGTGGCGGGCGCAGTGCATCACGGCCGCCGGGCACCGCAGCGCTGTTCCGCCGCGTCCGCCGCGGATGCGCGCCGGATGGGTCAGCCCGCCTGGGTTCCGCGCCAGTGTTCCAGCCCGCGTGCGATCCGCGTCACCGCCTCCTGCAGCCGCGCCACGTCCTGGGTATAGGCGATGCGCACGTGCTGGCGGGCGCGGTGGTGGCCGAAGTCCAGGCCCGGGGTGAACGCCACGTGCTCGGTCTCCAGGAAGTGCGCACAGAACGCCTGCGCATCGTCGGTGAATGCGCTTACGTCGCAATACAGGTAGAACGCGCCCTGCGGCTCCACGTCGATGCGGAAGCCGAGGCTGCGCAGCGCCGGCAGCAGGTAGTCGCGGCGCTGGCGGAACTGTTCGCGGCGCTGCTCGAAGATGGCGATGGTTTCCGGCTCGAAGCAGGCCAGCGCCGCGTGCTGGGCCATCGACGGCGCACTGATGTACAGGTTCTGCGCCAGCTTCTCCAGCTCGGGCACCGCCGCCGCTGGCGCCACCAGCCAGCCCAGGCGCCAGCCGGTCATGCCGAAGTACTTGGAGAAGCTGTTCAGCACGAACGCCTCGTCGTCCACTTGCAGCACGCTGGGCGCGTCGAAACCGTAGGTCAGGCCGTGGTAGATCTCGTCCACCACCAGGTGTCCGCCGCGTGCCTTCAGCGTGGCGGACAGTGCGGCCAGTTGCGCGGCATCGAGCGTGGTGCCGGTGGGATTGGCCGGTGAGGCGACCAGCGCGCCGACGCTGTCATCGTTCCAGTGCCGCTCGACCAGCGCCGGGGTCAGCTGGTAGCCGCTGTCCGGGCCGGCCGGCACCAGCTGCGCGGCACCCTCGACCAGGCGCAGGAAATGGCGGTTGCACGGATAGCCCGGGTCGGCCAGCAGCCAGTGCCGGCCCGGGTCGACCAGCAGGCTGGAGGCCAGCAGCAGCGCGCCCGAGCCGCCCGGGGTCACCAGGATCCGTTCCGGGTCGATCTCCAGGCCGTAGCGGCCGCGGTAGAAGCCGGCGATGGCCTCGCGCAGCGCCGGCAGGCCGCGCGCGGCGGTGTAGCGGGTATGACCGGCGCCGAGCGCGGCCTGGCCGGCGCGGATGATCGGCGCGGCGGTGGTGAAATCGGGTTCGCCGATCTCCAGGTGGATCACGTCGTGGCCGGCCTGCTCCAGCGCATTGGCGCGGGCCAGCAGGGACATGACATGGAACGGGGCGATCTCGTGGCTGCGCCGGCTGTAGCCGGACGGGGTGGGGGCGGCGGTGTTCATCGCCGCCATCATAGGCCGCCGCGCGCAGGCCGTGCCCGCGGCGACGTCCATGGCACACTGTCGGCCATCGCCCGGGCGGCAACGTGTCCGTCCATGGAGCCCGTGCCGTGAAACCTGTCCTTTGCCTGTTGGTCGCAAGCCTGATGATGAATACCGCCGCCGCTTCCCCGCCCGTCCCCCCGATGCCGAAAAGCGTCCCCACCAGGTCAGGGCGCCGTTCGGCGCGGTCCGCGAGGACGTCTACTACTGGCTGCGCGACGACGCACGCAAGGACCCGGCGATGCTGGCCTACCTCAACGCCGAGAATGCCTACACCGATGCGCTGATGGCGCCGCTCAAGCCGCTGCAGGACGCGCTCTACGCCGAGATCGTCGGCCGCATCAAGCAGGACGACGCCAGCGTGCCGTACCGCGAGCGCGGCTACTGGTATTACACCCGCTACGAGACCGGCAAGGACTACCCGGTCCACGCCCGCCGCAAGGGCGACATGCAGGCGCCGGAAGAAGTGCTGCTGGACCTGAACGCCATGGCCGAGGGCAAGGGCTACTTCGCCGTC
The DNA here is from genome assembly GCA_002951995.1 of Stenotrophomonas acidaminiphila. Classification (NCBI taxonomy): domain Bacteria; kingdom Pseudomonadati; phylum Pseudomonadota; class Gammaproteobacteria; order Lysobacterales; family Lysobacteraceae; genus Stenotrophomonas; species Stenotrophomonas acidaminiphila. Next base: position 628,353 of record CP019797.1, read on the forward strand.
GACGACATGGAAGTCAGCCAGGACAACCGCCTGCTGGCCTGGGCCGAGGATGACGTCGGCCGCCGCCAGTACGTGATCCGGTTCAAGGACCTTGCCACCGGGCAGCTGCTGCCGGACGTGATCCACGGGGTGTCGCCGAACGTGGTGTGGGCCGACGACAACCGCACCCTGTTCTACGTCGAGAACGACCCGGAGACCCTGCTCACGGTGCGCGTGAAGAAGCACGTGCTCGGCACCCCGGCCAGCAGCGACGCGCTGGTCTACGAGGAAGACGACGACAGCTTCTACATGGGCGTGGGCCGCACCCGCGACGACCGCTACATCACCATCGGCGTGGACAGCACCGTGTCCTCCGAGCTGCGCTACGCGCCGGCCGCCGACCCGGCGGTGTTCACCGTGCTGGCGCCGCGCGAGCGCGACGTGGAGTACGACGCCGACCATTTCGACGGCCGCTGGGTGATCCGGACCAATGCCGACGGCGCCAAGAACTTCAAGCTGGTCACCGCGGCGGACGGCGCCACCTCGCGCGCGCAATGGCGCGACTGGGTGAAGCACGACCCGCAGGTGCTGGTGGAAGGCTTCGAGCTGTTCGACGGCTTCACCGCCATCGCCGAACGCGCCGAGGCGCTGGAGCGGGTGCGCCTGCTGTTCGCCGACGGCCGCAGCGAACTGGTCAGGGCCGACGAGCCGGCGTATTCGATGGGCCTGTCGGTCAACGCCGAGCCGGACACCGACTGGCTGCGCTACAGCTACACCTCGCTGACCACGCCGGCCACCACCTACGAACTGAACGTGAAGACCGGCGAGCGGCGCCAGCTCAAGCAGCAGCCGGTGATCGGCTACGACCCGTCGCTGTACCAGACCGAGCGGGTGTGGGTGACCGCGCGCGACGGCGCCCGGGTGCCGGTGTCGCTGGTCTACCGCAAGGGCTTCCGCAAGGACGGCACCGCCGCGCTGTACCAGTACGCCTATGGCAGCTACGGCATGTCGATGGATCCGCATTTCAACCAGAGCGTGGTCAGCCTGCTGGACCGCGGCGTGGTCTATGCCATCGCCCACATCCGCGGTGGCGAGGAAATGGGCCGCCACTGGTACGAGGACGGCAAGCTGCTGCGCAAGCAGAACACCTTCAACGACTTCATCGACGTCACCCGCGCGCTGGTGGCGCAGGGCTACGCGGCGAAGGACCGGGTGGCCGCGGCCGGCGGCAGCGCCGGCGGCCTGCTGATGGGCGCGGTCGCCAACCAGGCGCCGGCTGACTACCGGGTGATGGTGGCGCAGGTGCCGTTCGTGGACGTGGTCACGACCATGCTCGACGCCAGCATCCCGCTGACCACCAACGAGTATGACGAGTGGGGCAACCCCGAGCAGAAGCCGTATTACGACTACATGCTCGGCTACTCGCCCTATGACAACGTGCGGGCGCAGGCCTATCCGGCGCTGTTCGTCGGTACCGGGCTGTGGGATTCGCAGGTGCAGTACTGGGAGCCGGCCAAATGGGTGGCGCGCCTGCGCGACGTCAACACCGGCACCCATCCCATCGTGTTCCGCACCAACATGGAAGCCGGCCATGGCGGCAAGTCCGGCCGCTTCCAGCGCTACCACGAGCTGGCCGAGGCCTACGCGTTCGTGCTGTCGCAGCTGGACGTGGCGCACTGACGGCAGCGGCGTACGTGCCGGAGCCGCCCACCCCGCGCGGACCGCGCCCGCCACGCCTGCGCTGGGCGTGGTGGCTGCTGGCCTATGCCAGCCTCGGGGTGGGCATCGTCGGCATCTTCGTGCCGGGGTTGCCGACCACGGTGTTCGTGCTGATCGCGGCCTGGGCCGCCTCGCGCGGCTCCGCCCGGCTGCACCGCTGGCTGCTGTCGCATCCGCGCTTCGGCAAGGCCATCGCCGACTGGCAGGCGCACGGCGCGGTCAGCCGCAGGGGCAAATGGATGGCCACCCTCACCATGCTGGCCTGCGCGTTGATCATGTTGTGGTGCGTGCCGCTGGCCTGGGTGAAGGCGATATCGATCGGCAGCATGGCCTGCGTCTGCACCTGGCTGTGGACGCGCCCGCTGCCGCCGGCGGAGTGAGCCCGGGTGCGTGGGCGCGCGGCTGTGTTGACCGCCGAGTGGATATACTCGGGCCATGAACAAGACGTCCCGCCTTCCGATGCTCGTTGCAGCCGCCTGTGCGCTGCTGGTCCTCACCGCCTGCGGCAACAAGGGGCCGCTGGTGATGCCGCAGAAGCCGGTGCCGGTGGAAGAGCAGGAAGTGAAGCCCGCCCCGCAGCCGCCGGCCGACGGCCCCGCACAGGACGCGAAGGCCGACGGCCACGATCATGAATAGGGCGGCCACGCCGCGCCTGCGTTTCAGCAAGATGCACGGTGCCGGCAACGATTTCGTGGTGCTGGACCTGCGTGACGGCACCCCACCGCCCGATGCCGGGCTGGCCGCGCGCCTGGCCGACCGCCACCGTGGCGTCGGCTGCGACCAGATCCTGACCATCGAGCCGCCGCGCGCCGCCGGCTCGGTGGCCTCATACCGGATCTGGAACTCCGACGGCTCCACCTCCCAGCAGTGCGGCAACGGCGCGCGCTGCGTGGGCGCCTGGCTGGTACGCGACGGCGCGGCGCAGGGGGAGGAATTCCTGATCGACAGCCCGCTGCGCACGCATGTCGTGCAGCGGCTGGACGCCGGGCATTACGCGGTGGCGATGGGCCGGCCCGAGTTCGCGCCGGCGTCGATTCCGCTGATCGGTTTCCCGCGCGCGCGCGAGGAATACGTGGTGCCGCTGCAGGGCGAGAACGTGCGCTTCGGCGCGGTGTCGATGGGCAACCCGCACGCGGTGCTGGAAGTGGGCCTGATCGACGCCGCACCGGTGGAGCGGATCGGTCCGCTGCTGCAGCAGCATGCCTCGTTCCCGGAGTCGGTGAACGTCGGCTTCGCCCAGGTGCTGGACCGCGGGCATATCCGCCTGCGGGTGTTCGAGCGCGGCGTCGGCGAGACCCTGGCCTGTGGCAGCGGCGCCTGCGCCGCGGCGGTGGTGCTGATGCAGCGCGGCCGGCTGGCGCGCGATGCCGTGGTGTCGCTGCCCGGCGGTGACCTGCGCATCCAGTGGCCGGCCGATGACGCGCAGATCGTGATGTCCGGCCCGGCGGCCTTCGTATTCGATGGAGAGTGGATGGGATGAACGAAACCCTGGAGAAGATCGGCGCGCATGAAGTCGCGGCCTGGCTGCGGCGTCATCCAACCTTCCTCAAGCAGTTCCCCGACCTGGCGCTGACCCTGGTGGTGCCGCGCGACGACGGCCCGACCGCGTCGCTGGCCAGCTACCAGCTGGAAGTGCTGCGCGACAAGAACCGCGAGTTGTCGCGGCGGCTGGTCGAGCTGGGCACCAACGCGCAGGTCAACGAGCGCCTGGCGGTGCGCACCCACCAGCTGACCCTGGCGCTGATGCGCCAAGGCAGCGCCGCCGACACCCTGCGCGCGATGGCCGCGTCGCTGGAGGAGGACTTCGCCGGCGACCTGGTGCGCATCGTCAGCCTGCAGCCGGTGGCGGAACTGGAACAGGCGCCATGGCTGCAGGTCATCGCCGCCGGCGACGCGCGGCTGGCGCCGTTCCACGACTGCCTGCAGGATGGCGAGCCGATCTGCGGCCGCCTGCAGCCGGAGAAGAACGAAGTGCTGTATGGCGAGCGGGTCGGCGAGGTGATGTCCACCGCGCTGCTGCCGCTGCCGGGCGTCGGCCTGATCGCCGTCGGCAGCCACGACCCCAACCGCTTCTATCCCGGCATGGGCACGCTGTTCCTGCGCATGATGGGCGAATCGCTGGTGGTGGCGCTGCAGCGGTTCCGCGCCGGCTGAGGTGGCCGCGGCGATGGACGCCGTCGAAGCTTTCCTGTCCTACCTGCAGGTCGAGCGGCGCATGTCCGCGCACACCCTCGATGCGTACCGGCGCGACCTCGCGGCGCTGGCGCAGTGGTGCGATGCGCAGGGGGCCGGCGAACCGCTGGCGCTGGCAACCGACCAGCTGCGCGCATTCATCGCCGCCGGGCACCGCCGCGGCCTGTCGCCGCGCAGCCTGCAGCGGCGCCTGTCGGCGATCCGCAGCTTCTACGCCTGGCTGCTCAAGCGCGGCGCGATCGGCAGCAGCCCGGCGGCCGGGCTGCGCGCGCCCAGGGCGCCGCGCAAGCTGCCGCAGGTGCTCGATGCCGACGAGGCGGTGCGCCTGGTCGAGCTGCCGACCGACGCGCCGCTGGGCCTGCGCGACCGCGCGCTGCTGGAACTGTTCTATTCCTCGGGCCTGCGCCTGAGCGAGCTGTGCGCGCTGCGCTGGCGCGATATCGACCTGGCCAGCGCGATGGTGCTGGTGCACGGCAAGGGCAACCGCGAGCGCACCGTGCCGGTCGGCTCGCACGCGCTGGCGGCACTGCTGGCGTGGCGCAAGGACAGTGGCGGCGGCAACGACGGCCCGGTGTTCCCCGGCCGCGGTGGCGGCGCGATCAGCCAGCGCGCGGTGCAGATCCGGATCAAGCAGCTGGCGCAGCGCCAGGGGCTGTTCAAGCACGTGCATCCGCACATGCTGCGGCACAGCTTCGCCAGCCACATCCTGGAGTCGTCCGGCGACCTGCGCGGCGTGCAGGAACTGCTTGGCCATGCTGACATCGCCACCACCCAGATCTACACCCACCTGGATTTCCAGCACCTGGCCAAGGTCTACGACGCGACGCATCCGCGCGCCAAGCGGCGCAGCTCTCCGTCGGACTGAGCAGCGCTTCCGCACGGACGCAATCCCGCGTCTGGAGATGGCCGGCCGGCGTGCCATCGCGGCGGCATCCTGCATGCCTGTCCCGCTTCCCGTTGAGCGCCATGGCCGCCTCCGTGCTGTCCGGCATCGATCCCGCATCGCTGCAGCCCCTGTTCGATCCCGATGACGCCGGGCTGGCGGCGCGCTATGCCGTGCGCCGCATCGCCGACAGCGCGCGCGGCTTCCCCTGTCGCGTCAGCCTGCGCGATGCCGCGGCCGGCGAGGAATTGCTGCTGGTGCCGTACTGGCACCCGCCCGCGGCGTCGCCATACCGCGCCGGCGGGCCGGTGTTCATCCGCCGCGGCGCGATGCCGGCGCGGTTGGCGGCCAACGAGGTGCCGCCGTATGTCGCGCACCGGCTGTTGTCGGTGCGCGCCTGCGACCCCGCCGGTTGCCGGGTGGCCGCCGAGGTGAGGGAGGGCGTGCAGGTGGGGGCGTGGCTGGGCAGCCAGCTGGACCATCCGGGCATCGCGCAGGCGCACCTGCACAGCGTCCGGCATGGCGGCTACCTGTGCCATGCCCGGCGTGCCGGCGCGGATCCGCGCACTCAGCTGAGATGGAACATCGCCTTGGCCAGCAGCACGATGCCGAGCATGTGGCAGAACACGCTGAGGTGGATGCGCCGGAAGCGGCGTTCGATGCGCGGACCGTCGCCGCGCGTGGCCATCGCCACGGCGAAGTGGCCGAGCACGCTCAGCGCCAGTGCGATCTTCAGCGTGAGCAGCAACGCGAAACGGCTGGCCAGCGGCTGCGCCAGCGCCATGCGGTAATGCCAGGACATGCCCAGGCCACTGGCGTACAGCACCGCCAGTACCCACGGCATCACCCGGCGCGCGCGGCGGGCGATGGCCGCCTCGATGCGCTGCCGGGTCGCCGCCGATACCTGGGCCAGGGCGCTGCCGAGGATCAGCACCTCGAAGAACACCGCGCCGACGAACATCAGTGCGGCGAACAGGTGCGCGGTGAGCAGCAGCGGGTAGGGAATCACGGTGTTCCTCGGGTGGCCGGGCCACGCTGCCATGATGGTGGGGCCGCAGCGGCCGCCACTTGACCTGAATCAAGCTGTGCTGCCCGCGGGCGGCTGCTTGAACCGTCGGCCACTGCCCCCATTGTTGCCGGGACACCCCGGAGGCCCCAATGGATCCCAGCCAGAACCCGAATGTTTTCCACGCCACCACCATCTGCTGCGTGCGTCGCGGCGAGCACGTGGCGATCGCCGGCGATGGCCAGGTCACGCTGGGCCATACGGTGATGAAAGGCAATGCGCGCAAGGTGCGCCGGCTCGGCCGCGACGGCCAGGTGCTGGCCGGCTTCGCCGGTGCCGCCGCCGACGCCTTCACCCTGTTCGAGCTGTTCGAGGCCAAGCTGGAGAAGCACGGCCAGCTGACCCGCGCGGCGGTGGAACTGGCCAAGGACTGGCGCACCGAACGCCGCCTGGGCAAGCTCGAGGCGCTGCTGGCCGTGGCCGACCGGGAAACCTCGCTGATCATCAGCGGCACCGGCGACGTGATCGAACCGGAAGACGGCATCATCGCCATCGGCTCCGGCGGCTCCTACGCCCTGAGCGCGGCGCGCGCGCTGCTGGCGCATACCCAGATGGACGCGCGCGCGGTGGCCACCGAGGCGATCAACATCGCCGGCGGCATCTGCATCTATACCAATACCAACGTGGTGGTCGAAGAACTCTGAGGCACGTGCCGCATGCACCCATGAAGCCGGTGGGGCCGATGCGCGGCATCCCCGCGCTCATCGGTTCCGGCGTTCCGTGCAGCCCGCGACTTCCGCCACCCCCGGCGCCATCGTTTCCCAGGTAAAGCCATGAACCACAAGATCGAAGTTTCCTCCGCCACCATGACCCCGCGCGAGATCGTGCAGGAGCTGGACCGGCACATCGTCGGCCAGCACGACGCCAAGCGCGCGGTCGCCATTGCCCTGCGCAACCGCTGGCGGCGCATGCAGCTGCCGGCCGAGCTGCGCAACGAGGTGATGCCCAAGAACATCCTGATGATCGGCCCCACCGGCGTCGGCAAGACCGAGATCGCGCGGCGCCTGGCGACGCTGGCCAATGCGCCGTTCGTCAAGGTCGAGGCGACCCGCTTCACCGAAGTCGGTTACGTCGGCAAGGACGTGGAGCAGATCATCCGCGACCTGGCCGACACCGCGGTCAAGCTGTACCGCGAGCAGGCCAAGGTGCGGGTGCGCACCCAGGCCGAGGAGAAGGCCGAGGACCGCATCCTTGACGCGCTGCTGCCACGGCGCAGCGTCGGCATCGGCTTCGATGCGGAGGCCGCGCGCAACGAGCCGTCGGCGGCCGACAGCGAGACCCGCATCAAGTTCCGGCGCATGCTGCGCAACGGCGAGCTGGACGAGCGCGAGATCGAGCTGGAGATGTCCGCCAACGTGAGCATGGACATCATGACCCCGCCGGGCATGGAGGAAATGGGCCAGCAGCTGCGTTCGATGTTCGCCAATCTGGGCGGCGCCAAGTCGAACAAGCGCACGCTGACGATCAAGGCCGCACGCCCGCTGCTGGTCGAAGAGGAGGCCGGCAAGCTGGTCAACGAGGACGACATCCGCACGGCCGCGATCGAGGCCTGCGAGCAGCACGGCATCGTGTTCATCGACGAGATCGACAAGGTCGCCAAGCGTGGCGACAACGTGGGTGGGGGCGATGTTTCGCGCGAAGGCGTGCAGCGCGATCTGTTGCCGCTGGTGGAAGGCTCCAACGTGTCCACCAAGTACGGCACGGTCAAGACCGACCACATCCTGTTCATCGCTTCCGGCGCGTTCCACCTGGCCAAGCCCAGCGACCTGATCCCGGAGCTGCAGGGGCGCTTCCCGATCCGCGTCGAGCTGGGCGCGCTCAGCAAGAACGACTTCGTGCGCATCCTTACCGAGCCGAAGGCGGCGCTGACCAAGCAGTACGAAGCACTGCTGGCCACCGAGGGGGTCAAGGTGAGCTTCACCGCCGACGCCATCGAGCGCCTGGCCGAGATCGCGTTCCAGGTCAACGAGCGGCAGGAGAACATCGGTGCCCGCCGCCTGCACACGGTGCTGGAACGGCTGCTGGACACGCTCAGCTACGAGGCGCCGGACCGCGACGGTGAAACCCTGGCCATCGACACCGCTTACGTCGACCGGCACCTGGGCGAACTGGTGCAGGACCCGGACCTGAGCCGCTACATCCTGTAACCCCATCGCCTGTGCGATGACGGCGCCCCCTGTGGGCGCCGTCGTCGTTCCGGGCGCCGCCAGGGCGGGGCGTCAGGCATCCCAGCCCGCGCTGTCGTCGTGCGCCGGAAACACGCCCGGCTGGAACACCCCCTCGCGGACGTAGGCCTGCAGCACCACGTCCATCACCATCAGCCCGTCGCGCTCCAGGTCGTACTCTTCCGGCTGCGCCATGGCGTTGTACAGCGCGCCGGTCAGGCTGATGTGCAGCATGCGGCTGGCGGTGGCCGCGTCGACCCCGGGGCGCAGCTGCCCCAGTTCGCGCGCGCGCTCCAGGGTGCGGGTGACCATGTCCAGCTCCTCCTGCGAGTTCTGGCGCTGCATCGCCTGGATGCTCAGGCTTTCGCTGGACTGCTCGCTGCGCAGCAGGATCTCCATCAGGCTGCGTTGCCGCGGGTCGCCGGCCAGTTCGGCGAGCGAAACGCGGATGACCTCGCGCAGGTCCAGGATCGGCGTCTGCCGCTGCGGCGCGTAGGTGCGCTGCAGGCGCTGCACGAACGGCATGCGGTCGCGCTCGATCATCGCCTCCAGCACTTCGGTCTTGTTCCGGAAATGCCAGTACACCGCGCCGCGGGTATAGCCGGCGCGGGTGGCGATCATCGCCAGCGTGGTGCCGACCACCCCGTGTTCGTGGAAACAGGCGATCGCCGCGTCGAGGATGCCCTCGCGGGTCGCCTGTGCGTCCTCTTTGCTCTTACGCGCCATCGCAGTGCCGTTGCACACAACTGACATGAAACATGTCTGAATTCTACCAATTTACAAACAGACATGCATGTATGTATTCTTCCGCGCTCTTTTGCCGTCATTCGATCGCGGTAACGTGCGCAGGCCCTTCCTGTGCGCCGCCGCGGGTGGCCGCCGTCCAGGGCGGGCCGGCCCGGTCGCATGGCTTCCTTCCTTACTGCCGAGTTTCCCCGCCATGAGTCGATCGATTCTCCGCCCCGTCCTCCTGTCGCTGCTGGTCGCCGGCGCACTGGCCGCCTGTGGCGGGCAGCCGCCGCAGCAGGGTGGTGGCCCCGGGCAGGTCACCGTCGTCACCCTGAAGGCCGAGCCGGTCACCCTGACCCGCGAACTGGTCGGCCGGGCCACCGGCTACCAGGTGGCCGAAGTGCGGCCGCAGGTCAGCGGCATCGTCGCCCGGCGCCTGTTCACCGAGGGCAGCGTGGTCAAGCAGGGCCAGCCGCTGTACCAGCTCGACGACGCCGCCTACCGTGCCCAGGCCAACAGCGCGCGGGCGCAGCTGGCGCGCGCCGAAGCCAGCGCCAACGCCGCGCGGCTGGCCGCGCGGCGCAGTACCGAGCTGGTCAAGAGCCGGGTGATCAGCGTGCAGGACGACGAGAACGCGCAGGCCGCCTGGAAGCAGGCCGAGGCCGACGTCGGTGCCGCCCGCGCCGCGCTGGACGCGGCCAACGTCACCCTGGGCTATGCCCGCATCACCGCGCCGATCAGCGGCCAGATCGGCAAGTCCAGCGTCACCCAGGGCGCGCTGGTCAGTGCCGGCCAGGCCGAAGCGCTGGCCACCATCAACCAGCTGGACCCGATCTACATCGACGTCAGCCAGTCCTCGGCCGAGCTGCTGCAGCTGCGCCGCGAGCTGGCCGCCGGGCGCCTGCAGGGCGCGACCGGGCTGCCGGTGGACATCGTGCTGGAAGACGGCAGCACGTACGCGCACAAGGGCACGCTGGAGTTCTCCGAGGTCAGTGTCGACCCCAGCACCGGCAGCTATGGCCTGCGGGTGCGGGTGGACAATCCCGAGCAGGTGCTGATGCCGGGCATGTTCGTGCGCGCGGTGCTGGGCAGCGGCGTGCGCCAGGACGCGCTGCTGGTGCCGATGCAGGGCATCACCCGCGACCCCAAGGGCAATGCGAGCGCGATGGTGGTCGATGGCGAGGGCAAGGTCGCCCAGCGCGCGGTCACCGTCAGCCGTGCCATCGGCGACAAGTGGCTGGTCGAGGACGGCCTGAAGGCCGGCGACAAGGTCATCGTCGAGGGCCTGCAGAAGATCGGCCCGGGCATGCCGGTGCAGGCCACCGAGAAGGGTGCCGAGCCCGCCAAGCCCGCGGCGCCCGCCGCGCCGGCCGCCCAGCAGTAAGCGGAGACATCCATGGCTCGCTTCTTCATTGATCGGCCCATCTTCGCGTGGGTCATCGCCATCATCATCATGCTCGCCGGCGCGCTGGCGATGCTCAAGCTGCCGGTCTCGATGTACCCGGAGGTCGCGCCGCCGGCGGTATCGATCTCGGCCAGTTACCCGGGTGCGTCGGCCAAGGTGGTCGAGGACTCGGTGACGCAGATCATCGAGCAGAACATGAAGGGCCTGGACGGGCTGATCTACTTCTCGTCGAACAGCTCTTCCAACGGCCAGGCCAGCATCACCCTGACCTTCGAGAGCGGCACCAACCCGGACATCGCCCAGGTGCAGGTGCAGAACAAGCTGCAGCTGGCGATGCCGCTGCTGCCGCAGGAAGTGCAGCGCCAGGGCATCAACGTCGCCAAGTCCAGCTCGGGCTTCCTCAACGTCGTCGGCTTCGTGTCCGAGGACGGCAGCATGGACGAGCACGACATCTCCGATTACGTCGGCTCCAACGTTCTGGACCCGCTCAGCCGGGTGCCGGGCGTGGGCTCGATCGAGGTGTTCGGCGGCAAGTACGCCATGCGCATCTGGCTGGACCCGAACAAGCTGCAGACCTACCGGGTCTCGGTGGACGAGGTGAGCGCGGCGGTACGCGCGCAGAACGCGCAGGTGGCCGTGGGCCAGCTGGGCGGCGCGCCGGCGGTGAAGGGCCAGCAGCTCAACGCCACCATCAACGCGCAGGACCGGCTGCAGACCCCGCAGCAGTTCCGCGACATCGTGCTGCGCACCGAGGCCGACGGCTCGACGCTGCGGCTGGGCGACGTGGCGCGGGTGGAGCTGGGCGCGGAAACCTACGACTTCGTGACCCGCTACAACGGCAAGCCGGCCTCCGGCCTGGCCGTCACCCTGGCCACCGGCGCCAACGCGCTGGACACCGCCGAAGGCGTGCGCAAGACCCTGGACGAGCTGGCGGCCAATTTCCCGCACGGGCTCAAGGCGGTGATCCCGTACGACACCACGCCGTTCGTGAAGGTGTCGATCAAGGGCGTGGTCAAGACCCTGCTCGAGGCGATCGTGCTGGTGTTCCTGGTCATGTACCTGTTCCTGCAGAACTTCCGCGCCACGCTGATCCCGACGATCGCGGTGCCGGTGGTGCTGCTGGGCACGTTCGGCATCCTCGCCGCGCTGGGCTTCTCGATCAACATGCTGACCATGTTCGCCATGGTGCTGGCGATCGGCCTGCTGGTGGACGACGCCATCGTGGTGGTGGAGAACGTCGAGCGCATCATGTCCGAGGAAGGGCTGTCGCCGCTGGAGGCCACGCGCAAGTCGATGGGGCAGATCACCGGCGCGCTGGTCGGCATCGGCCTGGTGCTGTCGGCGGTGTTCGTGCCGATGGCGTTCATGAGCGGCTCCACCGGCGTGATCTACCGCCAGTTCTCGGCGACCATCGTCTCGGCGATGGCGCTGTCGGTGCTGGTGGCGATCGTGCTGACCCCGGCGCTGTGCGCGACCATGCTCAAGCCGCTGAAGAAGGGCGAGCACCATGTCGCCCACCGCGGCCTGGCCGGGCGCTTCTTCAACGGCTTCAACAATGGCTTCGACCGCACCAGCGCGACCTACCAGCGCGGCGTGCGCGGGATCCTGGCGCGGCCGTGGCGGTTCATGGCGGTGTTCGCGGCGCTGGCGGTGGCCATGGCGGTGTTGTTCATGCGCCTGCCCAGCTCGTTCCTGCCCAACGAGGACCAGGGCATCCTGATGGCGCTGGTGCAGGCGCCGGTGGGCGCCACCCAGGAGCGCACGCTGGAGTCGATCTACAAGCTGGAGGACCACTTCCTGCAGAACGAGAAGGACGCGGTGGAATCGGTGTTCTCGGTGCAGGGCTTCAGCTTCTCCGGCATGGGCCAGAACTCGGGCATGGCGTTCGTCAAGCTCAAGGACTGGGACGAGCGCACCGCCGACCAGGGCGTGGGCCCGGTCACCGGGCGCGCGATGGCCGCGCTGGGGCAGATCAAGGACGCCTTCATCTTTGCCTTCCCGCCGCCGGCGATGCCGGAGCTGGGTACCGCCTCGGGCTACACCTTCTTCCTGAAGGACAACACCGGGCAGGGCCATGAGGCGCTGGTCAATGCGCGCAACCAGCTGCTGGGCATGGCCGCCAGGAGCAGCAAGCTGGCCAACGTCCGCCCCAACGGCCTGGACGATACCCCGCAGCTGCGGCTGGACATCGACGTGGCCAAGGCCGGCGCCCACGGGCTGTCGCTGGATGCGATCAACAGCACCCTGGCCACCGCGTGGGGCTCGAGCTACGTCGACGATTTCATCGACCGCGGCCGGGTCAAGCGCGTGTACATGCAGGCCGACGACGGCTTCCGCATGAACCCGGAGGACTTCAACCTGTGGACGGTGAAGAACAGCGCCGGGCAGATGGTGCCGTTCTCGGCCTTCGCCAGCCAGCGTTGGGACTACGGTTCGCCGCGGCTGGAGCGCTACAACGGCGTGTCCGCGCTGGAAATCCAGGGTGAGGCCGCGCCGGGCGTGGCCTCGGGCGACGCCATGGCCGAAGTGGAGAAGCTGGCCAGCCAGCTGCCGCCGGGCTTCAGCATCGAGTGGACCGCGGTGTCCTACCAGGAGCGCGAGGCCGGTGCGCAGACGCCGCTGCTGTACACCCTGTCGCTGCTGATCGTGTTCCTGTGCCTGGCCGCGCTGTACGAGAGCTGGAGCGTGCCGACCGCGGTGCTGCTGGTGGCGCCGCTGGGCATCCTCGGCGCGGTGCTGGCCAACACCTTCCGCGGCATGGAGCGCGACGTCTACTTCCAGGTGGCGATGCTGACCACGGTGGGCCTGACCTCGAAGAACGCGATCCTGATCGTCGAGTTCGCCAAGGAGCACCTGGAGAAGGGCGCGGGCGTGATCGAGGCGACGATGCATGCGGTACGCGACCGCCTGCGCCCGATCGTGATGACCTCGCTGGCGTTCGGCCTGGGCGTGCTGCCGCTGGCCATCGCTTCGGGCGCCGGTTCCGGCGCGCAGCGCGCCATCGGCACCGGCGTGCTGGGCGGCATGATCGCCGGCACCGTGCTTGGCCTGTTCTTCATCCCGCTGTTCTTCGTGGTGGTGCAGCGTCTGTTCAATCGCCGCCGCCTGGCCGCGAACGGGGAACCGCCGCAGGCCTGACCGCTGCGCGGCGCTGGTCGCCGCGCCGGCATGGCGCCGCCGGGGCATGCCCCGGCGGCGTCGTCATGCGCCCTGGGGGTCAGTCCGGGTGGACCGCCGCATCCACCAGCTGCGCTTCCTCCACCGCCCCCAGGCGCTGGGCGAAGGTGGCCATGCGGTTGCATAGCTCGGCGCGGTGCTCGGGGAAGGCGGCGGCCAGCTCGTTCTGGATCTGCTGGTAGGCGTCCCAGAAGGCGGCGGAGCGGCGATGGCGGGCATAGTGGGCGCGCAGGCGTTCGCCGGCCTGGCGCAGCGATTCCCGATGGCGTCCGTGTACGGGCGGAAGATGCATCGCGTCACCTTGATGGCAGTGCCCCCTGCACGACCGAGCATAGCCGGTGTCGACGACACCGGGGTGGCGGTGCGATGGCGGAACTGCCTGGATGTGGACTGCGTCACACCCGGCGCGATGGCGGCCGAACGGAGCAGCCGCCCGCGGCGCGGCCGCGGTCCTGCGCGGGCGCTGCGGCACCTTACTCGCCGATATCCTCGTTCCAGACCTCGGGGTTGTCGGCGATGAAGTCGCGCATCATCGCGATGCAGCCGGCATCGTTCAGGTCGATGACCCTGACCCCGTTCTCGCGCAGCCAGTCGATGCCGCCGGCGAAGGTGACCGATTCGCCGACCACCACGGTGCCGATGTTGAACTGGCGCACCAGCCCGGAGCAGTACCAGCACGGGGCCAGGGTGGTGACCATGATGGTGTCGCGGTAGCCGCGCTGGCGGCCGGCCTTGCGGAAGGCGTCGGTTTCGCCGTGGATGGAGGGGTCGCCCTCCTGCACCCGGCGGTTGTGGCCGCAGCCGAGCAGGCGGCCGTCGTTGTGGTACAGCGCCGCGCCGATCGGGATGCCGCCCTCGGCCAGGCCCTGGCGGGCCTCGGCGATGGCGGTGTCGAGCAGGGCGCGGTAGTCGGGCGTGGCGATCATCGGGGCAGGGATCCGTCGGGTGGCCGGCCATGATAACGGCGCCTTCCCGGGGCCCGCCGCGCCGCCGCCGCGGGAGTGCGATAATCGGCCGCATGAGCGAATCCCCCTACAAGAGCGGCACCACCCACTTCGGCTTCCGCGACGTGCCGGCCAAGGACAAGCAGAAGCTTGTCGGCCAGGTGTTCACGTCGGTGGCCGACAACTACGACCTGATGAACGACCTGATGAGCCTGGGCATCCATCGGTTGTGGAAGCGCTACTTCGTGGCCACCGCCCAGGTGAAGCCGGGCGACCGCGTGCTCGACCTGGCCGGCGGCACCGGCGACATCGCCGTGCTGCTCAAGGAGCGGCTCGGCGCCGAGGGCAGCGTGGTGCTGGGCGACATCAATGCCGGCATGCTGTCGGTGGGCCGCGACCGCCTGACCAACCGCGGCCACGTGTCCGGCTTCGAGTGGGTGCAGCTCAACGCCGAGGCGTTGCCATTCCCGGACCAGAGCTTCGACCTGGTGACCATTTCCTTCGGCCTGCGCAACGTCACCGACAAGGACGCCGCGCTGCGCGAGATGTACCGCGTGCTCAAGGTCGGCGGCCAGGCGCGCGTGCTGGAGTTCTCCGAAGTCACCGCCGACTGGTTCAAGCCGATCTACGACTTCCACTCGTTCAAGGTGCTGCCGCGGCTGGGCAAGCTGTTCGCGCGCGGCGACGGCGACAGCTACCAGTACCTGGCCGAGAGCATCCGCAAGCATCCGCCGCAGGAAGAACTCAAGGCGATGATGGCCGAGGCCGGCTTCGCGCGCTGCCATTACAAGAACCTCAGCGGCGGCATCGTCGCCATCCACTCCGGCTACAAGATCTAGGAGTGAGTGAAGAGGAGTGAGTAGCAAGAGACAGCGGATTTGCCCGCGCTCCTGCTTCTGCCTTCTCTCACTTCTCACTCCTCTCCACTCACTCCTCAGCTCCCTAGGAATCCCATGCGTTCACCCTTCCTGATGCTGCCCCTGGCCGTCGCGCTCGCCGCCGGCTGCGCCAAGGACCCCGCCGCCCCCGTCGCCGCCCCGTCGCCGAGAAGCCCGCCGCCGCCGTGAACACCGTCAGCCGCAGCCACGATGAAAGCTCCTACGCCGAGCCGGACAAGGTCGTCATCAAGGACCTGGCGCTGGACCTGAAGGTCGATTTCGAGCAGAAGCAGATCGGCGGCACCGCCACCTATGCGCTGGAGTGGAAGGACAAGGCCGCCAGGCAGCTGGTGCTGGACACCCGCGAACTGAGCATCGCCAAGGTCGAGGCGCTGGCCGCCGACGGCGCCGCCACGCCGCTGCAGTTCGAGCTGGCGCCGGCGGACAAGGTGTTCGGCAGCAAGCTGACCATCCAGGCCCCGGAGCAGCCGGCCAGCGTGCGCATCACCTACCACACCGCGCCGACCGCCTCGGGCCTGCAGTGGCTGGAGCCGTCGATGACCGAGGGCAAGAAGCTGCCCTTCATGTTCAGCCAGTCGCAGGCCATCCACGCGCGCTCGTGGGTGCCGCTGCAGGACACCCGAGCGTGCGCTTCACCTACAGCGCGCACGTGGCCAGCCGCCCGGACGTGATGGTGCTGATGAGCGCCGACAACGACCCGAAGGCGGCCCGTGACGGCGACTACACCTTCAAGATGCCGCAGCCGATCCCGTCCTACCTGCTGGCCATCGCCGCCGGCGACCTGGTGTTCGAGCCGATCTCGCCGCGCTCGGGCGTGTGGGCCGAGCCGGCCATGGTCAACAAGGCGGCCAAGGAGTTCGAGGACACCGAGAAGATGATCGGTGCCGCCGAGAAGCTGTACGGCGAATACCGCTGGGGCCGCTACGACATGCTGGTGCTGCCGCCGTCGTTCCCGTTCGGTGGCATGGAGAACCCGCGCCTGACCTTCGCCACCCCGACCGTGATCGTCGGCGACAAGTCGCTGGTCTCGCTGGTCGCCCATGAGCTGGCGCACAGCTGGTCGGGCAACCTGGTGACCAACGCCAGCTGGAAGGACATCTGGCTCAACGAAGGCTTCACCACCTACGTGCAGGCGCGCATCACCGAAGCGCTGTACGGCCAGGAGGCGGCCGAGATGGAGCGCGAGATCGACCAGACCGACCTGCTCAACGAAGTGAAGGACATGAGCCCGGCCGACCAGGCGCTGGCGCTGCCGCCGCTGACCGAGCGCGACCCGGACGACGCGCTGAGCCAGGTGGCCTACGTCAAGGGTGCGTGGTTCCTGCAGTTCCTGGAGCAGCGCTTCGGCCGCGAGGTGTTCGATCCGTTCCTGCGCGGCTGGTTCGATGACCATGCCTTCCAGAGCGCCAACACCGACCAGTTCGTCGAGTACCTGAAGAAGAACCTGCTGCCGAAGAACCCGACCGCGGTGAGCGACGCCGAACTGCACGCGTGGCTGGAAGAACCGGGCATCCCGTCGTTCGCACCGAAGGCGCGCTCGCGCGGCTTCGCCGTGGTCGATACCGCGCGCATCGCCTGGCTGGGCAGCGAGCAGCTGCCGAGCAACCAGGTGACCAGCCAGTGGACCACCCAGGAGTGGGTGCGCTTCATCGACGGCCTGGGCAAGACCGTGCCGGTGGCCAAGCTCGAGCAGCTGGACAAGGGCTACCACTTCACCGGCACCCCGAACGGCGAGATCGCCATGCGCTGGTATCCGCTGGCCATCCGCAGCGGTTATACCCAGGCCCAGCCGGCCGCCGGCGAGTTCATCCAGAAGGTCGGCCGTCGCAAGCTGATCCTGCCGATCTACGCCGAGCTGCTGAAGACGCCGGAAGGCCTGGCCTTCGCCAAGGAAGTATTCGCCAGGGCCAAGCCGGGCTATCACCCGATCACCACCGCCTCGGTGGCCGACATGATCGCCAAGGCCGAGGCCGCGCCCAAGCCGTAACCGGCGTGTAGCAGCAGAACCGACAACGGCGGGCCCCCGGGCCCGCCGTTTCTGTCTGGGCCAGGGCGGGCACCGCAGCGGCAGGGCTGGGGTTCGCGGCAGCGGATGTTTAAAGTGGGCGCCACCGCGCGGCATTGCCGCGCCTGTCCACGCGGAGTCGCTCGATGAAACCCCTGATCCTTGGCGCCCTGTGCGTCGTCGCCCTGGCCGCCTGCAGCAACCCGGAAGCGGAGCGCCAGCAGCAGGCCGCCGCCGCCGCCCAGGAGCGTGCCCGGCGCGAGGCCGATGCCGACGGCATCGCTAGGCTCTACGACGCGGCGGTGACCGCCACCGAATGGGAGAAGGCGCGCGTCCATGGCGCCGCGCTGCTCGACCAGTTCCCCGACTCGGACGCCGCCCGGCGCATCGAACCCGGCTTCGCCGAAGTGAAGGAAAAGGCCGAGGCCGCGCGCGAGCTGCGCCGCATGCAGGGCCTGTGGAGCTACAACCAGGTATCGGTGGGCAGCAAGGGCGTGCAGCGCTCGGCGATGATCCAGGGCAAGGAGCGGGTCGATGTCGACGGCAGCGGCCCGAAGGTGGTGCAGCTGGTGTTCCGCGACCATCCCGAATGGAAGCGGCACGCCTACCTGGTGCTGCAGGCCGGCGATTTCGCCAAGGCCTGCTACGGCAGCTGCCAGGTCACGGTGACGGTGGACGACCAGGCGCCGCGGCGGATGGCCGCCTACCGCCCGGACACCGACGAGGCCATCGCCATGTTCATCACCGACAACCGCGGCCTGTGGCGGCTGGCGCGCAAGGCCACGGTGGTGCGCATCGAGTTCCCGGTGAAGGCCGGCGGCACCCGCACCGCGGTGTTCGAGACCGGCGGCCTGGATGGCAGCCAGATGCCCGCAGGCTGGGATTGAGCGGCATGCGCAGGGATGCCGGCTGCATGCCGCGACGCCGTGGCGCGCCGCGCGCGTACTGGCCATGCGTGCTGATCGCGCTGCTGTGGCTGCCGCAGGCGCCGGCGTTCGCCTGCGGCAGCCTGCCCGCCGACATGCAGCGCCGGCTCGTGGCCGGGGACCTGCGACAGCAACAGGCGTTGGCCGCCGCGCTGGCCGCCGAGGCCGACGCCATCGTGATCGCCGACGTCGTGGCGCTCACTCCGGACGATGCCCGGGTGCATGTACGCCAGTGGATCAAGGGGGCGGGGGATGCGGCGCTGCAGGTGGCGCCGGCGAACCGGCTCGACGCCATCGGCTGCCTGCCGTCGGCGGAGTTCCGCAACGTCGCACTGCGCTCCGGGGAGGCCTACCTGCTCTACCTGGCCGGCGGCAGCGTACTGCGTGCGGGCCACCTGCGGCGCGGGCCTCGGGAGCTCACCCTGGAACAGGAGCTGGCGCAGGTGCGTGGGGCGAGGGTGTTGCCAGCAACGACGGAGGTGCGGTGATGGATCTGGCGATCGTGCTCGTGGTCAGTCTGCTGGCCATTGCCCTGCACGTGGCGTTGTACCTGCTGTTCCGGCGCTGGATGGACCGTGACCTGGCGTTGTCGCTGGCCGGCGACGACGCCGGCAAGCGGCGCTACATGCTCGATTGCCTGCAGCGGGCCAGGCGCGACGGCGTGCGCAGGCGTGACCTGCCGGCCTGGCTGGAGCATGAGGCCGCCCGCTACGAACCGCGCGCATGAGTCCCGGCCGCGCGGCCAGAACGCGGGCCCGGAGGTGATCCGTAGCTGCGGGGCTTGCCCCGCATGATGGCTTTGCGGGTAACGGCCCCGTGCCGGGCAAGCCCGGCACCTACACGAAGAGCGGGGCCCTTTCCGCAGGTGTGTCCCGGCCGCGCGGTCAAAACGCGGGCCCGGAGGTGATCCGTAGGTGCGGGGCTTGCCCCGCACGGGGACTTTGCGGGTAAACGGCCCCGTGCCGGGCAAGCCCGGCACCTACAACGAAAAACGGCGCCTTCCGGCGCCGTTTCCGCAGGTGGCCTGGCGGCCGGGTCAGAGCGCGTAGCCGAACTGCTGCTTGAACTGCTCGTTGAACTCGTCGAAGTCGAAACGCTGGTTCTGGGTGCCCGGGTGCTCCACCTTCAGCGCGCCCATCAGGTTGCCCATGCGGCCGATGGTCAGCCAGTCGTAGCCCTTCTGGATGCCGAAGATCAGGCCGGCGCGGAAGGCGTCGCCGCAGCCGGTCGGGTCGACCACGCGGCGCTCGTGCGCCGGCGGGATGTCGTAGCTCCTGTCCGGGGTGTGGATCACCGCGCCCTTGGGGCCGCGGGTGGTGATGTAGGCCTTGACCCGGCCGACGATCTCCTTCTCGTTCCAGCCGGTGCGCTCCTGCAGCAGGTTGGACTCGTAGTCGTTGACCACCACGTAGTCGGCCTGCTCGATGAAGGTGCGCAGTTCCGGGCCATTGAACAGCGGCATGGCCTGGCCCGGGTCGAAGATGAACGGCACGCCCATCTCCTTGAATTCGATGGCGTTCTGGATCATGCCTTCGCGGCCGTCGGGGCCGACCAGGCCCAGGGTCACGCCCGGCACGTCCTTCACGTGGTTCTCGTAGGAGCGCATCATCGCGCCCGGGTGGAAGGCGGTGATCTGGTTGTTGTCGTGGTCGGTGGTGATGAACGCCTGCGGGGTGAACAGCTCCTCGATCACCCGCACCCGGCTCAGGTCGATGCCCAGCGCGTCGAAATGCTCGCGGTACGGGCCGAAGTCCGAGCCCACGGTGCCCATCGGGATCGGGTTGCCGCCGAGCAGGTGCAGGTTGTAGGCGATGTTGCCGGCGCAGCCGCCGAACTCGCGGCGCATGCGCGGCACCAGGAAGGACACGTTCAGGATGTGCACCTTGTCCGGCAGGATGTGGTTCTTGAACTGGTCCGGGAACACCATGATGGTGTCGAAGGCAAGGGAACCACAGATCAGAGCGGACATCGCGAACGGGCCTATACGGGTAAAGGGGAACCGCCGCCGTGCGGGCGCAGGCGGGGTGGCGCGGGCGCGCGCCAAAGTGCATAAGGGTACCGGCTGCGGCGGCGCGCGACCAGAAGCACGTGTCGCCGGCGAACCCCGGCGAGTGCCTCCAAACCCGCTACGGACATGGATTTTCCTTGCCCGTGCCGGGGTGGGTTGATAGGCTAGCCAACCTCGTTTTCTGCCCATTTTTTCGCCATCCGGCGTGGGCACGCGCCCTCAGGATCACTCCCCAGATGTTCAAGAAGCTCCGCGGCATGTTCTCCAATGACCTGTCCATCGACCTGGGCACGGCCAACACCCTCATCTACGTGCGCGGGCAGGGGATCGTGCTGAACGAGCCGTCGGTCGTGGCCGTGCGCCAGGACCGCGCCATCGGCGGTACCCGCTCGGTGGCCGCCGTCGGCGCCGAGGCCAAGCAGATGCTCGGCCGTACCCCGGGGCACATCACCACCATCCGCCCGATGAAGGACGGTGTCATCGCCGACTTCACCTACACCGAGGCGATGCTCAAGCACTTCATCAAGAAGGTGCACAAGTCGCGCGTGCTGCGCCCGAGCCCGCGCGTGCTGGTGTGCGTGCCGGCCGGCTCGACCCAGGTCGAGCGCCGCGCCATCAAGGAATCGGCCGAGGAGGCCGGCGCGCGCGACGTGTACCTGATCGAGGAGCCGATGGCGGCAGCCATCGGCGCCGGCATGCCGGTCACCGAGGCGCGCGGCTCGATGGTCATCGACATCGGTGGCGGCACCACCGAGGTGGCGGTGATCTCGCTCAACGGCATCGTCTATTCGGCCTCGGTCCGCATCGGCGGCGACCGCTTCGACGAGTCGATCACCAACTACGTGCGCCGCAACCACGGCATGCTGATCGGCGAAGCCACCGCCGAGCGCATCAAGGTGGAACTGGGCTGCGCCTACCCGCAGGCCGAGGTGCAGGAGATGGAAATCTCCGGCCGCAACCTTGCCGAGGGCGTGCCGAAGATGATCAAGATCAGCTCCAACGAGGTGCTCGAGGCCCTGCACGAACCGCTGTCCGGGATCGTCTCGGCGGTCAAGCTGGCGCTGGAGCAGACCCCGCCGGAGCTGTGCGCCGACGTCGCCGAGCGCGGCATCGTGCTCACCGGCGGTGGCGCCCTGCTGCGCGACCTGGACCGGCTGATCTCCGAGGAAACCGGCCTGCACGTGCAGGTGGCCGACGACCCGCTGACCTGCGTGGCGCGTGGCGGTGGCCGCGCGCTGGAGCTGGTCGACATGCACGGCAACGAGTTCTTTGCGCCGGAATAAGCCGCACCGGCCCGCTACCGCGCCCGCGCCTCTGCGGCGCGGTGCCCTTGGCGCGCAGGCGCCGGGCATCGCACCGCCGGGGCGTCGTCGCATCCTTCTCCCATATTTTTCCAGCTGAAGTCCGTCGTGCCGCCCTATGCCGGTCCCCCCGTAGCCTCCCGACAGGGCGACGCCAGCAGCACCCTGCGGTTGCTGGCCTACCTGGCCCTGGCGATCACCCTGATCGTGCTGGACGACCAGGGCGGCTGGCTGTCGCGCCTGCGCACCCAGGCCGCGGTGGCGGTGCAGCCGGTGTGGGCGCTGGCCGGCCTGCCCGGGCGCCTGGGCGCCTCGGTGCGCGACAACGCCGCCAGCCACAACCAGTTGGTCGCCGAGAACCGCGAACTGCGCAACCAGCTGCTGCTGGCCAACGCGCGCCTGACCCGGCTGCAGACCGCGGCGCTGGACAACGCCCAGTTGCGCGAGCTGCTGAACGTGGCCGAGCGCGCCGGGCTGGACGTGCAGCTGGCGCCGATCCTGGACATCGACCTGGACCCGGTGAAGCAGCGCTTGGTGCTGGACGCCGGCAGCCGCGAAGGCGTGCACATCGGCCAGGCGGTGATCGATGCCGGTGGCCTGATGGGGCAGGTGATCGCGGTGACCCCGCTGCATTCGACCGTGCTGCTGCTGACCGACCCCGACCACGCGGTGCCGGTGACGGTCGCGCGCAACGGCGTGCGCCTGATCGCCTATGGCCGCGGCGACCGCCTCGAACTGCGTGACATCCCGCTCAGCGCCGGGGTCGAGGTGGGCGACGAGATCGTCACCTCCGGGCTGGGCGGGCGTTTCCCGGCCGGTTTCCCGGTGGGCAGGATCGTGGAACTGCGGCCGGACGATACCCATGCCTTCCTGGTCGGCGCGCTGGAGCCGGCGGCCAAGCTGGACCGCGGCCGCGACGTGTTGCTGCTGCGCTCGGTGCCGCAGATCCCGCGCATGCCGGTGACCAGCGGCCTGGAGCCGCCGGGCGGCGGCGACACGGTGCCCGGCCCGCGTCCGGCGCCGGACAACGGGACGTCCGGGGTAGCGGCCCGCGTCCCGCGGCCGCGGCAACGCAGGGCGGCGCGGCCGATGCGCCGCGCCCGACCCCGCCGGCGCCGGCACCGGAAAACGCCCCGCCCGCCGCCAACCCGCCTTCGCCCCGCCCCGCGACCTCCGGCCGCGCGCCCACGCTTCCACAGGAGACCCGGCCATGAGCCGCCTGCGCAACCGCGGCTGGGTACTGCCCGCCAGCATCGCGCTGGCCCTGCTGCTGGGGCTGGTGCCGTTGCCGGAACTGCTGCAGCCCATCCGCCCGTACTGGCTGGCGCTGGTGCTGGGCTACTGGGTGATCGAGACCCCGGAGCGGGTCGGGCTGGGCTTTGCCTTCATCATCGGCCTGCTGGCCGACCTGCTGTACGGCGGGATCCTCGGCGAGCAGGCGCTGCGGCTGGTGGTGTTCGCCTTCATCCTGCAGCGCTTCCGTGCGCGCATCCGCTTCTTCCCGCTGTCGCAGCAGGCGCTGGCGATCGGCGGGCTGCTGCTCAACGACCGCATCATCAGCGCCGCCGTGCACCTGTTCACCGCCGAGCCGCTGCTGCCGTGGAGCTACTGGTGGGCGCCGCTGCCGGGCATGCTGCTGTGGCTGCCGATCTACGTGCTGCTGGACGCCGCGCGGCTGGGCAAGCGCGGGCCCTGAGCCATGTACGGGCGGCGCCAGCACAAGAACCCGCAGGCCGAGGTCGAGCAGTTCCGGCGCCGTGCGGCGGTCGGCTTCCTCGGCGTGCTGCTGGGGCTGGGCGTGCTGGCCGGCTGGTACTTCAAGCTGCAGGTGCTGGACCACGACGTCTACGCCACCCGTTCGGAAGCCAACCGCATCAAGGCGCGGCCGGTGGTGCCCGGGCGCGGCTTGATCTACGACCGCAAGGGCCGCCTGCTGGCCGAGAACGTGCCGGCGTTCCGCCTGGACGTGACCCCGAACAAGGTCCAGGACATGGCCGCCACGCTGGCCGGGCTGCGCGCGATCTTTTCGTTGAGCGACGAGGACATCGAGCGCTTCAACCAGTCGCGTAAGGCGCGGCGCAGCTTCATGCCGGTGACGCTGAAGCTGCGCGTCAGCGACGAGGAAATGGCGCGCTTCGCGGTCGACCGCTGGCGCTACCCGGGGGTGGAGCTGGAGCCGTACCTGACCCGCCGCTACCCCTACGGCGACCTGTTGGCGCACGTCATCGGCTACGTCGGCCGGGTCGACGACAAGGACCTGCAGGAGCTGGGCGAGGGCAATGCGGCGCTGACCCATATCGGCAAGTCCGGGCTGGAGCGCTATTACGAGGACCGGCTGCGCGGCAGGATCGGCTACGAGCGGGTGGAGACCAATGTGCAGGGCCGGGCGATCCGCACGCTCGGCCGGGTACCGGCGCAGTCGGGCGCCGACCTGCGGCTGTCGATCGACGTCGACCTGCAGCAGGCGATGGTGACCGCATTCGGCGAGCAGGAAGGGTCGGCGGTGGCGATCGACCCGCGCACCGGCGAGATCCTGGCCATGGTCAGCCTGCCTTCGTACGACCCCAACCTGTTCGTCAACGGCATTTCCCACGCCGACTTCAAGCGCCTCAACGAAAACCCCTCGCGGCCGCAGTTCAACCGCCTGGTGCTGGGCGGCGTGGCGCCGGGCTCCACGGTCAAGCCGTTCCTGGGCCTGGCCGGGCTCGACAGCGGCCTGCGCCGGCCCGAGGACAAGATCCTCTCGCGCGGCATGTTCTACCTGCCGGGCGTGAGCCGCGGCTGGGGCGACGCCAATCGCGGCGGCCACGGCTGGACCGACCTGCGCAAGTCGATCTCGCAGTCGGTGAACACCTACTACTACCAGCTCGGCGTGGACATGGGCGTGGAGCGCTATGACCAGTACATGGGCGGCCACTACGGCTTCGGCCAGCCCACTGGCATCGACCTGGCCGGCGAGATCGGCGGCATCCTGCCGTCGCCGGCGGCCAAGGCGCGGCTGCGCAACGAGCGCTGGTATCCCGGCGACATGGTCAACGCCAGCATCGGCCAGGGCCTGTGGAAAGTGACCCCGCTGCAGCTGGTGCGCGGCGTCGGCGGGCTGGCCTCCGGGCAGTTGCGCCGGCCGCACCTGGTGGTCGAACAGAAGGTCGGCTTCGACCATGACTGGACGCCGCTGCCGCAGCCCGCACCGCGGCCGATCAGCCCCAATCCTGGCAACCTGCAGGCCGTGCGCGAAGGCATGATGGGCACCATGCAGCCGGGCGGCAGCGGCTGGCGGGTGGCGGCCGGCGCGCCGTACCTGATGGCCGGCAAGACCGGTACCGCGCAGGTGGTCAGCCGCAAGGGCACCGCCGCGGTGAACCCGAAGAGCCTGCCGATGCATCTGCGCCACCGCGCGTTGTTCATCGGCTTCGCCCCGGCCGAGGACCCGCGCATCGCCATCGCGGTCGCGGTCGAGGGCGGCGGCTATGGCGGCGCGGCGGCGGCGCCGATCGCGCGCAAGGTGTTCGATGCCTGGCTGCTCGGGGTGATGCCGGACGTGCAGCAGGCCGTCGATGCCAGCGGCGTGGCCGAAGGGGCGGCCAACACCGGCTCCGCCGCCCCCGCTCCGGCGCCGGCGGGCGAGCCGCTCCCGACACCGGCACCACCGTCGCCGGCATCGTCAGCGGAACCGGTAGCGGAGGAACGGCGATGAGGGATTTCCTGCGCTGGCTGCTGGAGATGGCGCAGCGCCTTACCCGCGGCCTCGACTGGCCGCTGCTGCTGGCGCTGTGCGCGCTGATGGGCATGGGCCTGGCGGTGCTGGACAGCGCCGGCGGCAGCGGCCTGGTGATGGCCCAGGGCGCGCGCTTCGCGGTGGGCCTGGTGGCGATGTGGGCGATCGCGCGGGTGCCGGTGCTGCGCATCCGCGCCTGGACGCCGATGATCTACGCGCTGTCGATGCTGCCGTTGCTGGCGGTGTTCGTGCTGGGCACCGGCAAGTACGGGCGCCAGTGGCTGGACCTGAAGCTGTTCTACCTGCAGCCGGCCGAGCTGCTCAAGGTGAGCATGCCGATGATGGTGGCGTGGTACCTGCACCGGATGCCGTTGCCGCCGCGGATACCGGTGGTGCTGGTCGCCGGCCTGATCATCGGCGTGCCCACCGCGCTGGTGATGCTGCAGCCGGACCTGGGTACCGCCATGCTGATCGCCGCCAGCGGCGTCTTCGTCCTGTACCTGTCGGGCATGCCGTGGTGGTGGTTCATCACCGCCGGCACCGTCGGCGGCAGCGCGCTGGCGGTAGTGCTGTTCGCGCCGATCTCGTGGTTCTCGTTCCTGCGTCCCTACCAGCAGGATCGCATCCTCACTTTCCGCGATCCGGACAACGATCCGCTGGGCGCTGGCTGGAACATCATCCAGTCCAAGATCGCCATCGGCTCGGGCGGATTGACCGGCAAGGGATGGGGGCTGGGGTCGCAGTCGCACCTGAACTTCATCCCCGAGCAGACCACCGACTTCGCGTTCTCGGTGCTGAGCGAGGAATTCGGCTGGCTGGGCGTGGCGATCGTGATCGCGCTGTACATCTTCATCATCGGCCGCTGCCTGTGGATCGCGGCGCAGTCGCGCGATGGCTTCTCGCGGCTGGTCGCCGGCGCCACCGGCCTGTCGTTCTTCGTCTATGCGCTGGTCAACGGCGGCATGATTTCGGGCCTGCTGCCGGTGGTGGGCGTGCCGATGCCGCTGATCAGCTACGGCGGTACCGCCGCGGTGTCGCTGCTGGCCGGGTTCGGCCTGGTGATGGCCGCGCGCAGCTACAACCCGGTGCACGGCGGCCACGGCTGAGCCGGCGGAAACTGCGACGCCGGTCCGGCCGGGGTTGATCACGATCAAACACCGGAATTAACAAAAGCGTCACAATGCTCCCCGCCACCGGACGCGTCGCGCCGTGGCGGCCGGCCTGCGAATCCGCGGGACGGCAAGGCCGGGATCCGCCGGCCGGGCGTGGGGAGACGCCCGGCACGTGTCGCGATCCGGTCCGGGCACCGGCTGCACCCACTGGGATGGGGGGTGCAGCCGGTGCCCAGATTTTTTCTGGCGTCCGCTGGCGTGGTGCGGCGCGTTCCGGCACGCACGTGGCCGGCAGGAAACCTGCGCTCGGTCGCGGCAGCTGCGGACAGGCCGGTGCGTGCAGCGGGCCGTCCTCCGCGCCGGGTGCGGAGGGGAGCGGGCAGGGCGCCGCGCCGGTACTTTCCGCTGGCAGCGCATTCAGTTGACGGGGGTCGCATGGACTACCGCCGGCTCCCGGGCCGCCCGTCCCGGGCACTTCCAATCCCTTTGCGATTCATGGTGTTATTGATGGAAATTCATCAATGACCTGTTAATCTCGGCTGATGATTCGACGTGTTCTGGTCTGCTGTCTCACCCTGGGCATGGTCGCCTGCGCGACCCAGCCCCAGGCGCCTGCTCCCGCTCCGCTCGCGGCGGGCAAACCGATAGGCACCGGCGGTACGCCGGCCGAAGCCGTCCCCGAGCGCAGGTCCGACCTGCCGCCGGTGGACCTGACCCCGGTGTCGTTCGAGACCGCGCGCGCCAACTTCGTACGCGATACCGCCGCGCGCTACCGGCTGGACCCGGCCTACATCGAATCGGTGCTGGCGCAGGCGCAGATCCGCGAACCGATCATCGCCGCCATGGCGCGCCCGGCCGAACGGGTCAAGCCGTGGAACGAGTACCGGCCGATGTTCATCAGCCAGGCGCGCATCGACGGCGGCCGCAGGTTCCTGGCCACGCACCGCGACGCCCTGCAGCGCGTGCAGGCGCGCAGCGGCGTGCCGGCCGAGGTGATCGTGGCGATCATCGGCGTGGAGACCAGTTACGGCGCCAACACCGGCAACCACCGCGTGCTCGATGCGCTGTACACGCTGGCGTTCAAGTACCCGCGCAGCGGCGACCCGGAGAAGCTCGAGCGCGAAGTGCGCCGCGAACTGTTCTTCCGCGACGAACTGGCCAAGCTGTTCGAACTGGCCGCGCAGGAGAAGCTGGACGTCGCCGCGCTCAAGGGCAGCTATGCCGGCGCGATGGGCATGGGCCAGTTCATGCCGTCCAGTTACCTGGACTATGCCGTGGATGGCGACGGCGACGGCCGCCGCGACCTGTTCACCAGCTACGACGACGTGTTCGCCTCCATCGCCAACTACTTCGTGAAGAAGGGCGGCTGGGTGCGCGGCGGCACGGTCGCGGTGCCGGCCACGCTCGACGCCGGCCGCGAGGAACTCAACCCCGTCGACTGGACGCCGACCCTGGGCCTCGACGCCCTGGCCGCCCGCGGCTACCACCCGCGGGTGCCGGTACGCGCGGCCGGGGCCACCGCTACCCCGATCACCCTGGAAGGCAGCGACGGCAAGCAGTACTGGCTGGGCTTCCAGAACTACTACGCGATCACCCGTTACAACCTTTCCAAGATGTACGCGATGGCCGTGTTCCAGTTGTCGCAGGCCATCGCCGGACAGGAGTTGCCGCCGGCATGAACAGCAAGTGGCTGGTCCCTGCGTTGATCGTCCTCGGGCTGGCTGCCTGCAGCAGCGCGCCACCGAAGTCCAAGTCCGCCGGTAGCGGCCATGGCGCCACGCACGGCAGCGTGGTGCAGGGCCGCGGCGGGCGCCCCGCGCATTGCCCCGAGGGTTCGCCCTACGCCAAGGCACAGGAGGATCCCGGCACGCGCGGCCACTACAGTGCCGGCGGCCTGTACCGCCCGGGCGTCAAGGACAGCACCCCCGATTACGTGCCCGACGTGGCCTGCATCCCGGAACCGGTGGTCAGCGACGAGCCGCGCTCGGCCATCGGCAACCGCTCGCCGTACGTGGTGCTCGGCAAGGAATACCGGGTGATGGAGCGGGTCGACGATTACGTCGAGCAGGGCACGGCTTCCTACTACGGCGCCAAGTTCCACGGGCGCCTGACCTCCAACCGCGAGGTCTACGACATGTACCAGTTCACCGCCGCGCACAAGACGTTGCCGCTGCCCAGCTTCGCCCGCGTCACCAACCTGGACAACGGCGAGTCGGTGATCGTGCGGGTCAACGACCGCGGCCCGTTCCATGATGGCCGCGTGATCGACCTCAGTTATGCCGCCGCGGTGCGGCTGGGCATCACCCAGCGTGGCACCGGCCGGGTGGAAGTACGCGGGCTGACGCCCGGCAGCGACAACCTGCTGGCCTCGCGCGAGACGCGCCGCCCGGCGCGCGCGCGCGCCGCGGCGACGGCCGGCAACACCGCCGCCGCGCCGCCGTCGCCCAGCCGTATGGACCAGCTGGTCCAGGCGCTGCCGGCTGCCGCGCCGGCACCGGCAACGCCGCGGCCGGCCGAAGTCCACGCCGCCGGTCCGGCGCCGCAGGCGGTGGCCGTGCAGGCGTTGCCGGCGGCCCCCGGCCCATCGTCATCGGCGGCGCCGGTTGGCGCCGCACCGGTGGCGGCCACGCCCGCGCCCGATGCCGCGGCACGCGCGCTGGGCGCGATCCTGCTGCAGGTCGCCAGTTTTTCCAGCCGCGACAACGCCGCCCGCGCGCTGGGGCAGTTGAGTGCGGCCGGCATCGCCGGCGCCACGCTCAGCGACGTGGTCAGTGGCGGACGCACCCTGTGGCGCCTGCGCGTGCCGGCCGACGACGTGGCCAAGGCGGCGGAACTTGCCGGCCGCATCACCGGTCTGGGCTTCGGCAGGCCACAGATCGTCCGCGACTGACTGCGATACACGGCATGGAAGCCACGCTGATCGGGCGCTGATGCCGGTGCGATGCCGCCACCACGCCCTACAATGACCGCCTGTTTTCCATTCCTTGTCCCGACAGGAACCGCTTTCCGATGAAATTCCGCTTTGCCGCCGCCGCCATGGCCACGACGTTCGCCATCGGCCTGGCCTCCGCCCAGACGCCCACCCCGGCCCCGGCGCCGGCCGCCGCCCCCGCCCAGGTGGCGATCCCGCCCGCGCCGGCGCCGTCCACCTCCACCGCGTGGGTGCTGATGGACTACGCCTCCGGGCAGGTGCTGGCCGGCGAGAACATCCACATGCCGCTGCCGCCGGCCAGCATCACCAAGGTGATGACCTCCTACGTGCTGGCCGCCGAGACCCGCAACGGCAAGATCAAGCCCGACGACCAGGTGATGATGAGCGAGCGCGCCTGGCGCGAGGGCGGCGCCGGTACCGATGGCAGCTACAGCGGGTTCCCGGTCAACCAGACCGCGCGCCTGGAGGACATGGAAAAGGGCATGGCGATCCAGTCGGGCAACGATGCCGCCATCGCCCTGGCCGAGCATGCGGCCGGCAGCCAGGAAGCCTTCGCCGCGCTGATGAACAACTATGCCGCCAAGATCGGCATGAAGGACTCGCACTTCGTCAACGCCCACGGCCTGACCGCCGACGGCCACCAGTCCAGCGCCTACGACCTGGCGCTGCTGGGCCGCGCCTTCGTGCGCGATTACCCGGAAACCTACGCCTACAACAAGATCAAGGAATTCACCGTAGGCAACATCACCCAGCCCAACCGCAACCTGCTGCTGTGGCGCGACCCGAGCGTGGACGGCATCAAGACCGGGCATACCTCGGCGGCCGGCTACTGCCTGCTGAGTTCGGCCCAGCGCGGCGACCAGCGCCTGATCGCGGTGCTGATGGGCGGCGCGTCGGAGAAGCAGCGTGCCGATGACAGCCTGGCGCTGCTGAACTGGGGCTTCCGCTTCTTCGAGACCCACCGCCTGTACGAGACCGGCAAGGCCGTGACCACCCAGCACGTGTGGAAGGGCGCCGCCGACGAGGTGCAGCTGGGCGTGGCGCAGCCGCTGCTGGTCAGCGTGCCGCGCGGCCGCTACGCCGACCTCAAGCCGAGCATGGACGTGCCCAAGCAGCTCGTCGCGCCGATCGCTGCCGGCCAGCAGATCGGCACGGTGAAGGTGACGCTGGACGGCAAGGTGGTCGCCGAGTCGCCGCTGGTGGCGGTGCAGGCGGTGGAAGAGGGCGGCTTCTTCAAGCGCCTGTGGGACGCCTTCATGATGTGGTGGAAGTCCTGACCCTGTCCACGAAAAAGCCGGCGCAAGCCGGCTTTTTTGATGGGCCGGCGCCGGCCGTGGCGATCACAGCGTGCGGCTGATGGTGAAGCTGCCGAACACCGGCCGCTGCTTCTGCCCCGAATTCGCGGCTGCGGTGGTAGCGGGCCAGCGCGAACTTCCACTTGCCGCGCATCAACGCCACGCCGTAGCCGATCTCGCCGACCAGTGCGCGCTTGTCCACGCGGTGGCTGTCGCGGAAGGTGTTGCCGTCCAGGGTGATGTCGCGCAGCACCCAGCGCGCATCGGCGGTCGCGAACAGGTGCCCGGACCAGCCGGCCGCCCTGCCGCCGCGCGTCGGCGCGGTGTTCTCGCCCGCCGGACGCAGCGGCGAGCTGCCGAAATCGTCCGGCAGCTGCCAGCCGAAGCGGACTTCGCCGCCGCCGTTGCCGTAGGTCGCCAGGTTGCCGAGGGCGCCGCCCCAGTGGCTGATCGCGTCCCAGCCCCAGCCGGCGGCGTTGTTCGCCGGCCAGCGCCGCATCCGTTCATGCAGCAGGCGCAGCACCGGCTCGTCGTGCAGTTGGTTCTTCCAGCCCCTGAATTTCTCGTCGCCGAGCACGCCGTGCACGGCATCCTGCACCTGCCTGCCCTGTGCGGACGGGCCGACCATGCCCAGCGCGAGCTGGGTGGTGCGCAGGCGGTCGCCGTTGCGGGCGTTGTAGCCGAAGTTGACCAGCAGCACGCCGGCATAGGGGCGGTCGTCGGCGATCAGGTCGGCGCGGCTGCTGTCGGTCGGCGTGAACAGCCCCTGGCCGACACTGAAGATCATGTTCTGCTGCTCGAACCCGCCCGGCTGCAGCCGCTCCAGGTGGCGGTTGATCCAGCGTGCCGGCGCCGGCAGGCAGGGGTCGTCGGTGTAGTCGGCCAGGTTCGGCGAGACCAGGGTCAGCATGGCCCCGTTGGTATAGCCCTGGTCCTGGTGGGCACCACCGAACAGGTCGTTGTCCACGCGGAAATTGACCGCGGGCGGGTGGTCGTGCAGCGCGCTGCCGCTGCAGGTATCGGGCGGCGGGGGCGCGGCGCTGACGGGGCTGCCGGCCAGCGCCAGGGACAGCGCCAGGGACAGCCGGAGGCGGGTGTGCATGCGCTCGGATCCGGGTCGTTGAAGTGCGCGCAGCTTAACGGCGCGGGCCGGGTGGGCGCAGTGGCGATCGCGGATCACATCGTTGCAGCGCCGCCGGCGGGCGCCGCGAACCGTGACCGGTGCCGGTTGGAAAGCGTCATGGCCCTGCGGTAGCATCGCCGCCGACCACTCCGCGCTTGCCATACTGGCTGCCTGCAAGGACCAGGACCCTGTCGCTGGGTTTTCAGACCAAAGGAACGCGCCCGCCACGCGGCGCAGGTTAACGGGGAATACAACACTATGCGTAATGTCTTTTCGCCGCTGATGGCGGCTGCCCTGACCGTGGGTGTCGCCGCGGTCCTGTCCAGCCAGCCGGCGCAGGCGTCGTTCAAGAACACCGGTACCCAGGCGCAGGAGCAGCGCAAGCAGGCGGCCGCCCAGATCCCGGTGTGCCAGCGCCCGATCGGCACCATTTCGGTGATCGAGCCCGAAGACGCCACCAACTGGTGGACCGGCCAGCAGCTGCCGGCGCCGTCGCGGCTGATCAAGGTGTTCGTCAGCCGCTCGCGCTGCTTCACCCTGGTGGACCGCGGCGCCGGCATGGCCGCCGGCCAGTTCGAGCGTGAGCTGGCCGCCAGCGGCGACCTGCGCGGCCGCTCCAACGTCGGCAAGGGCCAGATCAAGGCCGCCGACTACGTGATGATCCCCGACCTGGTGTCCCAGAACAGCAACGCCGGCGGCAACGCCATCGGCGGCCTGCTGGGCGGCCTGATCGGCGGCAAGGCCGGCGCGATCGTCGGTGGCCTGAACTTCCGCAGCAAGACCGCCGACGTGGTGCTGACCGTGACCGACGTGCGCTCCTCCGAGCAGGTGGCGATCTCCGAGGGCTCGGCGCGCAAGAGCGACATCGGCTTCGGTGCCGGCGGCGGCCTGTTCGGCGGCGGCGGCTTCGGTGCGGCCGGCGTCGGCGGCTATGCCAATACCGAAATCGGCCAGGTCATCACCATGGCCTACCTGCAGGCCTATACCGACATCGTCGCCCAGCTCGGCGGCCTGCCGGAGAACGCCTCGGCGGCCAACGCCCAGCAGGCGGTCACGGTGACCCGCCCGGGCCGCCTGCTGGCCAACGCCAAGGGCACCGGCGCGCCGGTGCGCTCGCTGGATCCGGGCATGATGCTGTACCCCACCGGCAACAAGGAAGGCGTGATGTGGGAAGTCGAGGACGAGCTGGGCAACAAGGGCTGGGTCTCCTCGACCCTGCTGGAGCTGTCCAAATAAGCGAGGGTACCGGCCGCGGCCGGTACGCTTCGGGTAGGTGCCGGCCGTTGGCCGGCACATGCACCGGCGCCAGCGACAACGCAGCTTTCCACGGAAGGGCCGCCCGCAGCGGCCCTTCCGCGTTCCCGGACCTTGGGTTTGCCGGCCCGCGCCCCGATAATGGCGGGCATGGAAATCAAGTCCGACAACCCCGAACACGGCTTCCAGTTTCCCGGCACCTTCGAGTTGAGCGCCATGGGCGCGGCCAACATCGGGCTGGAGCACGAGCTGCCGCGGCTGCTGCTGCAGGCGGGCGTGGATGTGCTCAACGAGCGCATCAGCTGGAAGCACTCGTCCAACGGCAAGTACGTGTCCGTGCGCATCGCCTTCAAGGCCGACAGCCGCGCCCAGTACGACGCCGCGCACGTGGCCCTGCGCAACCACCCGGAAGTGAAGTGGACGCTGTAGGCGCCTGCGCGGCCGCGGCCGCGGCGGCAGGCGGCGGCAGGGTCCGCGTGGCGACGCTGCGCGACCTCGGCCGCCAGGCCTACGCGCCGGTCTGGCACGCGATGCAGCGCTTCACCGACGCCCGCGACGACGCCACCGTCGACGAAGTGTGGGTGGTCGAGCACGACCCGGTGTTCACCCTGGGCCAGGCCGGCAAGGACGAACACGTGCTGGCGCCGGGCGACATCCCGGTGCTGCACGTGGACCGCGGCGGCCAGGTGACCTACCACGGCCCCGGCCAGATCGTGGTCTACCCGCTGCTGGACCTGCGCCGGCTGGGCATCGGCGTGCGCGACTACGTGTGCCGCATCGAGCAGGCCATCATCGACACCCTGGACGAGTGGAACATCGTCGCCGACCGCCTGGAAGGCGCGCCCGGCGTGTACGTCGGCGGCGCCAAGATCGCCGCGCTCGGCATCCGCGTGCGCCGTGGCTGCAGCTTCCACGGGCTGGCGTTCAACGTCAGCCTCGACCTGGAGCCCTTCCACCGCATCAATCCCTGCGGTTATGCCGGGATGCAGGTGACCTCGGTGCTAGACTTGGGCGGTCCTTCGGGCATCGCGGCGGTCAAGCCGGTGCTGCTGTCCCACCTGGCCCGGCAGTTCGGGCTGGACCTGCGCGACGACCCCGGACTGCCCGACCTGACCATGCGGCCCTGACGCCGCCGGAACGCCATGAACGAATCCTCCCACCGCTCCATTCCCCTGCAGGTCCTGCAGGGTGACACCCCGTCCGCGCCGCTGCAGGCCGGCGCCAAGCAGCTCGGTGGCGACAAGATCAACCGTTCGCCGGTGCAGTTCGCCGAGGCCCCGGTGCTGCGCAAGCCGTCGTGGATCCGCGTGCGCATCCCCTCCGGCAACGCCGTCCAGCAGCTCAAGGCCAAGCTGCGCGAGAACCGCCTGGTGACCGTGTGCGAGGAGGCCAGCTGCCCCAACATCCACGAGTGCTTCGGCCACGGCACCGCCACGTTCATGATCCTCGGCGAGGTCTGTACCCGCCGCTGCTCGTTCTGTGACGTCGCCCACGGCCGGCCCAAGCCGCCGGACGCCGCCGAGCCGCTGCACCTGGCGCAGACGGTCAAGGACATGGGCCTGAAGTACGTGGTGGTCACCAGCGTCGACCGTGACGACCTGCGCGATGGCGGCGCCGGCCATTTCGTCGACTGCATCAGCGCCATCCGCGAGTTCAGCCCGGGCACCCGGATCGAGATCCTGACCCGGATTTCCGTGGCAAGGGGCGCATGGAGCGCGCGCTGGAGATCCTGGCGGCCAATCCGCCGGACGTGTTCAACCACAACATCGAGACCGTGCCGGACCTGTACCGCAACGTGCGCCCGGGCGCGGACTACCAGTGGTCGCTGACCCTGCTGCAGAAGTTCAAGGCGCAGCACCCGGGCGTGCCGACCAAGTCCGGCATCATGCTCGGCCTCGGCGAAACCCTGGAGCAGGTGCAGGCCACCCTGCGCGACCTGCGCGCGCACGACGTGGAAATGGTCACCATCGGCCAGTACCTGCAGCCCACCCCGCATCACCACCCGGTGCTGCGCTACTGGACGCCGGACGAATACAAGGCGCTGGAGGAGTACGGTTACGAGCTGGGCTTCCACCACGTGGCGTCCGGGCCGATGGTGCGTTCGTCCTACCACGCCGACCGCCAGGCCGCCGGCGCCGGGGTCGGCTGACCCGCGTCCGGCGCACGCCGTCGGCCATTGATCCGTGCCACCGCAGGGGGGCACGGCGCCGTGCCGCCGCCGGTACCCGCGCGGCCCGGCCACGTGGCACAGGCCTGCTTTTCTGATTCCGCCCCGGCCGCGTCCTGGCCCGGGAGCCTCGCCCTGGCCGCCGGGCGATCGCCGGGCACCGCGCTTGCCCCTGCGGGAACGACCCCTGCGGCCGTCGCCGGGGTGGCCGCCGCCGCGGTGCCCCGGCACGGTTCACGTTGCGCTACGGTCGGGCCGCTAGGCTGTGGGCGGTCCGGATGACAAGCGCTGCAACTTCCGGCACTGTCCCGTTGTCCGAGTCATCCGCAGTCTCATTCCACCGCCCGGTGCCACGAGTATTTTGATGAACTACCGAGTACCCGCTTTCCTGCTGGCCTTCGCGCTGACCGCACCGGCCGCGCTGCTGGCGCGCGCCGACACCTCGGCGCTGCCGTCCGCCGCGACGCTCGACCAGGCCACCACCTCCAAGCTGGTCTACGGGCTGCTGTCCGACAGCCGCTACGCCTACCGCCCGCGTCCGCTGGACGCGGCGACCTCGCAGGATGTGTTCAATCGTTATCTGGAATCGCTGGACAGCGGCAAGCAGTTCTTCACCCGCGAGGACGTGGAGCGCTTCGCGCCGCTGGCCGAGCGGACCGGCGCGGCGATCCGCACGGGCGAACTCGACCCGGCGTTCCAGGTGTTCGCGGTCTACCGCCAGCGCGTGAGCGAACGCGTCGCCTATGCGCGGCGCCTGCTCCGGCAGGAGCCGGACTTCACCAGCAACGAGCGCTTCGACTACGACCGCAAGGACGTACCGTGGGCGACCAGCGCCGAGCTGGACGAGCTGTGGCGCAAGTCGGTGAAGAACGACTGGCTGCGGTTGCGCCTGGCCGGCAAGCCGGCGGCCGACATCCGCAAGACCCTGGACAAGCGCTACGCCACGCTGCTCAAGTCGGTCAACGAAGTGAAGGGGGAGGACGTGTTCTCCTTCTTCATGAACGCCTACACCCGCGCGGTCGACCCGCACACCGATTACTTCACCCGCGCACGGCCGAGAACTTCAACCAGGCCATGTCGCTGTCGCTGGAAGGCATCGGCGCGCAGCTGCAGCGCCAGGACGACGTGGTGGTGATCCGCGAGATCATCGCCGGCGGCCCGGCCTCGGTGGACGGCACGCTCAAGCCGGGCGACCGCATCGTCGGTGTCGGCCAGGGCCGCTCGGGCCCGGTCGAGGACGTGATCGGCTGGCGCATCGACGACGTGGTGGCCAAGATCCGCGGCGCCAAGGACACCCAGGTGCGGCTGGAGTTCATTCCCGCCGCCGAAGGCCTGGACGGCAAGCACCGCATGGTGACCCTGACCCGGCAGAAGGTGCGCCTGGCCGAACAGGCGGCCAAGGGCGAGACCATGACCATCCCCGGCGCGGCCGGCGAACCCGCGCGCCGCATCGGCGTCGTCAAGCTGCCGACCTTCTACCAGGATTTCGAAGGCCGCCGCCGCAACGCCAGCGACTACGCGTCGGCCACCCGCGACGTGGCGCGCCTGTTGGCCGGCTTCAAGGCCGACAAGCTCGACGGCGTGGTGCTGGACCTGCGCAACAACGGCGGCGGTTCGCTGGACGAGGCGATCGAGCTGACCGGCCTGTTCATCGAACAGGGGCCGGTGGTGCAGGTGCGCGAGTCCGGCGGCCGGGTCACCGTCAACAGCGACCGCAACCCGGCCGTGGCCTGGGACGGGCCGCTGGCGGTGCTGATCAACCGCGGCTCGGCCTCGGCGTCGGAGATCTTCGCCGGCGCCATCCAGGACTACGGCCGTGGCCTGGTCATCGGCGAGACCACCTTCGGCAAGGGCACCGTGCAGAACGTGGTGCCGCTGGACCGCTGGCCGGCCAGCGAGAAGGAGCGCTTCGGCCAGGTCAAGCTGACCATCGCCCAGTTCTTCCGCGTCAGCGGTTCGTCCACCCAGCACAAGGGCGTGGTGCCCGACCTGGCGTTCCCGGCCAGCGTCGATGCCAGCGAGTTCGGCGAGAGCACCTACGACAACGCGCTGCCGTGGACCCGCATCGCCGCGGTGCCGCACACCCAGTACGGCAACTTCGCGCCGATCCTGCCGAAGCTGGAAACCCGCCATGCCGCGCGCATCCGCGGCGACCGCGAGTTCCAGTGGTGGGAAGAGGACGTGCAGCAGTTCCGCACCGAAGCGGAAAAGAAGTACGTCTCGCTCAACGAGGCCGAGCGCCGTGCCGAGCGCGACAAGCAGGACGCGCAGCGCAAGCAGCGGCAGGAAGTGCGCCGGCAGCTGGGTCTGCCGCTGGACCCGCTGGCCGACGATGGCAGCGACGACGGCCTGACCGGCAACGAGCGCGACATCGTCAAGGACGCCGCGCGCGAGAAGGCCGCCGAAAAGCGTCCCGATCCGCTGCTCAAGGAGTCGGCGTCGATCCTGGCCGACGCGGTGAACCTGCTGGAAAAGGACCGGCCGCTGTCGGCGCAGGTGCTGCCGCAGTCTACCGGCCCTGGCCGCTGGGCCGACTGAGCGCAGGGCGGGGCGCCCCCGCCCGCGTTCAAGCCGCCGTCAGCGTGCCTGCACGCCGGCGGCGTTATGCTCGGGGCCTTCGGCAAGTGGAGGCGCCATGCACAGGCATCGTTCACGCGTCGTGCTGGTCCTGGCCTGCTGCGCCGCCCTCGGCGGCTGCGGTGGCCGCGCGGCCGACACCACGCTGCTGCGCGAGTCATTCGACTCCGGCGACACCTATACCCGCGACATCAATGCCAGCCCGGCGCAGGCCTGCGAAGCCGCGCGCCGCGCGTTGCTGGGGCAGGGGTATGCGATCACCCGTGCCGGCGCCGACAGCGTCGAGGCCAACAAGAACTTCCAGCCCCGGGAAGAACTCCACGAGCAGCTGGTGCTGCGGGTGTCCTGCGCGGCGCATGGCGATGGCCGCGCGCAGGTGTTCGCCAGCGCGGTCCAGGACCGCTATGCGTTGAAGAAATCGCCGACCTCGGCCAGCGTCGGCGTCGGCGCGCTGGGCTCGGTGTCGCTGCCGTTCGGCGGCAAGGACGATTCGCTGGTGCGGGTGGCCAGCAGCACCGTGCAGGACCCGGTGTTCTACCGCCATTTCTTCGATCGCCTGCAGCAGTATCTGGCCCCGGCGGCTCCCGGGGACGCCGCGCGGTGAGGCGCGTCCGTCGTGTCCCGGCCTGGTTGGGCGGCTGCGCGCTGGCGCTGGGGCTGGCGCCGCCGGCAACGGCCGCCGATGGCGCCGCATGCCTGCCGCCGCTGCTGCAGCGGCTGGGTTGGCAGATACGCGAAAGCGACGTGACCGCACCGGTGGTGCACGGGGGCGAACCCTGCCGGCGCGCCTCGCTGGACGACGCGCGCCGCCATGGCGACCTGCAGGTGCAGGTGCCGCGCGGCTACGCCGGTGCGTCGCGTGAGCGCCTGCAGCGCGACCTGCTCGGGCATCCCGCGACCCTGTGCGCCTACGCCTTCCAACTGGGCGATGCCGCCCGCCGCGCCGCCACGCAGCTGCAGGACAACCGCGGGTATCGCTTCTCCGCGCTGCAGCTGGGCTGGATCGGCTTCGGGCCCGGCGGCGCCCGCGCGCAGGGCTGGCAGCGCTTCCGCAGCTTCGGCCGCGGCTATGCGCCGGCCGGTTCCAATTCCGCAGCGATCGAGGCGTTCTACAGCGGCCGTGTGCGCTCGGAATGCGGCGTCGGCCGCCAGGTCGCGCAGCTGGCCACCCAGCGCGAGCTGTATGGCGACGCCGGCTTCGACCGCGAATTCGCCCCGGGCGAGCTGTCGATCGGCACTTTCCTCACCCTGCACGACACGCCCAGCATCCTGCTGGGGGCCAACGCGGGCGAGTTCTTCGCCGACGGCAAGGCGGTGCGCACCGCGCGCCTGGGGCGGCAGGCGTTCATGGGCGTGCCCGGCTTCATCGAGCACGTGTTCGACAAGCGCTACCTGGACGACATCAACAACCAGGCCGAGAACTTCGTCATCACCGACGTCAGCGCGCAGGCGGCCGACGCATTGGCGCGGCACGGCGGCTTCAGCTACTACGACGGGCAGAACCGGCGCCTGTGGGAACTGTCGCGGCAGCTGCCCCGCGCCGGCCGGCGTTATTTCGAGCGGCTGCTGCACGAACGCGACCCGGCGCTGCGTGCCGCCGTTCCCGAAGCGCAGCGGCCGTTGCTGGCGCAGATGGACCAGGTGCTGGCCGACCCGGTCTACGCCGGGCTGATGCTCTACGTGCACCCCAAGGGCATCCGCCCGCTGGGCTACCACATCGCGCGCCTGCTCGACCGCAACCCACGCACCCCGTACAGCATCGACCTGGCGCTGCACAATCTGCACACCACGCTGTACCACCGCTGGCTGCAGGCGCAGTTGCGCGACTGTGCGCCGGTACCCGCTGACATCGACGAACGAGGTTGAACATGGAACTGGGCATGATCGGGCTGGGGCGCATGGGCGCCAACATGGCGCAGCGCCTGCACCGTGGGGGCATCGGCGTGACCGGGTTCGACCCCGGGCTGGCCGCGCGCGAGCGCATGGCCGGGGCCGGCGTGGCCACGGCCGCCTCGCTCGAAGCGCTGGTGCAGGCAATGCCGGCACCGCGCGCGCTGTGGCTGATGGTGCCGGCGGGCGCGGTCGACGCGCTGCTGGACCAGCTGTTGCCGCTGCTGTCGCCGGGCGACCTGGTCGTGGACGGCGGCAATTCCTGGTATCGCGATTCGCTGCGCCGCGCGCAGCGCTGCCAGCAGGCGCGGGTGGCGTTCGTCGACTGCGGCACCAGTGGCGGCGTCTGGGGCCTGCAGGAAGGCTACTGCCTGATGCTGGGCGGCGAGCCGGCGGCACTGGCGCGGTTGGCGCCGGCGCTGCGGGTGCTGGCGCCGGCAGCGGAGCGTGGCTGGGCGCACGTGGGGCCGGTTGGCGCGGGGCACTTCTGCAAGATGGTCCACAACGGCATCGAGTACGGAATGATGCAGGCCTACGCCGAGGGCTTCGCGCTGATGCAGAAGAAGCGCGAGTTCGACCTGGACCTGGCGCAGGTGGCCGAGACTTGGCGGCACGGCAGCGTGGTCCGCTCGTGGTTGCTGGACCTTGCCGCCGATGCGCTGCGGCACAACCCGCTGCTGGAAGGCATCGCGCCCTATGTCCAGGATTCCGGCGAGGGCCGCTGGACGGTCAGCGAGGCGATCGAGCTGGACGTGTCGGCGCCGGTCATCACGCTCTCGCTGCTGGAGCGGCTGCGCTCGCGCGAAGCCAATTCCTTCGCCGACCGGATGCTGGCGCAGATGCGCAGCGGGTTCGGCGGGCATGCGGTGAAGGCGGCCAACGATGCTGAATGAATGCGGAGGGGCGGGACGATGAGCACGCACGCGCGCACATGGATGCTGTTGGCCGCATTCGGGTGCGGCCTGTCGCTGGCATTGCCACTGCAGGCGCTGCCAGCGCCGGGGCCGTTGCCGCTACCGCCAGCGCCGGAAACCGACCCGATGAGCGATGCCTGGATCACCACGCGGATCCGTGCGGCGCTGGTGCCGCTGCAGCGCGATGCCGCGGTCGACGTGCGGGTGAACACGACGGCGGGCATCGTCACGTTGGAAGGCGTGGTCGACAGCCCACTGGCCCGCGAACGCGTGCTCGAGCGGGTGGCCGCGGTCAGGGGCGTGCGCGGCGTCGAGGCGCAGGCGCTGCGGATTGCTGGGGCAGCGCCGTATCCGTGACGACCACCGCGTGCGCCGCGTTCACTCCGGCGCCGAATCATGCAATGCTTGCGTACCGGTTCGCATGCACTCGGCCGGCTCCAGTCCCAGGGGAGCCGTGCCCGCGGCACTGCCTGCCAACGGCCTGGCGTCCCTGGGAAACCGTTCACGCTGATCCCGGTTTTCGTACCGGCCACAGGCTTAAGGAATGAGGATGGCTTATCGATTCACCGACGAGGGCTGGGACCGCTGGCGCTTCGCCGGCCTGGCGCTCGCCGCGCTGCTGATCGTCGTGGTGCCCTCGTTGTTGCTGCTGCAGCTTTCGCGCGACAGCGTCAATGCCGCCAACTGGGTGGCGCACACCCAGGCGGTGAGCGCGCGGCTGTACGTGCTGCAGGCCGACATTCGCGACGTGGAGTCGGCCGCGCTGACCATGTCCAAGGGCGTGTCGTCGGACGCGCTGCGGCAACGCCTGCGGCGGGCCGACGATGTCGGGCAGACCGTCGGCGAGCTGTCGAGCCTGGTCAGCGACAGCCCGAGCAGCTGGTGCGCATCGGCCGCATCACCTCCATGCTGGAACGGCGCATGGCGCTGGCCAAGCAGATCGCCGACAGCGTCGATTCGCCGCGCCAGCGGCAGTTGATCGAGGAAATGACGTTCAGTTATCCGATCCGCGACATCGTGGTGGAGCTGCAGCGCCACGAGGAGCAGCTGCTGGCCAAGCGCGTGGCCGCGGCGCAGCGCCAGCAACGCCTGTCCACCCTGGTGACCTGGAGCACGCTGGCCGCGCAGCTGCTGCTGCTGGGGCTGGTGTTGTGGCTGCTGAAGCGGCAGATCGGCCGCCGCACCCGCGCCGAGCAGCGGTTGCTGCAGGCCAGCGCCCGCGCCAGCGCGGTGCTGCAGACGGTGCGCGAGCCCATCGTGCTGCTCAACGCCGAGCAGCGCATCGTGCTGCACAACGCCGCGTTCGCCGAGCTGTACGGCGTCGAGGGCCGCGATGCCAACGGCCAGCTGCTGCAGTCGATCGGCGATGGCGCCTGGGCCGACCCCATCATCCACCAGCGCCTGGCCGACGTGCTGCTGCGCGGCCGCGAGCTGTGGGACTACGAGCATGAACAGCGGGGCGTCGACGGCCTGGTGCGGATCATGCTGGTCAATGCCAGGCGCATGCCGCTGCCCGACAGCGACGACGAAGTGGTGCTGATGACGGTCAGCGACATCACCCTGCAGCGTGCCGTGCAGCTGCGGGTGGAGGAACTGAACCGGCAGCTGGAAGGCAAGGTCGAGCAGATGGCCGAGGTCAACCGCGAGCTGGAGGCGTTCAGCTATTCGGTGTCGCACGACCTGCGCGCGCCGCTGCGGCACGTGGCCGGCTTCTCCGACAAGCTGGCGCGGCACCTGGGCGAGGACGCGGACGAACGCTCGCGCCACTACCTGCAGGTGATCGGCGACTCGGCGCGGCGCATGGCGGCGCTGATCGACGACCTGCTGGTCTATTCGCGGCTGGGCCGTGGCGCGATGCGCCTGCAGGCGGTGGACATGCAGTCGCTGGTCGCCGACACCCGCGCGCTGCTGGATTCCAACCTGCGCGCCGAAGCCGGTGCCGACGGCGCGGTGCGCGACGTGCAGTGGAACATCGGCCCGCTGCCGGTGCTGGTGGCCGACGAGAACATGATGCGGCAGGTGTGGCTGAACCTGCTCGGCAACGCGGTGAAATACACCGCCGGCCGCGAACATGCGCTGATCGAGGTGTCCGCGCAGCAGTTGCCCGACGGCAGCCACCAGTTCACGGTGCGCGACAATGGCACCGGCTTCGACATGCAGTACGCCGGCAAGCTGTTCGGCGTGTTCCAGCGCCTGCACAAGGCCAGCGACTATCCCGGCACGGGCATCGGCCTGGCCAGCGTGCGCCGCGTGCTCACCCGCCATGGTGGCCGCATCTGGGCCGAGGCCCAGGTCGACCAGGGCGCCACCTTCCATTTCATCCTGCCACCCCCTGCGCCCGACGCGCACAGCTGAGGTCCACCCGAATGAGTCCCCTGCGTACCATCCTCATTGCCGAAGACAGCCCCGCCGACGCCGAAATGGCGATCGACGCGCTGCGCGACGCGCGCCTGGCCAATCCCATCGTGCACGTGGAGGACGGCGTGGAGACGCTGGATTTCCTGATGCGCCGCGGGGCGTATGCCAACCGCGAGGAGGGCCTGCCGGCGGTCCTGCTGCTGGACATCAAGATGCCGCGCATGGACGGGCTGGAAGTGCTGCAGCGCATCCGCGCCGAGGACGAGCTCAAGCGCCTGCCGGTGGTGATCCTGTCGTCCTCGCGCGAGGAAAGCGACCTGGCGCGCAGTTGGGACCTGGGCGTCAATGCCTACGTGGTCAAGCCGGTGGACGTCGACCAGTTCTTCAACGCGGTCAAGACGCTCGGCACCTTCTGGGCGGTCATCAACCAGGCCCCGGAGCTGGAGTAAGCCGCCATGCCCAACAAAGGGACGCCGTTGGGTCCATTGCGCATCCTGCTGGTCGAGGATTCGGCCGAGGACGCTGAACTGTTGTGCGACCAGATGCTCGAAGCCGGGCTGGAATGCAGCTTCGAGCGGGTCGACAACGAGCCGGAGCTGCGCACGCTGCTGGCGCAGTGGACCCCGGACATCGTGCTGTCGGACCTGAGCATGCCGGGTTTTTCCGGCTACCAGGCGCTGCGCATCCTGCGCGAGACGCATCCGCTGGTGCCCTTCATCTTCGTCTCCGGGACGATGGGCGAGGAAACCGCGGTCCAGGCGCTGCACGAAGGCGCCAACGACTACATCATCAAGCACCAGCCGGCACGGCTGCCCTCGGCGGTGGCGCGCGCCATCCGCGAGGCGCGGCGCGAGATGGAACGGCTGCGGGTCGAGGACGAGCTGATGCGCGCGCAGCGGCTGGAAAGCCTGGCGCTGCTGGCGGCCGGGCTCAGCCACGACCTGCGCAACATCCTGCAGCCGCTGCTGATCGTGCCGGACCTGATCCGCGACCGCAGCGACGACCCCAAGGTGGTGCGGCTGGCCGATGTCATCGCCGAGTGCGGGCGGCGCGGCCACGAGATGGTCGAGTCGATGCTGTCGTTCGTGCGCGGCTCGCGGCTGCCCAGCGAGCGCATCGTCCTGCAACGCCTGTTCCAGGGGGTCGGCATGCTGCTCAAGAGCAGCCTGCCGGGCAACATCGACCTGCACCTGGAGGTGCGCGACGAGCGCCTGGCGGTGGAGGGCAACTACACCGAACTGCAGCAGGTGCTGCTCAACCTGGCGCTCAACGCGATCCAGGCCATGCCCGACGGTGGCCGCCTGAGCCTGGTGGCCGAACGCGTGGCCACCACCGACGGCGAGCGCCTGTGCATCCGCGTGCAGGACCAGGGCATCGGCATGGACGCGGCGACCGTGGAGCGGCTGTTCAGCCCGTTCTTCACCACCAAGGCCAGCG
Organism: Stenotrophomonas acidaminiphila; assembly: GCA_002951995.1. Classification (NCBI taxonomy): domain Bacteria; kingdom Pseudomonadati; phylum Pseudomonadota; class Gammaproteobacteria; order Lysobacterales; family Lysobacteraceae; genus Stenotrophomonas; species Stenotrophomonas acidaminiphila. Next base: position 672,529 of record CP019797.1, read on the forward strand.
GTACCGGGCTGGGGCTGGTGTCGTGCAAGCGCATCGTAGAGAGCCTGGACGGCACCATTGCGGTGTCCAGCCGCCCGGGCGAGGGCACCCGCTTCGACCTGCTGCTGCCACTGCATGGCGCGGTGGTGGAGCGCGAGGAGAGCGCCATGCCGGTGGTCCCGGCCGGCCGTGGCCAGCGGATACTGGTGGTGGACGACGAGGCCACGCGCCTGTCGCTGCTGGGCAACGCGCTGGCCAGCCAGGGCTACCGGCTGCGGCTGGCCGCCGACGGTGCCGCGGCGATGCGCCACCTGCAGGAGGCCGGCATGCCGGACGCGGTACTGGTCGACAGCGGCATCCCGCTGCTGTCCGCCGGGCAGCTGCTCACCGAGATGCACGGCATGGGCTACCGCGGGCCGGCCATCGTGCTGGAGGAAAGCGGCAATGCCGCGTTTGCCGATGGCGGTGCGCCCACTGGCATCAGCGTGCACGTGCTGCCGCGCCCGCTGGAGATGCGGCGCGTGTTCCGGGTCGTGGCCGACGCACTGGGCACGGGGTAGGAAGCCGGGACAAGCCAGGAACCCGTGGGGAAGGCGGGAGCGGGTCACAGCCGCGGCAACCGCCCGTGCTTGCGCCCTCCCTGGTTCCTGCTTCCGCTGCAGTGGTTCCTGGCCCGAAGCCCTATCATGTGCGTCCCGATTCCGACCGTTTGGCGCAACACCGCGCCTCCCCTTCGATGACGACCGTCCTACTGAGCCTGGGCAGCAACGTGCGCCCGCACCATCACCTGCAGGCGGCGCTGCGGGTGCTGCGCGGGCGCTTCGGGCAGATCACCGTTTCCCCGGCCTACCGCACCCCGGCGGTGGGCTTCGACGGCCCGGATTTCCTCAACAACGCGGTCATGCTCGACACCGGCATGCCGCTGCTGGAGCTGGACGACTGGCTGCATGCGGTCGAGGACGCGCACGGCCGCGACCGCAGCGGGCCGCGCTTCAGCGACCGCACCCTGGACATCGACGTGGTGTACTACGGCGACCTGGTGGTGGCAGGCCCCGGGCACCTGCGCATTCCCCGGCCCGAGCTCAAGCACGCCTTCGTGCTCAAACCACTGGCCGACATCGCGCCGGATTTCATCGACCCGGTCCGCGGCCTCAGCCTGCGGCAGATGTGGCAGGCACACCCGCAGCATGGCGACGTGTTCGATACGGTCGAACTGGCGGACTGAGCGCGCCGTCCGACGGCCGGTGGCCCGCTTTCCGCGGCACCGCGGAAAGCCAGGTGGTGCGCCGCCGGGGCCGCGGCGGCGGTTCTGGCCAGGCGTCGCCCGCATCTGGTTCCTGCCGCTGAACCTGGCCGGCATCGGCGCGACCGCCGCCGCCATCGCTCAGGTCAGCGTGCGCCCACCGTCCAGCCGCAACGTCTGGCCGGTGATGTAACCGGCATCGTCGAGCAGCCAGCGCACCGCCGCGGCGATCTCGTGCGGGGTGCCGGTACGCGCCAGCGGCGTGCGTTCCAGCAGCTTCTGCTTGGCGGCTTCGCTCTTGCCCTGTTCCGGCCACAGGATCGCGCCGGGCGCCACCGCGTTCACCCGCACGTGCGGCGCCAGCTCCAGCGCCAGCGAACGGGTGGTCATTTCCAGCGCGGCCTTGGCCGCCGAATAGGCGGGGTGGTCGCGCAGCGGCTGGCTGGCGTGCAGGTCGGTCAGGTTGACGATGGCCCCGCGTTGGCGGCGCAGGTGCCCGGCGGCGGCCTGGGCCAGGAAGAACGGCGCGCGTGCGTTGACCGCGAACAGCTCGTCCCACTGCTCGACCTCGACCTGGCCCAGCGGCGTGGGGAAGAAGTTGGAGGCATTGTTGACCAGCGCGTCGAGCCGGCCGAAATGCGCCACCACCTCCTCGACCAGCTCCGGCAGCGCCCGTGGGTCGCGCAGGTCGGCCTGCACCGCCAGCACGCTGCCCGGACGCTCGCTCTCCAGGTCGAAGGCCAGCGCCTGCAGCTCCTCGCCCGACTGGTGCGCGTGCAGCGCCAGCCGGTAACCATGGGCGTGCAGGTGACGGGCGATGACCGCGCCGATACGGCGCGCGCTGCCCGTCACCAAAGCCACCCGTTGCGGATCCGTCATCTGCGTTTTCCTCGCTCGGCTATCCTGTGCATTGTCTCCGCAAACCGCCGTCCCATGCATTCCGACCTGCCCCTGCCCGAATCCGACGCGTTGGCCCACAGCGAGCAGCTGGCCGCGCACCTGCGCGCGGAGATCCTCGCCCAGGGCGGCGCGATGCCGTTCTCGCGGTTCATGGAACTGGTGCTGTATGCCCCGGGCTGGGGCTATTACAGCGCCGGCGCCAGCAAGTTCGGCGCCGCCGGCGATTTCGTCACCGCGCCGGAGCTGGGCACGCTGTTCGCCGCGGCCACCGCCAACGCGCTGGCGCCGGTGTTGCGCCAGCTGGGCACGCAGGCACGGGTGCTGGAACTGGGCGGCGGCAGCGGCGCGTTCGCCGAGGCCGCGCTACGCCACCTGGCCGGGCTGGACGCGCTGCCGGCGCGCTACGCCATCCTCGAGCCCAGCGCCGACCTGCGCCAGCGCCAGCGCCAGCGCCTGCAGGACGCGCTCGACCCGGCGGTGTTCGCGCGGGTGGAATGGCTGGATCGCCCGTTCGAGGATGAATGGGACGGGGTGCTGTTCGCCAACGAGGTGATCGACGCGCTGCCCACGCCGCGCTTCCTCATCGACCAGGGCGAGGTCTACGAGGAAACCGTCGAGCTCGACGGCGAAGGCCGCTTCGTGCGCGGCGCGCAGCCGGCGGACATGCTGCTGTCGGCGGCGGTCCGCCACCTCGAGCGCTACCTGGAACGCCCGTTCGCCGACGGCTACCGTTCGGAGCTGCTGCCGCAGCTGCCGTACTGGATCCAGGCGGTGGCCGGCGGCCTGCGCCGCGGCGCCATGCTGTTCGTCGACTACGGCTACACCCGCGCCGAGTTCTACCAGGACGACCGCCGCGACGGCACCCTGCGCGCGTTCTACCGCCACCGCGTGCACAACGACGTGTACCTGTGGCCGGGCCTGCAGGACATCACCGCCTCGGTGGACTTCACCGCGCTGGCCGAGGCCGGCACCGGCGCCGGCTTCGACCTGGCCGGCTACTGCCACCAGGCCGGCTTCCTGTTCGGCAACGGCATCACCGGCCTGCTCGAGGACGCCGACGAACGCACCGACGAGGTCGGGCGCGTGCGTCTGCGCGAACAGTTCAAGCGGCTGACCCTGCCCACCGAAATGGGCGAGCGCTTCCAGGTGATGGGCTTCAGTCGCGACGTGGACCTGTCGGCGGCGTTCGCGATGGGCGACCTGACCTGGCGCCTGTGAACCGCCCGTTGTTCAAGCCGCTGCGCCACCTGCCGTTCTGGATCGGCCTGTGGGCGCTGGCGGTGCTGGGCGTGACCGTGGTGTGCCTGGTCCCGCCGCCGCCGTTGCCGCCGCTGCCGGAGAACGGCGACAAGGCCGAACACTTCATCGCCTATTTCCTGCTGTCGGCCAGCGCCGTGCAGTTGTTCCGCCGCGGCCGCGCGCTGCTGGCCGTCGGCCTGGCGCTGGTGGCGATGGGCGCATGCATCGAATTCGCGCAGGGCGCGTTGACCGACACCCGCAGCGCCGACCCGTTCGACGCGCTGGCCAATACCCTCGGTGTGGCCGCGGGCCTGGCGACGATGTTCACTCCGCTGCGCGATCTGCTGCTGCGGCTGCAGCCGCGTCGCGACGGCGCAGGGGAGCGGTAGGCGCCTGCGTCTGCCCAGGCTGTTCCCGCGCAGCGGCGCCGTCCGCAGGCTCGCGCCAGCGATGGCCGACGCAAAGGCGACGTCGCGATCGGGCGTGCTTGCCGCGGAGGCGTGTGCGCCCGCGCCGTGCATTGAGAGGGTCCGGTGCGGGTGCTACCGTGCCATCCGGGCGATGGCCTGCACGCCGCGTCGGCACGCCGGGGCACCCGGTTGCAGGCGCTGACCGAAAACGGCGATGCAGGGCACGGTGGCCATCCCGCGCCACCGCCGGTCTCTCCCGCCAGATCCCCATGCCGGCGGCCTTTCATCTTTGGACAACAGCGCAATGCACATGCCGGACACCGCCATCAACCTGCAGGAAAAGCTGGCCCGGTTCTCGGAGCATTGGTCGCCCCGGGTCATCGCGGAAATGAACGACTACCAGTTCAAGCTCGCCAAGGTGCTGGGTGAGTTCGTCTGGCATTCGCATGCGGACACCGATGAGGTGTTCATCGTGCTGGCCGGCGAGATGGTGCTCGAGTTCAGGGACAGGACGGTCGCACTGGCCGCCGGCGAAATGTACGTGGTGCCCAGGGGCGTGGAGCACCGCCCGGTGGCGTCCAGCGAGTGCAGCATCATGCTGGTGGAGCCGCGCGGGGTGATCAACACCGGCGACGCCGGCGGCGCCTACACCGCAGCGAACGACGTCTGGGTGTAACCCGCGCGCAGCTGCCGGCGCAGCCGGGCGGCCCCTGCTGCGGCCCGCCCGCGCCCGTGCGCGCCGCTAGCGCAGCGTCACTCTGTCCACCACCCACATGTCCGGACGGAAGTCGCCGCTGAAGCGGATGCACAGCGCTTCGGTCCTGTCGGCGCGGCGCAGCAGCGGTGCGCGCAGGGTGACGAAGCCGTCGGCGTCGGGGTGTGCCGGGAGGGGAGCGGTGGCGATGAGGTCGCCGTCGCAGGAGCCGGCGCGGATGTCGAGTTCGCCGTGCGCGCTGCGCGCCGGCAGGTAGCGGCGGCGGGCGTTCTCTTCCTCGCTCTGGTCGATGATGTAGGGCAGGCGGCCGGCGCGTACTTCGATGCGCTGCGCGCCGGTCATGGGCGCCTGCTCCCAGCGCCAGCACGGCTGCATGAAGGCGACGTTGAACAGGGCGCGCCGGCCGTCGGCCTGCACGGTGTCGTCCTGCATGCGCAGCACCGGGCCTTCGGCGCTGCACGGCTGCAGCTGGGCGTTGCCGCGGCTGCGCAGGCTGGCGGCGGTCACCTCGAAGCGGTCCGCCGGCTGCAGCGCGGCGCCGCCGGCGAAGGCCGCGCCGCGCAGCTGCACCGGCAGCGCGGCCTCGATGGGGCCGGTGTACAGCGGCGAGCGCAGCGTGGGCTCGCTGCCGTCGAGCGTGTAGCGCACCGGATAGCCGAGCGGATTGGACAGTTGCAGCGTCGCCCTGTCGTGGCCGGCGGGCGCATCGGCCAGCAGCACGCGGAACGGAGTGCGTGCGTAACCGACGCCCAACGCGGCGTAGCGCCGGGTCCAGGCCGGCAGCCGCTGCAGGAAGCTGGCGTAGTCCTTGCCGGCCTTGGGCGTCCAGCCGGTCTCGGCCACCGCCAGCAGGCGCGGGAAGGTGTTGTGCTCGACGGCGGCAAAACGCACGTCGTCGGTGGTCCACATGTTCGCCTGCAGGCCAAGGATGTGCTGGCGCCGGTCCGCGTCCAGCGCCTCGGGCACCGGCTCGAAGCGGTAGAACCGCTCCATCGGGATCAGCTTCGGCCGCGGGCGCCCGCCGGGCTCGTCCGGCGAGTCGGTCTGCAGGTAGTCCAGGTACAGGTCGGCGTTGGGCGACATCACCACGTCGTGGCCCTGGCGCGCCGCGGCCAGGCCGCCTTCGATGCCGCGCCAGGACATCACCGTGGCGTCGGGCGCCAGGCCGCCGTCGAGGATCTCGTCCCAGCCGATCAGGCGCTTGCCGTGCGCGTGCACGAGCGCTTCCAGGCGGTGGATGAACCAGCTCTGCAGCGCATCCTCGTCGGCCAGCCCGAGCGTGCGCATGCGCGCCTGCACGCGCGGCGATGCCCGCCATTGCGTCTTGATGGCCTCGTCGCCGCCGACATGGATGTAGCGGCCGGGGAACAGCTGCGCGACTTCGGCGAACACGCCGTCGAGGAAGTCGAATGTGGCGTCGTCCACGTTGAACAGGTTGGCGTGGATGCCGCGGTGCGCCGAGACCGGGATCTGCCGGCCCTCGGTGCCCAGCGCCGGGTAGGCGGCGATGGCGGCGGTGGCATGGCCGGGCATGTCGATCTCCGGCACCACGCTGATGTGCAGCGCGGCGGCGTGGGCGACGATGTCGCGGATCTCGTCCTGCGAGTACCAGCCGCAGTATGGCGCGGGTTTGCCGCTGGCCGGATCGATGCCGGCGTCGCCGGCGGGGATGCGGCATCCGCCGACCTGGGTCAATCGCGGATGGCGCTTGATCTCGATGCGCCAGCCCTGGTCGTCGGTCAGGTGCCAATGGAACACGTTGAGCTTGTGCAGCGCCATCGTATCGAGCAGCTGCCTGACCTGGGCCGGGGTCTGGAAATGCCGGGCCGAATCCAGCATGTAACCGCGCCACGGGAAGCGCGGCGCATCCTCGATGCGCATCGCCGGCAGCAGCACCCGCGCCGCGTCGCTCTGGGTGAGCAGCTGCCACAGGGTCATCGCGCCATGGAACAGGCCCGCCTCGCTGCTGGCGCGGATCGTGATGCCGTCGTCGCCGACGCTGAGCGCATAGCCTTCCGCCGGGATGCCGCTGGCCGGGTCGACAGCCAGGCGGATGCCGCGTGCACCTTGGCCGCGCGCGGCGATGGGCAGCGGCGTGCGCCCGGCCTTTGCGAGGAACCCGTTGAGCTGGCCCGCAACCCGCATCGCGGCGTCGCCCTCGGCCTGCACGACGGTGCTGGCATCCACGGCGAAGGCCGCGGCACCGGCATCGACCCGCATCGAGGCCGGTTGTGGAATGAGCGAGGGGACGATGGCGTCGCCGCCGGCGCGGGCCGGCTGGCACAGCGCCAGCAGGCAGAGGGACAGCCACGCGGATCGACGCATCAGGGGTTCCGGTTGGACCAAGGCCAGGCCGGATTATCCGACGATCGGCTATCGTTGCGCATCGCCGATACCGTTGCGGACGCACGCATGCATGGATACATGAGAAACCTTTTCCTGTGCGCCCTGTTGCTGGCGGCGACGCCCGTGCAGGCGGCCACGGCGCCCGGCAACGGGCCCGAACCCGGCATCGAGGTATTGCTGCGCGAACGCGCCGGCGGGTTGCACGGCAAGCGCATCGGCCTGGTCACCAACATGACCGGCGTCGACCGCGCGCTGCGCAGCGACATCGACCTGCTGGCCGCGCGCGACGACGTCGAGCTGGTGGCGCTGTTCGGCCCCGAACATGGCGTGCGCGGCGACGTGCAGGCCGGTGGGCACGTGGATTCGTCGCGCGACGCGGCCACCGGATTGCCGGTGCACAGCCTCTATGGCGAGCACCGCGAACCGACGCCGGAGATGCTGCGCGGCATCGACCTGCTGTTGTTCGATATCCAGGATGTCGGCGCGCGTTTCTACACCTACCCGTACACCCTGGCCAACGTGCTGCGCGCGGCGCGGCGCGATGGCATCCCGGTGTGGGTGCTGGACCGGCCCAATCCGGTGGGCGGGCTGCAGGTGGAAGGCCCGGTGCTGGAGCCGGCGCAGGCCTCGTTCGTCGGCATGTTCCCGATCCCGGTGCGTCACGGCATGACCATCGGCGAGCTGGCGCGGCTGTTCAACACCGCGTTCGGCATCGGCGCCGATCTGACCGTGGTGCCGATGCGCGGCTGGCGGCGCGGCGATGCCGAGCCGGGCGGGGCGATGCCGTGGGTGCCGCCGTCGCCGAACATGCCCACGCGCGACACCGCGCTGGTCTACCTGGGCACGGCGCTGCTGGAGGGCACCAACGTGTCCGAGGGCCGCGGCACCACGCGCCCGTTCGAGACCCTCGGCGCGCCGTTCGTCGATGCGCGGCAACTGGCCGATGCGCTCAACGCGCTCGACCTGCCGGGCGTGCGTTTCCGCCCGACCGCGTTCACCCCGAGCTTCTCCAAGCACGCCGGCAAGGCCTGCGGCGGGGTGCAGATCCACGTCACCGACCGCGACGCCTTCCTGCCGTTCCGCACCGGGCTGGCGGTGGTCAAGACCCTGCACGACCTGTATCCGGACGCGTTCCGCTTCCAGTCCGATGCGCCGGGCGCGACGCCCGGCTTCTTCGACAAGCTGGCCGGCAATGCCTGGCTGCGCGAGGCGATCGGGCGCGGCGACACGCTCGATGCGATGCAGGCGCGCTGGCAGCCGGCGCTGCAGCGTTTCGAGGCGCTGCGCACGCGCTATCTGCTGTACCCGTGAGCCGACCCGCGCGCGGCCGCCGGCTGTCCACCGGCGGCCATGCGGGCTCAGTCGCGCGTGCGCAGGGTCGCCTGCTGCAACACCCACATCTGCGGCCGGGTGTCGCCGCTGAAGGTCATGCACAGGTCGGCGCGACCGCTGGCCGGGACGCGCAGCGGCGCCTCCAGGGTGATGAAGCCATCGGCGTCCGCGGCCTGCGGCAACGGCTGGGACGCCAGCACCGGGCCCTCGCAGCCATCGCGCACCTCGAACTCGCCATGTGCCGCCACCGCCTTGCGGAAGCCGCGCTTGGCTTCTTCCTCGCGCAGCAGGCCGAAGTTGTAGGGGATGCGGCCGGCGCGCACCTGGATGGACGCCACGTCCTGCAGTTGCGCGTCCTCCCACAACCAGCACGGATTGAAGATGGTCACGTCGAAGCTCGCGCGCGGGCCTTCGGCGGGGGTGTCATCCTCCAGCCGCAGCAGCAGGCGGCCGCCCTGCGGGCACTGCGCCAGGGTCTTGTCGGTGCGGGTCAGCAGCGCGGCGGCGTCCAGCGTCCATTGGCTCGCGCGGTCGGCCAGCGGCTTGCCGTCGAAGAACGCCGCGGCCTGCAGCTCGGTGGGCACCGGAACGTCCAGCGGCGCGGTGTAGGCAGGCGACCGCGAGGTCGGCACGCTGCCATCGGTGGTGTAGCGGATGTCGCCATAACCCAGCGGATTGGACAGCTCGACCCGCGCCCGGTTGCCGGCGCGGTCGTCCTGGCGCTGCATCGCCACCGACAGTGCGGTCTGCCCGTAGGCGATGCCAAGCGCGCGGTAGCGGTGCAGCTGTACCGGCAGGCGTGCGAGGAAGCCGTCGTAGTCCTTGCGCTCCAGCGGCGTCCACGCGATTTCCGCCAGCGCCGCCATGCGCGGGAACAGGTTGTGCTGCAGCCGCTCCCAGGTGCGGGTGTGTTCGGTCCACATGTTGGCCTGCACACCGATCACGTGCCGGCGCTGCGCCGCCGGCAACTGCGCCGGCACCGGGTCGAACGCGTAGATCTTCTGCATCGAGGTGAACTTCGGCCGGCCCGGCGGCTCGTCCGGCAGGTTGGTCTGCAGGAAGTCCAGGTACAGGGTGTTGCCGGGCGACATCACCACGTCGTGGCCATGGGTGGCGGCCTCGATGCCGCCTTCGATGCCACGCCAGGACATCACCGTGGCCTGCGGCGGCAGCCCGCCCTCGATGATCTCGTCCCAGCCGATCAGCTTGCGGTCGCGCGCCTCCAGGAACGCTTCCAGCCGCTTGAGCATGTGCGACTGCAGCGCTTCCTCGTCCTTCAGCCCGAGCCGGCGCATGTGCGCCTGCACCGCGGGCGATGCCTGCCACTGGTACTTCACCGCCTCGTCGCCGCCGATATGCACGTACGGGCCCGGGAACAGGTCGATCACCTCGGCCAGGATGCCTTCCAGGAACTGCAGCGTTTCCTCGCGCGGATTGAACAGGTAGGGATTCACGCCCCAGTTGTGCGACGGTTCGGTGGGGCCATCGACCACGCCATGCTCGGGATAGGCCGCCACCGCCGCCTGGGCGTGGCCGGGTACGTCGATTTCCGGAACGATGGTGATGTGGCGGGCGGCGGCATAGGCCACCACGTCGCGGATCTGCGCCTGCGTGTAGTGGCCGCAGTAGCGGTTGGGGGAGCCGTCGGCCCTGCGCCCGGCCTCGCCCGGCGGCACGCGGCAGCCGCCGACTTCGGTGAGGCGCGGGTAGCGCTTGATCTCGATGCGCCAGCCCTGGTCGTCGGTGAGGTGCCAGTGGAAGGTGTTGAGCTTGTGCGTGGCCATCGCGTCGAGCACCGCCTTGATCTGCTCCACGCTCCAGAAATGCCGCGCCGAATCGAGCATCAGCCCACGCCAGGCGAAACGCGGGGTGTCCTCGATCCGCATCGCCGGCAGCGCCACCGCACTGGACTGCGGCCCGGCGAGCAGTTGCCACAGCGTCATCGCGCCATTGAACAGCCCGTGTTCGTCACCGGCCTGGACGCTGATGCCGTCGTCGCCGATGTGCAGCGTGTAGGCCTCCGGCGAGGTGCCGGCGGCTGCGGGCACGATGCGGAACTCGATGCCCGGGCCCTGATCCTGGCCGTCGGCCAGCCGCAGCGGCGTGGTCCTGGCCAGCAGTTCGGTGAATTGCGTGGCGACGCGACCGGCGGCATCGCCCGGTGCGCGGACCGCGGTGGTCGCATCGACGACGAAGCGGCCCTCGGCCGGCTGCACCACGGCCGGCAATGGAATCACCGGCGCGCCCTGCACGTCGGCGGCGGCCACGGCCAGTGCGGGCGCGGGGAGGCGCTGGGCGTGCAGCCGGTGGCAATGGCGGCCGCGGCGAGCAGGGCGGCCGCCATCAGTGTGGCGGCGGTTCGGTTTCGGATCATCGTGACTCCCTGGAACTGGATGGCGGCGTGGCGGCCCGCGCCGGTGTCCGGGCGGTGGGGCCTGCGACGCGGGCCGCCGGCCGCCACTGTAAAAAAAGCGGGCCTGGAAAAGCTCCAGGCCCGTTGGAGGAGAAAGAACGCAATCGGTATTCCTGCAGCTCCGCCCTTAGAAGGCGAAGCGCAGCGAGGCCATGTAACGGCGGCCGCTCAGGTAGGCACCGCGGGTGAGCTGTTCCACGCCCGAGTAGGAGTGGTACTGCTCGTCCAGCAGGTTCATGCCTTCCAGGCCGACGGACAGGTTTTCGTTGATCCGGAAGGCGATGGACGCATCCAGCGAGGCATAGTCCATGGTCCACAGCTGGCGGCCGGCGCTGACGTTGGTGAAGTACTTGTCACGCCAGCCGTAGGTGACGCGCGCGGTCCAGGTGTCGTTCTCGAAGAACGGGCTGATGTTGAACTGGTTCTTCGAGTTGAACGGCAGCGGGCGGCCGCCGGTGGCTTCGCCGTCGGAGTAGGTGTAGTTGGCGACGATGCCGAAGCCAAGGCCGAAGTTCTGCTGCCAGGCCAGCGAATAACCCTTGATCTTCGCGTCGCCGGCATTGCGCGGACGGTCCACCAGGTAGGTGTCGTTCTTGTTCTGGTTCTGGTTCCAGTGCGTCTCCGGGGTGGACTCGGTGAGGATGTAGTCGGCCACGTCGCGGTAGAAGATCGAGCCGGCGACGATGGCGTTCTCCGAGAAGTACCACTCGGCCGAGAAATCCACGTTGGTGGACTGGTACGGCTTGAGGTTCGGGTTGCCGCCGCCGCCGGTCAGCGCGGTGTCGGACAGCCACAGGTAGGAGGAGATGTCCGTGTAGTTCGGGCGGGCGATGGTCTTGGCCACGGACGCACGCAGCACCAGCGACTCGGTGGCGTCGTACACCAGGTTCAGGTTCGGCAGCACGTTGTTGTACTTGTTCTTCTTCACCACCGGGTCGTACGACGCCGCCAGCTTCTCGGCCGACCATTCCGGCTTGGTACAGCCGGCCAGGCCGGTGTTGCATTCGTAGCTGCCCGACTCCAGGTCGGTGCGCACGTAGCGCACGCCGACGTTGCCGCGCAGCTTGTCGAAGCTGAAATCGGCCTGCACGTACGCCGCGCCGATGTCCTCGTTGATCGACCAGTTGTTGCGCGCGAACTCCTCGGCGCTGAACGGCGAGACGACCGGCATGGTCTGCCACGGTGCCAGCCACTTGCCGCTGCTGATGTACTCGGCCAGCTTCCAGCCATCGATGGTGAAGCGCTTGCCCAGGTCACCGTAGCCGCTGAACCCGTTGAGGTAGTTGCCGGGCAGCTCGCGCGGATCGAACTGCGAGGCCTTGGCGTCGCCATAGGTGGCTACCGCGGCCAGGCCGATGCCCTGCTGGACCTGGCTGGTCTCGTGCTTGCGCTGCTTGTAGCCGAAGCGGACCAGGTAGACCGGCGAGTCGAGCTTGATGCCGAAGTCGACCTGGCCGTAGGTTTCCTTGTCGACGGTCGGCTTCTCGACCAGGTTGCCGCCCCAGCCGGTATTCCAGCCGGGCTTGGACGGGTCACCGCCCCAGCCGCCGTCCATCTGGAACTGGTCCGGGTTCAGGAACGGATTGCTGCCGGTGAAGGTGACGCTGCCGGGATTGCCCGGGGCGTCGGCGATGGACCAGGTGTAGTCGGTGCGCGCCAGAAACTCGCCGAACACCTGCTTCGGGCCGCCGTCGGCCTTGGTGCGGCCGATATGGGTGGACGCGAACCAGCGCTCGTCGTTCCAGTCGAGCTTGACGTCGTAGGTCGACGACTCGACGTTGGCGCGGCGGTTCTGCAGGTCGAACACCACCAGCCCGTTCTTGTGGCTGGCACTGGTGATCAGCCCGTCCTTGACGGTGATGTCGCTCAGCGTCTTCAGGCTGTTCCAGGTGTTGCCCTGGTGGGTGAACATCGACTGCGCCATGTGGTCGAAGTTGGCGTCGATCTTCAGCGCGTTCAACTCGATGTTCATCTGTTCCACCGGCTTGAACTGCAGCGCCAGCGAGTAGGTCTTGCGCTCGCGCTGCTGCTCGAAGAAGTGCGCGCTGGTGGAGTTGGGGCCGACCGCGTTCGGGTTGGCGTACAGGGTTTCGGCGCAGGTGCCGGTACAGGTGGCCGGCAGCGTCGGCTGCACGCCGTTGACCGGCGGCTTGGACCAGTCCGGCGGCAGGTTGGTCACCGAGCCCGGGGCACCGCCGACGCCGGCGATGTAGTCCTTGGCCCGCACGATGCCGTAGGACTCGATGCCGTCGCGGCGGATGCTCTCGTTGGAGGCCTGGGCCGAGACGATCACGCCGAAGCTGCCGGCGTCGTTCTTCCACGCGAACGCGGCCGAGGCGTTGGGATCGGTCTTCTCGACGCGGTCGTTGCGGCCATAGCTGACGCGGCCGGACAGGCTGACCTTCTCCGGCATGTCCAGCGGCTTGCGGGTGGAGACGATCACGGTGCCGCCGATCGAGCCTTCATCGATGCGCGCTTCCGGCGACTTGAACACTTCCACCTTGCCGACCAGCTCGGGCGCCAGCAGCGAGTAGTTGAAGGTGCGGGTCGGGAAGTCGGACATGTTCCAGTCGCCGGAGGCGATGGACTGGCCGTTGAGCAGGGTGCGGTTCAACGCCGGATCGGTGCCGAGGATCGAGACCTTCTCGCCCTGGCCGTAGGCGCGGTCGATGGTCACGCCGGGGATGATGGTCATCGCCTCGGCCACGTTGGTGGCCGGGAACTTGCCCACGTCCTCGGCGGTGATGACGTCGACGATGGCGTCGGCATTGCGCTTGGTCTCCAGCGACTGCTGCAGGCTGGCGCGGATGCCGGTGACGACGACGCGGTCGAGGTCGGTGGCCTCCTTCTTGCCGGCCTCCTGCGCGTGCGCGGAAAAGCTCAGGCAGGTGACGATGGCGGCGGACAGTACGGACTTGCGGTACCTCATGATGTCTCTCCTCATCATTGGCGTGATTGTGGGTTGAACCGCGGTTGCTGGGGGTGCCGGTGCGCGGGCGCGTGCCCGTGCGGCGGTGTCGTGGCTGCGTGGGTGGGAGCGTGCTCAGGTGCTGCGGTGCTGCAGGTACCAACTGGCTGCGCCGATGACGCCCAGTTGCCCGTGCTCGACCAGTTTCACGGGGATGCGCTGCAGCGCCTTGGCCATGGGCCCCTTGTTGAGGAACCGCTCGACGAAGGTGCTGCCGATGAGGAACGGGCCGAGCTTGGGCAGGATGCCGCCGGCCAGGTAGATGCCGCCCTGCACGCCGTAGAGCAGGGCCATGTCGCCGATGGTGGAGCCGAGGATTCCGCAGAACAGCTCCAGGGTCTGGACCGCGAGCGGGTCGCTGCCCTCGCAGGCGGCGGCGCTGACCGCGTCGGGGGTGGCGTGCACGGGCGCGGTGCCGCGCACCGCGCACAGGGCGTTGTAGAGGTTGAGCAGGCCGGGCCCGGACAGCGCGCCGTGCTCGATGGAGACATGGCTGCGGTTGCGCAGCATGTGCTGCAGCACGGCCATTTCCAGTTCGGTGCCGGCGGCCAGCGCGGCCTGCCCGGCTTCGGTGGCGAGCACGACCGAGCGCTCGCCGACGGGGATCCAGAGCGCGGCGCCCAGGCCGGTGCCGGGGCCGACGACGAGGGTGGGGCCGCGCGGCGCCTGCGCCGGGCCGGTGAGCTGCAGCACCTGGCTGCCGTCGATATGGGCGGCGGCGTGGGCGACGGCCTCGAAATCGTTGACCAGGTGCACGGCCTCGAAGCCGAGGTCGTCGCGGATGCGGCTGGCCGACAGCGGCCACGGCAGGTTGGCCGAGATCACGCTGCCGTCGGCCAGCGCGTAGCCGGCGCTGGCGATGACGCATTCGCGCGCGCCGGGGGCGTGGGCGTGGAAGTCGGCCAGGATCTGGCCCAGCCCGGCGTGGTCGGCGCAGCGGTAGCGGCGGTAGGCGATCACGTCGACGGCCTGGCCCGGCGTGGCACGGACCAGCCCCACCCGCACATGGGTGCCGCCGACATCGGCGGCGATCAGCGGCACGGCCGGCGCGGCGATGGGCTGGTGCTGGGTTGGACTGAAGCTGGCGACCACGCGGTTCCCCGGAGTGTCTGCAGTTCCATGGGGAGCTGCGGCATCCGGAGTTTCGGCGTTGCCTGACAACGATGTCAAGCTGTTCTGCAAAAAATTTTCAGATCAACAATGCCGCCAGAATTTCAAATAACCCAATGATTGCAATGGCAAAAATTATTTCATTCGAAACGATGCTTCAAATTTGGAGGGTGCGTAGGACCAGTCTGTTGTATTCGTGAAATTTTTTCGCATCGCCCGGGCCTGGATCGTTGTCCGCGCCGGGGGCCGGCACCGCAGCGGCCTGCGTGGTCCGTCCCCATGAAGAAAAGGGCCACCGTTTCCGGTGGCCCCTGGGGCGTGCTCAGTGCGTGGTTTCCAGTTGTATCCAGTCCAGCGTCCACAGCGCCGGTCGGGTGTCGCCGGTGAAACGGATGCACAGGTCGGCGCGCGGCGGCACCGCGTGCAGTGGCGCGCGCAGCTCCACGAACCCGTCGGCGCCCGGCGCCGCCGGCAGCGGCACCGACACCAGCGGCGTGCCCTTGCAGTCGGCCAGGATCTCCAGCTCGCCATGCGCGGTGCGGGCGGGCGCGAAGCGGCGGCTGGGTTCGTCGTGGGCGAGCTGGAAGTTGTACGGGATGCGCCCGGCGCGGACCTTCACCGCGCTCACCCCCGCCAGGTCCGCGTCCTGCCACAGCCAGCACGGGCTGAAGATGTTGACGTTGAACACCGCGCGCTCGCCGTCGGCGGGGCCGTCGTCCTCCAGGCGCAACAGCAGCTTGCCGTCGCCGGGGCAGAGGCCGAGCCGGGTGTCGTCGCGGGTAAGCAGCGAATCGGCGGTGACTGCGAAGCGGCTGGCCGCGGCAAGCGGCTTGCCGTCGAAGAACGCCGCGGCGCGCACCTCGGCCGGCAGCCTGACCTGCAGCGGCTGTACGTAGCGCGGCGACGCGGCGCTCACCGCGCTGCCGTCCAGCGTGTAATGCACCGCGTAGCCGAGCGGATTGTCGAGCGTGACCGTGGCGGTGCCGGCGCTGCGGTCGCCCTGGTCGTGCATGTCCACCTGGAACGGCGTCTGCGCGTAGTGGATGCCCATCGCGCGGTAGCGCTGCAGATGGCGCGGCAGGCGCTGCAGGAACCCATCGAAATCGCGCTTGTCCGCCGGACTCCAGCCGGTTTCGGCCACCGCGGCCAGGCGCGGGAACAGGTTGTGCTCCAGATTGCGGTCGTTGCGCGTGTGCTCGGTGAACATGTTGGCCTGCAGGCCGAGGATGTGCTGGCGCTTGTCGGCGGCCAGTTCCGCGGGCACCGGCTCGAACCCGTAGGCCTTGCGCAGCTCGATGGTCGTCGGCCGGCCCGGCGGCTCGTCCGGCGAGGACGTCTGCAGGTAGTCCATGTACATGTGGGTGACCGGCGACATGATCACGTCGTGGCCTTCGCTGGCCGCCTTCAGGCCGCCTTCGGTGCCGCGCCAGGACATCACCGTGGCTTCGGGCGGCAGGCCGCCCTCGAGGATTTCGTCCCAGCCGATCAGGCGGCGGTCGTGCTGCTCCAGGAACTTCTCCAGGCGCTTGATCATGTGGCTCTGCATTTCCATCTCGTCCTTCAGGCCGAGCCGGCGCATGTGCTCCTGCACGCGGGGGGAAGCGATCCACTGGTCCTTGACCGCCTCGTCGCCACCGACGTGCACGTACCTGGCCGGGAACATGTCGATCACTTCCAGCAGCACGTTTTCCAGGAACTGCAGGGTGCTCTCTTCGGTGTTGAACAGGTTGGGGAACACCCCCCACTGGTTGTCGATGGCCAGCTTCCGGCCGGTCACGCCCAGCTCGGGGTAGGCGGCGATGGCCGCGGTGGCGTGGCCGGGGACGTCGATCTCCGGGATCACCTGGATGTGGCGCTCGGCGGCGTACGCCACGATCTCGCGGATCTGCGCCTGCGTGTAGTAACCGCAGTAGCGGCGTGGCTCGCCGGTGGCCGGGTCGCGGCCGGCGTCGCCCAGCGACACCCGGCAGCTGCCCACCTCGGTGAGCTTCGGGTAGCGCTTGATCTCCATGCGCCAGCCCTGGTCGTCGGTGAGGTGCCAGTGGAAGGTGTTGAGCTTGTGCTGGGCCATGGCATCGAGCAGTTTCCTGATCTCGTCCATGCTCTGGAAATGGCGGGCCGAATCCAGCATCAGCCCGCGCCAGACGAAGCGCGGCGCATCGGTGATGGTGGCGGCGGCGACCTCGCCGGGGGTCTGGTCGGTCAGCAGCTGCGCGGCGGTGACGGCGCCGTAGAACAGGCCGCGGTCATCGCTGGCACTGACATCGATGCCGGTATTGGAGACCTTCAGCGTGTAGGCCTCGGCCGGCTTGGTCGCCGACGGGTCCAGGCGGAAGCGGATCTGCGCCTTGCTGGCGTTCTCGGCCACCGCCAGCGTGGGCCCGCCGTTCTGCCTGAGCAGCTCGACGAACTGGGCGGCGACGCGGCGCGAGGCTTCGTCATTGCCGCCGACCCGGGCGGCATCCTTCAGTACGAAGTCCTTGCCCCCGTCGGCCTGGTAACTGGCGGGCAGCGGGATCAGCGACGGTGCGCCGGCGGCGTGGACCTGCACGGCGGTGAGGCCGAGCAGCAGGCAACTGCCGAGCAGGGTTGCGCGACGACGCGCACGGAGGGACTTCGTCATCGGGGCGGAGCTCCTGTGTTTTCTGGAGGGTACTCAAAAAAACGCCGGGCCCGGAATGCTCCAGGCCCGGCGCGTCATGCTGCCCGGCGGTGCGGCGTGCCGGGATGGATCAGTACTTGAAGCGGAAGTTCAGGTAGTACTGGCGGCCGTTGCTGTAGAACGCGCTGGGAATGCTCGCGCTCTGGTAGTACTTCAGCGACGGGTTGTTGAGGTTCAGCGCATCGAAGCTGACGCTCATCCAGTCGGTGGCCTTGTAGCTCAGCGACAGCGACAGGGTGCCGAAATCGTCCTGGTAGTACGGGTTGGCACCCTTCAGGCCGATCAGGAACGCCGAGCGGTAGGTGTAGCTCACCCGCGCGCCGAAGGAGTCGTTCTCGAAGTAGCCACCGACGTTGTAGGTGTTCTTCGAGGTGCCGAGCAGGTTGTTGCTGCCGTCCGCCCAGGTGTGCGAGGTGCTGCCGTCGGCGTAGGTGTAGTTGGCGTTGACGCCGAAGTTGTCGCCGATCGGCTGTTCGTAGGCGAGTTCGACGCCGGTCACCTTGCCGTTGGAGTTGACCGGCACCGCGACCTGGTATTCCTCCAGCTTGTTGGTCAGCTCGCTGAACAGCATCTGCTTCTCGGTGCCGAAGGCGACATAGTCCTTCAGGTTCATCGAGTAGGCGCCGACCGACAGCAGGCCGCGCGGCATGAAGTACCACTCGAGGTTGGCGTCGAAGTTGGTCGAGACCACCGGGTTGAGCTTCGGGTTGCCGCCGCTGCCGGTGCGGCTCAGGTCCGAGCCGCTCGACGCGGCGCCCAGCGCCGAGTAGTCCGGCAGCGTCTGGGTCTGCGAGGCGGCGAAGCGGAACACCAGGTCGTCGGACAGATCGAACTTCAGGTTCGCGCTCGGCAGCACGCGGTCGTGCTTGTTGTTGAAGGACAGGGCCTTCCAGGCGCCGAACAGGCTGCTGACGTCGGCATTGGCCGGGTTGCTGACGGCCTGGTAGGTGTCGATGTCCTGGTCGATGTTGACGTAACGCAGGCCGACGTTGCCGCTCCAGCGGTCACCGGAGAAATTGGCCTGCACGTAGCCGGCGAAGTTCTTTTCCTCGACCTTCCACTCGGCGCCATAGTTGTGGCGGCCGGTGGGGCCGTCATTGCCCGACAGCCAGGTGGAGTTGTTGAGGATGGCTTCCTTCAGCGCCGCCGGGGTGAAGTACCACAGGTTGCGCGGGAAGCTGCCGCCGATGTTGCTGGCGAAACCGCCCGGATACGACGCGGTGGCGCCGTTCTTGAGCGCGCTCCAGATATCGCCCGGCGACGCACCTTCCGGCGACAGCGCTTCGCGCTTGTGGTCGGCGTAGCGGATGCCGAAGTCGATCGAGTTCAGCGTGCCGTTGTCGAAGTACTGGTTGAAGTCGGCGGTGAACCACTTCTCCTTGTCCAGCGCGGTGACCTCCTGGTTGCCCCAGGTGCCGAAGCTGGTCACGTCGCTCGGGTCGGTGCCGCCGCCCAGGCTCCAGTCGACCGGCGAGCCGTTGCCATGGGTGGCCCAGCTTGCGCCTCCATTGGCGGCCAGCGTCACCTCGGCGATGAACTGGCGCGGGGTCGAGCCTTCGCCCTTGGTGGAGCCGGCCTGGAACTTGGCGCCGAGCCGGTCGTTGACCTGCCAGTCGGCGTCGAGCGTGACGTAGTTGCTCTTTGCCGTGGCCTCGCGGTAGATCATGTCGTACACGGCATAGTTGGTGCCGGGCTTGCCCGCGTACGTCGCGTTGGTCAGCACGCCGTCCTTGACCACGTAGCCGGGCTTGGGCGACTCGCTGTTGGCGAAGTTGCCGCCCCACAGCATGAAGTTGCGGTTGTAGTTGTTGGCGTCCATCTTCGAGCTGAAGCCTTCCACGCCCAGGGTCAGGTTGTCCGCCGGCTTGAACTGCAGCGAAAGCAGGCCGCCCTTGCGCTCGCGGGTCTGCTCGAACAGGGTCGAGCCGAGCAGCGCCGGCGCGTAGACGCCGATCAGGTCCGGGTTGTTCAGGCCCACTTCGTTGAGGTTGCCGTTGCCGTCCCTGCCGGTGATCTGGAAGAAGCCGGAGGGCAGCTCCTGGGCTTCGCGGCGCAGTTCACGCTTCTGGCTGAACGCCTGCACCATGACGCCGAAGGTGTTGTCGTCGTTCTTGTAGTTGAACAGGCCGGCCAGCTGCGGGTCGTTGGACTTGGCCTGGTCCGAGCGCACCGCGCCGATCGAGGCCTCGGCGGTGATCTGCTTGGCGAATTCCAGCGGCTTGCGGGTGATGATGTTGACCGTGCCGGTGGTGCCGCCGTCCTGCAGCTTGGCCTGCGAGGACTTGTTCACTTCCACCGAGCGCACCAGTTCCGACGGCAGCAGGGTGTAGCTGACGCTGCGGCCGACGTTGCTGCCCTGGCTGAGCACGAACCAGTCGGCCGAGCCGACGCTGTGGCCGTTGATCAGGGTTTGGGTCAGGCTCGGGCTGGTGCCGCGCAGGCTGACGCGGTCGGCTTCGTCGAAGCCGCCTTCGTCGGCGCTGGACGAGCTGATGTTCACGCCCGGCAGGCGCTGCAGGGTGTCGGCGACGTTGTGCGCCGGCAGCTTGCCGACATCTTCGGCGGTGACGACCTCGACGCGTGCGTTGGCTTCGCGCTTGGTGTCCAGCGACTTTTCCATCGAGCCGCGGATGCCGGTGACGGTGACGGTGTCCAGGTCGGTCGCCTTGGGCTGCGCTTCCTGCGCGTGGGCGCTGAAGGCAAGGCAGCCGGCGATGGCTGCCGAAAGCAGGGTCTTGCGGTGCATGTTGTCTCTCCTCAACATCGGAATGAAAGGCACGGGCGTGCCGCTTTACGTCTGGTCTTGCTATTGCATCTGTTGCTTATGCTGCGAGGCTTGCGTGGCCAACTTTTCCAGATACCAACTGGCTGCGCCGATGACGCCCAGTTGCCCGTGCTCGACCAGTTTCACGGGGATGCGCTGCAGCGCCCTGGCCATGGGTCCCTTGTTGAGGAACCGCTCGACGAAGGTGCTGCCGATGAGGAACGGGCCGAGCTTGGGCAGGATGCCGCCGGCCAGGTAGATGCCGCCCTGCACGCCGTAGAGCAGGGCCATGTCGCCGATGGTGGAGCCAAGGATTCCGCAGAACAGCTCCAGGGTCTGGACCGCGAGCGGGTCGCTGCCCTCGCAGGCGGCGGCGCTGACCGCGTCGGGGGTGGCGTGCACGGGCGCGGTGCCGCGCACCGCGCACAGGGCGTTGTAGAGGTTGAGCAGGCCGGGCCCGGACAGCGCGCCGTGCTCGATGGAGACATGGCTGCGGTTGCGCAGCATGTGCTGCAGCACGGCCATTTCCAGTTCGGTGCCGGCGGCCAGCGCGGCCTGCCCGGCTTCGGTGGCGAGCACGACCGAGCGCTCGCCGACGGGGATCCAGAGCGCGGCGCCCAGGCCGGTGCCGGGGCCGACGACGAGGGTGGGGCCGCGCGGCGCCTGCGCCGGGCCGGTGAGCTGCAGCACCAGGCTGCCGTCGATGTGGGCGGCGGCGTGGGCGACGGCCTCGAAATCGTTGACCAGGTGCACGGCCTCGAAGCCGAGGTCGTCGCGGATGCGGCTGGCCGACAGCGGCCACGGCAGATTGGCCGAGATCACGTTGCCGTCGGCCAACGCGTAGCCGGCGCTGGCGATGACGCAGTGCGCCACCTGCGGGTGGTGGCTGGCGAAGTCGGACAGGATCGCGCTCAGGCTCGGATGGTCGCCGCAGCGGTACTTGCGGTAGGACAGGATCTCGATGGTCCCGCCATCGCTGCCGCCGGCGCGGATCAGGCCGACGCGGACATGGGTGCCGCCGACGTCGGCGGCCATGAAAGGTAGAGACGCGCTGTCGAGCGGAAAGGTCTGCAGTGTGGGGGCGGCAGCGGTCACTCGGTTTCCCTATGGCGTTGGGGGAGCGCCCGTCAGGCGCCATCGGGAGCCGAGTCTGTAATCGTTCTGACAACGATGTCAACGAATAGTTGAAACTTTCGATGCTGCGCCGCAGCGCCGTTCTGCGCGGCGGCGACGGCTGCGGTTCGGTTGCATTCGAAAGCAGGCGGCCGGCAAACCCTGCGTTTTCAAGCGCGCGAGCACTGGCTGCATGCCGTGCGGCGCGCTGCCAGCGTGGGCGGCAGGCGGGTCACGCGTACACGCGTTGTTGACAAACGCGTCGGCACCCAACCATAAATGTGACAACGTTGTTCCCAGTTACCACCGGTCGGCGTGAGCCGTCCCTCTCGCAGCTGCAGGAGCCTTGACCAATGTCCGCTGTTCCCGCTTCCACGCCGCGCACCGGCATGGCGTCGTCGATCGCCATCGTCGGCGGCCTGTTCTTCATCCTTGGATTCTGTACCTGGATCAACGGGCCGCTGATCACCTTCGTCAAGCTCGCCTTCGAGGTCAGCGAGGTGTCAGCGTTCCTGGTGCTGATGGTGTTCTACCTGTCCTACTTCTTCCTGGCGCTGCCGGCGTCGCTGATCCTCAACCGCACCGGCATGAAGAAGGGCCTGGCGCTGAGCCTGGCGGTGATGGCGGTGGGGGCCATGATGTTCGGCCAGTTCGCGACGCAGCGCTGGTTCGCCGGTGCGCTGGGCGGCCTGTTCGTGATCGGCGGCGGCATGGCGCTGCTGCAGACCGCGGTGAACCCCTACATCTCGATCCTCGGTCCGATCGAGGGCGCGGCCCAGCGCATCGCGCTGATGGGCATCTGCAACAAGGTCGCGGGCATCCTGGCGCCGATCGTGATCGGTTCGCTGGTGCTGCACGGCATCGGTGATCTCGACGCCCAGGTGCAGGTCGCGGACGCGGCCACCAAGGCGCAGCTGCTCAGCGATTTCGCCGCCAAGATCCATACCCCGTACATGGTGATCGCCGGGGTGCTGCTGCTGGTGGCGGTGGGCGTGCTGTTCTCGCCGCTGCCGGAAGTGCGCGCGGCCGAGGCCAACGCCGTGGCCGCCGACGGCGCCGCGGAAAAGCACAGCATCTTCCAGTTCCCGCACCTGTGGCTGGGCGTACTGTGTCTGTTCGTCTACGTCGGCGCCGAGGTGATGGCCGGCGACGCCATCGGCACCTACGGCCATGGCTTCGACCTGCCGCTGGACCAGACCAAGCTGTTCACCTCGTATACGCTGACGGCGATGCTGGTCGGCTATCTGGTCGGCCTGGTGCTGATCCCGCGCTTCATCTCGCAGGAGCGCTGGCTGGCGGTCTCGGCGGCGCTCGGCGTGCTGTTCAGCGTGGGCGCGTACGTCACCCACGGCTACGTCTCGGTAGGCTTCGTGGCCGCGCTGGGCTTCGCCAACGCGATGATGTGGCCGGCGATCTTCCCGCTGGCGATCCGCGGCCTGGGCCGCTTCACCCAGACCGGCTCGGCGCTGCTGGTGATGGGCATCGCCGGCGGCGCGATCATTCCGCAGGCGTTCGCGGTGCTCAAGCAGCATTTCGACTTCCAGCTGGTGTTCGCCGCGCTGATGGTGCCGTGCTACCTGTACATCCTCTATTTCGCTGTCCGCGGGCAGCGTGCGGGCCGCGCGCATGGCGGCTGAATCGAGCATCATGGCGGCCAGTCAGTCCAGCCAGGAAACCGTCATGCGCAGGCCCACCATCAAGGACGTCGCCGAGCGGGCAAAGGTGTCGCTCAAGACCGTGTCGCGGGTCATCAACAACGAACCGTCGGTGATGCAGGCCACCCGCGCGCGGGTGCTGCGCGCGGTCGCCGAGCTGGATTACGAGCCGGATCCGTCGGCGCGCAACCTGCGCAGCAACACCACGTTCGTGATCGGGCTGGTCTACGACAACCCGAACCCGTACCACATCATCGGCGTGCAGAACGGCGTGCTGTCGGCCTGCCGCGAGACCGGCTTCGGCCTGCAGATCCATCCGTGCGACTCGACCTCGCCGATGCTGGCCGAGGAACTGGCCGACTGGGTGCAGCGTTCGCGCCTGGCCGGGCTGGTGCTGACCGCGCCGATGTCCGAGCGCCCGGAGCTGGTGGCCGCGCTCAACGCGCGCGGGATCAAGACGGTGCGGATCATCGCCGCCACCGAAGACCCGGCCGACGGCGCCTGCGTGTTCGTCGACGACCGCGATGCCGCCTACGAGATCACCGAGCACCTGATCCAGCTCGGGCACCAGCGCATCGGCTTCCTGTGGGGCGGGCCGGAGCACCGCTCCAGCGGCGAGCGCTATGCCGGCTACGAGGCCGCGCTCAAGGACTACGGCATCCCGCTGGACAAGCACCTGGTGATCCCGGGCGACTACACCTTCGACGATGGCTTCCGCGGTGCGCGCCGGCTGCTGGCGCTGCGCGAGCCGCCCACCGCGATCTTCGGCTCCAACGACGAGATCGCCGCCGGGGTGCTGGCGGCGGCCAACTCGGCCGGGCTCAACGTGCCCTACGACCTGTCCATCGCCGGTTTCGAGGACAGCCCGTTCTCGCGCCAGTCGTGGCCGGCGCTGACCACCGCCAAGCAGGCCACCGGCGACATCGCCCGGCATGCCGCGCGGCTGCTGATCAGCCAGCTGCGCACCGACGCCTACGAGGACAACCCGGTGCAGCTGCAGAACCAGGGCTTCGTGCCGCAGCTGGTGGTGCGCGGCTCCACCGCGCCGCTGCGCCAGCAGCCGTTGCGGCCGCCTTCCCCTTCCCCGATCTTTCCGAGTAGAACCATGTTGCCCAGCGAGACCGAAACCCTGATGTTCAACGAGGCCGCGTCCAGCGCCTCGGTGATCGCCGCCCAGTTCGCCCGCAACCACGAGCGCGTGCGCGCGCTGGCCGCGGACCTGCGCCAGAACCCGCCGCCGTTCGTGGTCACCTGCGCGCGCGGCAGTTCCGATCATGCCGCGACCTACGCCAAGTACCTGTTCGAGACCCGGCTGGGGCTGGTGACCGCCTCGGCCTCGCCGTCGGTGGGGTCGGTCTACGAGGCCCGGCAGCAGCTGCAGGGCGCGCTGTACCTGGTGATCTCGCAGTCCGGCAAGAGCCCGGACCTGCTGCGCAACGCCGAGGCGGCCAAGGCCGCCGGCTCGCGCGTGGTGGCGCTGGTCAACGTCGAGGATTCGCCGCTGGCGCAGCTGGCCGATACGGTGATCCCGCTCGGTGCCGGTGCCGAGCGCAGCGTGGCCGCGACCAAGAGTTACCTGGCCTCGCTGGCCGCGATCCTGCAGTTGTGCGCCTACTGGCGCGATGACCCGACCCTGATCGCCGCGCTCGACGCCCTGCCTGCGGCCCTGGCCCAGGCCTGGCAGTGCGACTGGAGCGCGCTCACCGAAGGCCTGGTCGATGCCCACAACCTGTTCGTGGTCGGCCGCGGCCCCGGCCTGGCCGCGGCGCAGGAGGCGGCGCTCAAGTTCAAGGAAACCTGTGGCCTGCATGCCGAAGGCTACAGCTCGGCGGAGGTCAAGCACGGGCCGATGGCGCTGGTCGGCCGCGATTTCCCGGTGCTGGCCTTCGCCCAGCCGGACGAGACCGGCGCCGGTACCCGCGCCCTGGCCGACGAGTTCGCCGCGCGTGGCGCACGCGTGTGGCTGGCGGGCGAGGGCGGCGACCTGCCGGTGGCGGCCGCGCCGCACCCGCTGTGCGCGCCGCTGCTGACGGTGCAGAGCTTCTACCGCGCGATCAACGCGCTGGCGCTGCGCCGGGGCCATAATCCGGACCTGCCGCCGCACCTGAACAAGGTGACCGAAACCGTCTGAGCGCCGGTCCCCGGCCTGCGCGGCGGGCCGCGCGTCGCAGGGGGCGGCACAGGCCGCCGCCGGCTCACCGCGCAGGCGCGCGCGACCTGCCGCCGCCGCCATCGAACGGGCAGGGACGCTGCCGTTGTTCATCCTCCCGGCGCAGGGCTGCGGGAGGGCATCCGGAACCAAGAAGATGACCAGCTACGCATTGACCCACGCCCGCATCCTGGGCAACGACGACTTCCACTCCGGCCACGCGGTACTGGTGCAGGACGGCAAGGTGGCGGCGGTACTGCCCGAGGCCTCGCTGCCGGCAGGCGTGCCGCGGCACGATCTGGGCGGCGGCTGGCTGCTGCCGGGCTTCATCGACGTGCAGGTCAACGGCGGTGGTGGCGCGCTGCTCAACAACGCCCCGGACGTGGCGTCGCTGCGCACGATGATGCGCGGGCACCGCCGCTTCGGCACCACCGGCATGATGCCGACCCTGATCAGCGACGATGCGGCGGTGATGGCCCAGGCCATCGCCGCGGTGCGCCAGGCCATCGCCGAAGGCGTCCCCGGCATCCTCGGCATCCATCTGGAAGGCCCGTACATCGCGCCGGCGCGCAAGGGCACCCACGATGCCGGCAAGTTCCGCGTGCCGGGGCCGGACGAGGTGGCGATGGCGACCGCGCTCGACAACGGTGTCACCGTGATCACGCTGGCACCCGAGCGGGTGCCGGTGGAGACCATCCGCGCGATGGTCGGCAACGGCGCCATCGTCTGCGCCGGCCACACCGCCGGCAGTTACGAGGAAACCCGCGCCGGCCTGGAGGCCGGCATCAGCGGCTTCACCCACCTCTACAACGCGATGACGCCGCTGCAGGGGCGCGAACCCGGCGTGGTCGGCGCCGCGCTGGAGGACCCGCACAGCTGGTGCGGGGTGATCGTCGATGGCGTGCACGTGCACCCGGCCAGCCTGCGCGTGGCGCTGGCGGCCAAGCCGCGCGGCAAGGTGATGCTGGTGACCGATGCCATGCCGATGGTCGGCGCCGACGATCCGTCGTTCGCGCTGTATGGCGAGGTCATCACCGCCGTCGATGGCGTGGTGCGCAACGCCGCCGGCTCGCTCGCCGGCTCGGCGCTGGACATGGCCACCGCGGTGCGCAACACGGTCAGGCTGCTGGGGCTGCCGTTGGCCGAAGCCGCGCGCATGGCCTCGACGTATCCGGCGCAGTTCCTGCGCGTGGACGACCGTTACGGGCATATCGCCGCGGGTTACCAGGCGGATTTCGTGCTGCTGGATGAAAGGCTGCAGGTGCAGGCGACGTGGATCGCCGGGCAGCGCGAGTGAGGGAGCCGCTCTCCCTTCGTGGCGGGAGGGCACGGTTTGCGCGCCGCTGGCGCGCGCGTGCGTTCGAGCGCCCACGCCATTGGCGTGGGCCGGGACGCGGAGCGGGAGGGTACGGGCGGAGCCTCACAGCGTTCGATCGTGCGAAGCCCCGTTTTGATCGGCCCTGGGCAACGGCAGCGGCTTTCGCTCCCGCTTCGCGTGAGCGGGTTACTCATCTTTGGCTCGTGCAAAGAGAAGGTAGCCAAGAGCAAGCACGCCTGCCTTCGCGCCCACGGCAGTGACGTGCCGTGGGTCCACTCCGCCGCCGGGATTTTTTTGACGAGACATCCCTGTCTCGTCGAAGAACGACGTGCATCCCAGCACGTCGCCGCTTGCGGGGACTTGTCCGTCGGCGCCGTCGCTGCGGAAGGGGACCCGGCAAGTCAAATCACGAGCAACAGCAACAGCAACAGCAACAGCAACAGCAACAGCAGGCCTCTGCTTGTGGTTCCGGCAAAGGTGGCAGTTCTTTTCAACAGACCGAAGGGCTGGTCAATCGCTTCTCGATGCGGTGTCTGCCGGCCTCCGCTACCTGACCGCACGGGATACCCTCCATGAGCAGTTCCCCATCCAGCCAGACACCCACCCGCTTTGCATCGGTCGATGCGCTGCGCGGCATCACCGTCGCGGCCATGCTGCTGGTCAACAACCCGGGCACCTGGAGCCACGTGTACGCGCCGCTGGAACACGCGGAGTGGAACGGCTGCACGCCCACCGACCTGGTGTTCCCGTTCTTCCTGGTGATTGTCGGCGTGTCGATCGCGCTGGGCGTGGTGCCGCGGGTCGAGCAGGGTGCCGACCGCGCCGCGCTGAGCCGTACGGTGCTGGTGCGGGCGGCACGCATCGTCGGTCTGGGCCTGCTGCTGCACCTGCTGGCGTGGTGGTGGCTGGACCTGGCGCATTACCGTCCGCTGGGGGTGCTGCAGCGTATCGGCGTGTGTTTCGCCGCCGTCGGCGCGCTGGCGATCTGGTCGCGCGCGACCACGCAGTGGGCCTGCCTGCTGTTGTTGCTGTCCGGCTACGCGGCGCTGCTGGCCGCGGGGGGCACGCTCGAGCCGTGGCACAACCTGCCCAGTCGCGTGGACACCGTCGTGTTCGGCGACCTGGCTTACCGCTACGACGCCGCCACCGGGCTGGGGCATGATCCGGAAGGGCTGCTGTCGACGCTCGGCGCCCTGGCCTCGACCCTGCTCGGCCTGCGCGCCGGCGCGCTGCTGCGCCAGGGCCGTGCGGCGCGGCTGCTCCCGGCCGCGCTGGTGCTGTTGCTGCTGGGGGCGCTGTGGTCCAGCTGGCAGCCGCTCAACAAGAACCTGTGGACGCCGTCCTACGTGCTGTGGACGTCCGGTTGGGCACTGGCTGCGCTGTGGCTGGCGCACGTGCTCATCGACCGCGTGCAGTGGCCGCCGCTGGGCCGGCGCTTCGGCGTCAATGCGATCACCGCCTACGCCGGCTCCGGGGTGACGGTGCTGGCATTGCTGGGCACCGGCAGCTGGGGGTGGCTGTACAGCCACGTGTTCGATCGCTGGATCACCCCGCTGGCCGGTGCCGAAGCCGCCTCGCTGGCGATGGCCATCGCCTTCGTCGCGGCCTGGTGGCTGCCGATGTGGTGGCTGGACCGGCGCCGGATCTACCTGAAGATCTAGCCCCCAAAGCCGGGTCCGCGCCCATTCCCCGGGCAACGGACGTTGACCTGGGCCTGTTCCCGGCGCTGTTCTATCCTGCATCGGTAGCGATTAGCGATGTGCCATGGGATGGAACCACGATGTGCAGGAAGCGGAAACGCGCGCTGGCGGTGATGCTGTGGATGGCGATGCTGCCGGCGTGGGCGCTATCGGCCACCCCGGTGCCCTCGTTGCCTGCGCGGGAGCAGATGCTGGGCCTGCTGGAGCAACGGGCGCTGCATCGGAACCTGGTGGACTGGAGGGCGTTGCGTCGCGAGCTTGCCGCGACCACCGATGCCGAACGGCAACGCGCGCTGCTGGCCGACGCCATCCACCGCGCGACCGCCGGTCATGGCGGGTGGATGGCGGCCGCGGAGCTGCGCGACAGGTACCGCGCGGCGGCGCCCGCGGCCGCGCTGCCCGCGGCTGTGGAAGCGTCTGCTGCGCCGGAGGCCGGGCGGATCGACCCGCGGCTAGGTCGGATCACGATCGGGCCCTATCTGCCCGATCCGGGGCTCACCCGCGCGCAGCAGCGGGAAGCCGAGCAGCAGCACGCGCAGCGTCTGCGGGACACGCTCTGGGGCCTGGACGATGGCAGCCGTTGCGGCTGGATCGTGGACCTGGCCGACAACACCGGCGGCAACATGTGGCCGATGCTGCTGGGGGTGGGGCCGCTGCTGCGCGGCCGCGTCGGTGGCACGGACGTGGTCGGGCATTTCCAGGATGCAGGCGGGCTGCAGCCATGGCGCTACCGCGACGGTGCGGTCTGGGTGGGCCAGGCCCTGCGGCTGGCGGCGGACGACGCGGGCCGGCGCCTGCGCCATCCCGAGGCACCGCTCGCGGTGCTCCAGTCCGGGCGTACCGCCAGTTCCGGCGAGGCCATCGTGCTGGCGCTGCGCGGACGTCGCGGCAGCCGCAGTTTCGGCACGCCGACGATGGGCTACTCCACTGGCAACGTTCCGGTGACACTGGTCGACGGCAGCACGCTGCTGCTCACCACCACGGTGATGAAGGACCGCAACGGCATGGGCGATGGCAGCCGCATCGTTGCGGATGTTCCGGCGGCGCTGCCGGCCGATGCGCTGCGCCTGGCGCAGGCATGGCTGCTGGCGCAGCCGGCCTGTGGCGGAAAACCCACGGGAAGTGCAGGGGCAGGCGCGCCATCCTGGAAAACCGCCCCCTGACTGGTTCTCCCTATGCCCGGCGTGCCGCGCCGATGGCGTTGATCCGGGCCTTGTTCAAGGCTTCGCCCACCGCCGGGCCGCTGAGGCCTTCGGCGGCGAGGTCGCGCGCATTGATCGCCAGCGCCGCGGCATGCAGGCGCAGCAGCGTGGCGCGTTGCGGGTACTCGCTGTCCTCGAAACCGAGCCGGCCGCGCTTGTCGCATTCGCAGGCCAGCGCCATCTGCGCGATGCGCTCCGGGCGCCTGAAGCCGTCGCAGCGCTGCAGCAGGTCCAGTACGGTGGCGTCGCGCAGTTCGTCGATCCGGTGCACGTTGAGATGCTCGCGGCACACCGCCGCGGCCAGCTGGCGGTGGTCGGCGGGGATGCGCAGGCGGTCGCACAGCGCCGCCAGCGGCTTCAGCCCGCGCTGTTCGTGCATGACATGGCGTGGCAGCTGGTCGGCCGGGGTGAGTGCCTTGCCGAGATCATGGGTGAGCGCGGCGAAGCCGATGAGGTCGTCGCCCGGCGCCAGCCGCGCGGCCATGTCGCTGACCATTTCCTGGTGCACCCCGGTGTCCACTTCCGGGTGGAATTCGACGCGCTGCGGGATGCCGTACAGCGCGGCCACTTCCGGCAGGATCGGCGCCAGTGCGCCGGTATCGTGCAGGGTGCGCAGGAATGCCGAAGGGCGCGCCGCGCGCAGCGCCTTGCGCAGTTCCTGCCAGATGCGTTCGGGTACCAGCGCGTCCAGTTCGCCGCTGGCGGCGATCTCCCGCATCAGCGCGGCGGTTTCCGGGGCCAGGGTGAAACCCAGCGGCGCGAAGCGCGCCATGAACCGTGCCGCGCGCAGTACCCGCAGCGGATCCTCGACGAAGGCCGGGCCGACGTGGCGCAGCACGCGCGCCTGGAGGTCGCGCGCGCCGCCCCAGGGGTCGACCAGCGTGCCGCTGTCCTCGTCGCAGGCGATGGCATTGATGGTGAAGTCGCGGCGTTGCAGGTCCTGCTCCAGCGTCACCGACGGGTCGGCGTCGACCACGAAGCCGCGGTAGCCGCGTCCGCTCTTGCGCTCGGTGCGCGCCAGCGCGTGTTCCTCGCCGGTATGCGGGTGCAGGAACACCGGGAAGTCGCGGCCCACGGCCTTGAAGCCACGCGCCTCCATCTGCTGCTGGGTGGCGCCGACCACCACCCAGTCGCGGTCGCCCGCATCCAGCCCCAGCAGCCGGTCGCGGACCGCGCCGCCGACCAGGTAGGTCTTCATGCGCCGTCCTTGGCCGCCGGGCAGGCGAAGCCGCGCGACGCCGGGACGTTGCGGCCGGCGATGCGGTCGCCCAGCGGCACCGCCTTGCCGTTGAGGCGCCAGTCGTAGATCACGCTGAACGCAAGCACGCGCGCGACGTACTCGCGCGTCTCCTTGTAGCTGATGGTCTCGATCCAGAAGTCGGGGTCGTAGCCCGGCCGCTGCGACTGCCAGCGCGCCGTCGGCGTGGGCCCGGCGTTGTAGGCGGCGATGGTGACGTAGGGCAGGCCGCCGTAGGTGTCCAGCAGCTGCCGCAGGTAGGCGGTGCCGATGGCGATGTTGGTGTCCGGATCGTAAAGGCTGGCCGCGCCGCCGTAGCCGTCGAGCCCGATGCGCCGGGCGACGCTGGCGCCGGTGGCGGGCAGCACCTGCATCAGCCCCAGGGCGTTGGCCGGCGAGCGCGCGTTCGGGTTGAAGATGCTCTCGGCGCGGATCTCGGCGGCGACCCACGCCGGATCCAGCGCGTTGCGCGCCGCTTCGCGGCGGATGGTGTCGTCGTGGTACAGCGGGAACCGCAGCGCGTACAGGCGCATCTCCTGCGGCCCCTTGAGGGCGAACACGGCGCGGTCGAACCAGCCCGCCTCACCCGCCACTTCGACGGCCAGCCGGCGCCGGGTGTCGTCGAACCGCGACAGCGCGTCGGCCCATTCGCGCGCGGCCCAGGTGGCGCGGTCGATGCGGAACAGTTCCAGCGCGCGCACCAGCGCCGGGTCGCGCGCCACCGCCGCGCGCGCCTGCGCGTCGCTGCCGGGGTTCCACGGACACAGCGCGTAGGGCTGGCGCAGCTTGTCGGCGGCAAGGAAGCCATGGAAGGTCGGCTCGGTGGCGACGGCGCGGTACAGCGGCATGGCCTCGGCGGCCCTGCCGGTCTTTTCCAGCAGCCGTGCCTCGAACCAGCGCCAGCGCGAGTCACCGCGCTGGTTCGCGGGCATCGCCCGGATCGCGGCCAGCGCCGCGGGCCAGTCGCCGCGCGCCATCGCTTCGCGCGCGCGCCATTCGTGCAGGCGCTCGTCGTACGCCGATTCCGGGACCGCGGCCAACCGCCGCGCCGAATCCGGCAGGTAGGACGCCACCGTCCACAACGCGATCTGGTAGCGCACCTGCGCCTGCTGCGCGGCGTCCAGCCGCAGCGCCTGCGCATACTGCGGCAACTGCCGTTCGGCGGCGTCGGGGTCGGTCCGCGCCAGCTTTGCCAGGCCGTCGCTGGCGATGCGCCGGCTGCGTTCGTTCTGCGGCCACTTCAACGCGCGCACGTCCGGTTTGTCGACGAACGCGGCGTAATTATTGGCCAGGGCCAGCTCGGCGGCCGGCAGACCGCGCGCGGCCGCGCGCATCACCCCGGGCTGCTGGGCGTCGGCCGCGGCGTCGATGCGCTCCCAGCGCAGTGCCGGGGTCAGCCCGCCGCGCTCGGCCAGGCCGGCGAACACCGGATCGCACGCATCGGGCAGCGACTTGCCGCTGCTGCGCCACAGCGCCTGCGCGTCGCGGATCCAGCCGGCATCGGCCTTGCCGGTGGCCAGGCGTGCGTTGAGCTCGGCGCACTGCAGCCCGGGGTCGTTGCTGGGCCGCCAGTTGGCGAGCAGGGTCGGCCAGTCCTGGCGCCGCGCCAGCGCCGGCAGCCACGCGGCGCGGAATGCCTCGGCCACGGCCTGGCCCTGGTAGCGCTTGAGGAAGTCCAGCGCCTGCGGCGTGTCCACGGTGTCGATGCCACGGCGCAGCGCGCTGTATTCGAGCCAGCCGTACAGCGGGTGGTCGCGCAGGCCCGCGCTCGCGGCGGCATCGAACTGGCCGCGTTCGGCGTTGTCGATGGCCACGCGCATGGCCGCGCGCCGGGCGTCGAGGGTCTGTGCGCCGGTGCCGGTACAGGCCAGCAGCAGGGACGCGGCGAAAGGCAGCAGGCAGGTCGTTCGTTTCATCGGCAAAGCATAGCCGGGGCATCGTCAACAGCGCCGCGGCGATTCCGGCTCGCGCATGAACATCGCCGTCGCGCGGCCGCTGAACCGAAACGCGGGCTGAACGTGACCGGCCGCGCCGCTGCCGTGCGCCGCTGTGGCCGGCGTAGTGTCGACACCGGGGCGCTACGCCTCGCCGAAGGAGCGGAGCATGGCATTCAGTGCAGCTGGCAGTTCCGGACCGATCGCCGACATCAATGTCACCCCGCTGGTGGACGTGATGCTGGTGTTGCTGATCATCTTCATCGTCACCGCGCCGCTGGTGTCCTGGCCGATCCCGGTGGATCTGCCGCAGCCCACCACCCGCCAGGTCCCCCGCGTGGATCCGCCGCCGCCGATCGAATTGCGGGTGGACGCGGCCAACCAGCTCACGTGGAATGGCCAGGCGCTGCCGGTCGCTTCGCTGCAGGCGCGGCTGCAGGAGCAGGCGCGTCTGCATGCCGGCAACCTGCCGGAGCTGCGCATCGACGCCAGCCCGGACGCCGAGTACGACACGATGGCCAAGGTGCTGGCGGCGGCCGACAACGCACGGATGGAGCGCATCGCCTTCCTGCGATGAAGGGGTGCCCGGGCCGTGCGCGAAGGCGGGCGGCCCGGGACAGGCGCGCGGCGGCGGACGATGAGCCGCGCGCGGCGGCCGGGGGCGCCCGCCGCACTACACTACGCGCATGCAGACTTCACGATTCGCGCCGCTGTTGCCGGCGCTGGCGGTGCTCGGCTCGGTGACTTCGCTGGCCATCGGCACGTCCTACGCCAAGCACCTGTTCCCGCTGATCGGCGCCCAGGGTACCAGCGCGCTGCGCGTGGGCTTTTCGGCGCTGTTCCTGCTGCTGCTGTGGCGGCCGTGGCGCTGGCATACCCGCCGCGCCGACGGCGCCGCGATCCTGCGCTACGGGCTGGCGCTGGGGCTGATGAACCTGCTGTTCTACATGGCGCTGCGCACGATTCCGTTCGGCATCGCGGTGGCCATCGAGTTCATCGGGCCGCTGGCGGTGGCGATGTTCTCCTCGCGGCGGGCGATCGATTTCCTGTGGGTCGGCTGCGCGCTGGCCGGGCTGCTGCTGTTGCTGCCGCTGGGCGGCGGGCCGGCGCTGGACGTGGCCGGCGTGCTGTACGCGCTGGGCGCCGCGGCCTGCTGGGCGCTGTACATCGTGTTCGGCAAGCGCGCCGGGCACCTGCATGCCGGGCACTCGGTATCGCTGGGCGTGGCGGTCGCGGCGCTGGTGGTGGTGCCGGTGGGCGTGGCCCATGCCGGAACGGCACTGCTGCAGCCGTCGATCCTGCTGGCCGGGCTGCTGGTGGCGGTGGTGTCCAGCGCGATCCCGATGTCGCTGGAGATGATGGCGCTCAAGCGCCTGCCGAAGGAGACCTTCGGCATCCTGATCAGCATGGAACCGGCGGTGGCCGCGCTGTGGGCGCTGCTGCTGCTGCACGAACAGCTGTCCGGCCTGCAGTGGCTGGCGATCGGCTGCACGGTATTGGCCTCGGTGGGGAGCGCGGCGACCGCGCGGCGCCGGCCACCGCCCGCGGCTGCCGTGGTGACATGAGCCGGTGCCGGGCGTAGCCCCTTGTGCCGGGGATGCGCCGCAGGGACACCCGGGTCCAGGGGCGCGGCTGCGTCGCTGCGGGGAATCGGGACAGTGGCCGCGTCGGCGCTGCGGCCCTTGGCGCGGCCGCGTGCGGCGACGCTAGCGCAGGCTGTTGGCGGGGACTTCGACCTGCATCTCCACCGCCAGATGGTCCGAATGGGCCGCGGCGACGGCGCCGGTTTCGAGCGCGCGCAGGCTGTCGCTGACCAGGATATGGTCGATCGCCCGTTCCGGGCGCCAGCTGGGGAAGGTGGGCACCAGGCAGCCGGGCGGCTGCAGCCGGGTCTTGCGGTACAGCACCTGCATTTCCGGGCGCTCGGCCTTGCAGTTGAAATCGCCCATCAGCACCGCGTTGGGGTAGTCGGACATCAGGTCGGCGATGAAATCCAGCTGCGACAGGCGCGAACCCACGCCCAGCGACAGGTGCGCGACGGCGACCGCCAGCCCTTCGCGGCCGTCGCCGAAGCGCGCCAGCAGCACGCCGCGTCCGCCGATGCGGCCGGGCAGGGCGTGATCCTGCACTTCCACCGGTTCCAGCCGGCTGAGCAGGCCATTGGCGCTGGACGCGACCCCGCCCATGCGCCGGTTGGGCTGGTGGCTCCAGTAGTTGAAGCCGGCGCGCTGGGCCAGGTAGTGGGTCTGGTTGGTGAAACCCGAGCGCAGGCTGCCGGGGTCGGCCTCCTGCAGGCCGACGATGTCGCGGCCGCTGGCGAGCCTGGCGATCGCATCCAGGCTGGAGCGCTTGCTGCCCGACGGCAGCGCG
Organism: Stenotrophomonas acidaminiphila; assembly: GCA_002951995.1. Lineage (NCBI taxonomy): Bacteria > Pseudomonadati > Pseudomonadota > Gammaproteobacteria > Lysobacterales > Lysobacteraceae > Stenotrophomonas > Stenotrophomonas acidaminiphila. The sequence continues at coordinate 707,288 of CP019797.1, forward strand.
TGCGACCAGCTGCGGGTCACGTAGTCGCTGTAGCGGCGCGTGCTGGAGCCGGCCTGGATGTTGGCCGTGAGCAGGCGCAGGGTGTGGGTGGAGGAATTCACGGCGGTGGAACCAGGGCCTCGTGTCGACGAGGCCCTTGATACCTTACTTGGCGTTGGCGGCGCGTTCGCGTGCGATCAGGTGGTCGGCGATGCGCAGCATGTCCTCGTAGCTCTTGCCCTTGACCAGGTACTTGCCGTTGACGATCAGCGACGGCGTGCCGGTGATCTTGCTGCGCTGGGCGAACTGCTTGGCGCGATTGGTCTTGGCCACCACCGAGAAGCTGCCCATGGTGTCGGCGAAGGTCTTCGGGTTGACGCCGAACTTGGCGTAGAAGTTGGCGATGTCCTCGACCGAATCGCGGCCCAGCTCGCCCTTGAGCGACTGCTCGACATGGATGGCCGAGTACAGCGCCTCATGGGTCTTCTCCTGCACGCCCAGTGCCTCGGCGGCATAGAAGGCGCGGCCGTAGTCGTCCCACATGCTGCCGAACATGGCCGGCACGTAGACGAAGTTGACGTCCGACGGCAGGCCGGCCTTCCACGGCCCGATCAGCGGCTGGAAGCGCGCGCAGGCCGGGCAGACGTAGCCGAACACCTCGGCCACTTCGATCTTGCCGGTCGCCGGCTGGATCGGCTGGCCGCCGTCGATGACCAGGTAGTCGGTGCCGGCCACCGGTTCGGGGCCGACCAGGCGCGCCTGCGCCGGCACCGGGGTGTTCTCCGCGCTCTGCGCGGCGGCCTGCCCGCTGGCCGCTTCCGGCGTGGCGGCGGCTTCGGCAGCAGCGTCGGCGGCGGGGCGGCCGGGGCGTTGGCGGCGGCCGGTTGTTCGGCGGCCGGGGCGACGGCGTCGGCCGAGCCGTCCTGGGCCTTGCAGGCCACCATCAGCGGCAGCAGGGCGGCCAAGGCGAGTACGAAACGGATCTTCATGGGTGGATCTCCAGCAGGGATTCGTCGGGTCGTCGGGCCGCCAGCGGCGACCGCGGGGCGCATGATGACATTATCTGCGGCGGCGGCTGAACCGGTTGCCGGAGCACGCCGGCATGGGCTCAGCGGCGCCGGGCGGCAGCGCGCTCGCGTTCCACCAGGGCACTGGCGATGCGCAACTGGTCCTCGAAGCTGCGGCCCTTGACCAGGTATTTGCCGTTGACCACCAGTGCCGGCGTACCGGGCACCCGCACGCGCAGGGCGAAGGCGCGCGCGGCCTTCACCCTGGCGTCGGTCTGGTCGCTGCGCAGCGCATCGACATAGCGCTCCGGCTGCACCCCGTAGGCGGCATAGAACGTCGCCAGTTCCTGTGGCGACACGTTCTGCATCGGCAGGCTGCGCCGTTCGTGCAGGGCCTTGAACACATCGGCGTGGCTGCGCTTGAGCACGCCGGTCTGCTCGGCGGCGTAGAAGGCGCGCGCATAGGCGTCCCAATGGCCGCCGAAGGCAGCCGGCACCGCGGTGAAGCGCACGTCGCCCGGCAGCCTGGCGACCCAGGCTTCGAGCAGCGGTTCGAAATGGGCGCAGTGGATGCAGGGGTAGCCGAACACTTCGACCACCTCGATCTTGCCGGCCAGGGGGGCGAACGGGCCGGGTTCTGCGATCAGCTCATAGTCCTGGCCTTCCACCGGTGCGGCGGCGTCGGCGGCACAGGCGGCCAGCGGCAGCAGGGCCAGCAACAGCAGGGACAAGCGCGCGAAATACGTCATCGGGATCTCCAACTGGAAAAAGAGACGCCGACCGCAGGGGTCGGCGTATCCGGAACACGACTGCCCGTCGCCGTGGCGACCGCGACCGTCAGGCGGTCAACGCGCGGTGGCCACGGCCACGTCGTCGGCGCGCGCGTGCAGGCCCTGCACGTAGCTGGCCAGCGCCTGGATTTCCTGCTCGGTGAGCTTGCCGGCCACCTGGGCCATGATCCGGAACTGCGACGGATCGGTTTCCTGGGTCTGGCCCGCCTGGTAGTGCTGCAGGCGCTGGGTGACGTACATGGCGTGCTGGCCGCCGATGTGCGGGTAGGCCGGGCCGGGATTGCCGGCGCCGGTCGGGCCGTGGCAGGCCATGCAGGCCGGGATCTCGCGGCTGGCGTCGCCGTTGCGGTACAGCTTCTGGCCGACCTCGTAGAACTTCATGCCGGCGTACGGGCCGTCGGCGATGGCGGTGTCGTCGGCCACGCCGGCGCCGGACTTCTGGCGGGCGAAGAAGGCGCCGATGTCGCGCATGTCCTGCGCGGTCATGCCCTGCACGAACGGCAGCATGGCGGCGACCGCGCCCTCGGTGCGCTGGCCGCCGGCGATCAGCGCCAGCTGGCGGGCGATGTAGCGCTCGCTCTGGCCGGCCAGCCGCGGATACATCTCCACCGCGGAGTTGCCGTCGGCGCCATGGCAGGCGGCGCAGGCCTGTGCCTTGCCTTCGCCGGCCTCGGCATCGCCGGGCAGGGTCTTGCTGAGGTCGATCTCCAGCGGTGCGGTCTGCACCGGCGCGTTGTCGGGCACCGGCGTGACCGAACTCTGTGCGAACGCGACGACCGCGATCAGCGGGATGACAAGGGCGGAAACGGCTAAGACACGAGCGTGGCGCATGCAGAAGCTCCGTGTGGAACGGGCCGGGCGGGTCCGCGCCGGCATCGACCGGATTATCCACGCCGTTTCATGGCAGGGTCAACGCACGGGCGCCAGCGGGACCCGCGGCGTGCGATCCTATGGGCATGTCACAGCTCCTAGAACGCGCCCGATATCTGCTTTCGGCCCACAATGCCCGGCAATTGCCGCCGGACGAGGGCGCCGAGGTGGCCTTCGCCGGTCGCTCCAACGCCGGAAAATCCAGCGCGCTCAACGCGCTGACCCGGCAGAACGCGCTGGCCCGGGTCTCCAAGACGCCGGGCCGCACCCAGCAGCTGGTGTTCTTCCAGGTCACCCCGCAGGCGCACCTGGTCGACCTGCCCGGCTATGGCTACGCCAAGGTCCCGCAGGAACTGCAGGCGCACTGGCAGGCCTTCATCGACAACTATTTCCGCACCCGCGACGCGCTCAAGGGACTGGTGGTGGTGATGGACATCCGCCACCCGCTCAAGGACTACGACCGGCAGATGCTGGCCTACGCGGTGCAGCGCGGCCTGCCGGCGCATGCGCTGTTGACCAAGGCCGACAAGCTCGGCCGTGGCCAGCAGGCGCAGACGCTGCAGAAGGTGCGCAGGGAACTGGCCGATGCGTTCGGCGATTCGGTGAGCGTGCAGGCGTTCTCCGGCGAGTCCAAGCAGGGCGTGGACGAGGCCCGCGCTGTGATCGGCGGCTGGCTGGGCCTGTAACGCCGGCACCAGGCGGGCACTCCAGCCCCTTCCCACGCGCCGCGCACCCGCCCGCTGGCGGCTGCTCCCATCCCCCGGCCAAGCTGGAACGTGACGGGAGCAAAGTCCCCTGAGTCAGGGGGCGCGCCGAAGGCGGGGGTGTGGCAAACGGAAGACGGGGCCCACGGTCTGCGGTGCGGACCGTGGGGCGCCAGCGCGCGGCGCGGGCGGTCGCTCACAGCGGTGAGAACTCGCCCGGCACCCAGGCGAAGGCTTCACCCGCGCGGCGCACGTGCCCCAGGCCGGGGAACGGCAGGTGCGCGCCAGCCACCCACCACCGCCCTGCCGCGGCCTCGGCCATCAGCCGGCGGCGGCTGGCAATGGCGGCCGTGCGGTCGCTGTCGGCTTCGTAGCTGGCGTCGGGCCGCGCGAACTGGACCGCGTGGAAGTGCACGATGTCGCCCCATACCAGCAGCTGCTGGCCGTTGCCGCCGTCGATCCGCCAGGAGACATGGCCCGGGGTGTGGCCGTGGCTGTCCAGCGCGGTGATGCCGGCGGGCAGGGTATCGCCTGTGACAAAACGTCGCAGGCGTCCGGCCGCGGCGTACGGCGCCACCGCACTGCGCGCCATCGGGAAGGCGAAGCGCAGCGACTGCGGCGCGCCGGCTTCACTGGCCGGGTCCAGCCAGTAACCGGCATCGGCCTGTGACAGCCACACGCGGGCGTTGGCGAACGCCGGCTTGCCGTCGGCGTCGAGCAGCCCGCACAGGTGATCGGGATGGGCGTGGGTCAACAGCACGTCGTCCACCTCGGCTGGGTCGTAGCCGGCGGCGCGCAGGTTGACCAGTACCTGGCCCAGGCCGGGGCCGAAGCACTGCGCGGCCCCGGTATCGACCAGCGCCAAGTGTGTGCCGCGCTGCACCAGATAGGCGTTGACCGCGGTCTGCAGGCCCTTGCCGTCTTCGGGCACGTAGCCGTGTTCGAGCAGGCGGGTGACCGCGCCCGGGTCAATGCCGCTCAGTGCCTGCCGCGGCAGCGCGACGGTGCCGTCAAACAGCGCGGTGACCTGCACCTCGCCGATCTGCTGGTGATACACGCCGGGTACCTGCGCGCGCGGGACATGGGCGGTGCCGGCGTGGGCGCCGCCGGCGGCCAGCAGCAGGGCCAGGGCAAGGGGACGAAGGGCAGCGTGGGACATGGGCAGTTCCGTCAGGGGCGGCATCGCGCCGCGGAGCCGCCATGTTGCGCCCGGCCCCGCCTGCGATGCGCTCGCAATGCCGCGCGATCCGCTCACCGCCGCCGCGCCGTCACTGGTTGCCGATCGCGGACGGCTCCATGCCATAGCGTTCGTGGAAGCGCCGGTTGAAGCTGGACAGCGAGCGGTAGCCGACGCGCGCGGCCACGGTCTTCAGCGGCAGGCGGGTGGTGTAGAGCAGCTGCATCGCGTGCGCCAGCCGCGCATCGCCGATCAGCTCGCGCAGGCCGAGCCGTTCGCTGGCCAGGCGCCGGCGCAGGGTGGCGCCACTGATGCCCAGGTGCTGTTCGAAATCGCACGACTGCCAGTTGCGTCCGGGCTGGGCGGCGACCAGGTCGCGGATGCGCTCGCCCAGGCCGGGTTCGGGCGCGACCAGCAGGCTGCCATGGCCGGACGCGCAGAACGCCACGGCCAGGCTGGCCAGCGCCAGCCGGGCCGCGGTGTAGTCGCCGTGTTCCAGTGCCTGCCGCCACTGCAGCAGCGGCGCGCCGTGCGCGGCCAGCGGCAGCCGCGCCAGCGGCGGGCCGGCTTCGGGCAACGGCCCGCTCCACAAGGTGCGGGTGGCGTGCAGCACTTCGGCGCACAGCGGCACGATGGCGCTGAGATAGAGGCCACTGTCGGGGTCGGGGACGTTGACCACGTCGATCCGGCAGCGGCGGGTGATCAGGAACAGGTCGCCGGGTGCCAGGTCCAGCACCTGCTGCGCGGTGCGCACGTGCTTGCGTCCCTGCAGCAGGATCGCGAACTGCGGGCGCGGGATCTCCACCGAGGACGCGCCGTGCTCGCGGCGCGCGGTGATACAGGCATAGTCCCCGGCGTTCTGGCAGTCGGCCAGCGTCGCCAGCTGTTGCAGCAGCGGGCCGGGCGTCGTCGCCAGGGCCACCATCAACCGGCCAGGTGGGTGTCGAACAGATTGCCGATGGCCGCCGCCGCGCCCATCGCCAGTGCGCCCCAGAACACCACCCGCAGCGCACCGCGCAGGCGCGAGGCGCCGCCGGCGTGGGCGGCCATCGCGCCGGTGATGCACAACCCGACCAGGGTGGACGCGGTGGTGATCTGCGCGACGTAGGCGTAGGGGGCCAGCAGTGCGGTGAGTACCGGCAGGATCGCGCCGACGACGAACGCGCCGGCCGAGGCCAGCGCCGCCTGCAGCGGCCGCGCCCGCAGTTCCTCGGTGATGCCCAGCTCGTCGCGCGCATGCGCAGCCAGCGCATCGTGCGCGGTCAGCTGCACGGCCACCTCGTGCGCCAGTTCCGGGGTCAGCCCGCGCCGCCGGTAGATGCCGGCCAGTTCCTCCAGCTCGGTATGCGGGTCTTCGCGCAGTTCACGGCGTTCCAGCGCCAGGTCGGCATGCTCGGTGTCGGCCTGCGACTGCACCGACACGTATTCGCCGGCGGCCATCGACATGGCGCCGGCCACGGTGCCGGCGACGCCGGTGGCCAGGATGGTGGAGGCCGGCGCGCCGCTGGCGGCGATGCCGACCACCAGGCCGGCGACGGAGACGATGCCGTCGTTGGCCCGAGCACGGCCGCGCGCAGCCAGCCGACACGTTCGGAGCGGTGGGATTCGGTGTGTCGGGTCGGTTTCATGGCCGCAGTGTAGGACGGCACGTGGACCGTTGGTGAAAACGACTCGCAGCCGCGGCGCCGGACCGGTCAAGTCGCCGCCGGTGGGATGCTGAAAACCGCCACCGCGACATGCCGGCAATAGGGGCCGCGATATAGTGCGCGCTCGGGAGCTGTTCGCGGTCCATCGCGGGCGAGGGCCGGTGGCCCGTGGCGGAGCCGGGCAGGCGCAGCGTGCGTGGATGCGCGCCTTGCCGGCGCTGGACGGGACGCGGTGACGCGCGCGACGGACTGCGGGCCGGTTCTTGTGATGCCGGGGGCAGGCCCCCATTTCCCCGCCCAGCCAGAACACTGCGAGCCAGCCCTTGTCGAGCCCCAGCCACGTTGCCGATACGCCCATTACCGACCGCTCGCAGCTGGTGGAGGTGCTCGCTTCCGGCGAGAAGCCGCGCCCGCAGTGGCGCATCGGCACCGAGCACGAGAAGTTCGGGTTCCGCCTGGACGACCTGCGCCCGCCGACGTTCGAGGGCGAGCGCGGCATCCAGGCGCTGCTGACCGGGCTGACCCGTTTCGGCTGGGAGCCGGTGCAGGAGCGTATCGATCAGGGGCCGGGCAACACCATCGCGCTGCTGCGCGACGGCGCCTCGGTGACGCTGGAGCCGGCCGGGCAGCTGGAGCTGTCCGGCGCCGCGCTGGAGAGCATCCACCAGACCTGCGTGGAAACCGGCACCCACCTCAACGAGGTGGCGCAGGTGGCCGGCGAGCTGCAGCTGGGTTTCCTCGGCATGGGCTTCCAGCCGAAGTGGACCCGCGCCGACATGCCGTGGATGCCCAAGGGCCGCTACCGCATCATGCGTGACTACATGCCCAGGGTCGGCTCGCTCGGCCTGGACATGATGACCCGCACCTGCACGGTCCAGGTCAACCTCGACTACGCCAGCGAAGCGGACATGGTGAAGAAGTTCCGCGTGTCGCTGGCGCTGCAGCCCATCGCCACCGCGCTGTTCGCCGATTCGCCGTTCACCGAGGGCCGGCCCAACGGTTACCTGAGCTACCGCTCGCACATCTGGACCGACACCGATGCCGACCGCACCGGCATGCTCGACTTCGTGTTCGAGGACGGCTTCGGCTACGAGCGCTACGTCGACTACCTGCTCGACGTGCCGATGTATTTCTCCTACCGCGACGGCGTCTACCACGATGCCAGCGGCAAGTCGTTCCGGCGCTTCCTCAAGGGCGAACTGGACGTGCTGCCGGGTGCGCTGCCGACGCTGCGCGACTGGTCCGACCACATGACCACCGCCTTCCCGAGGTGCGGCTGAAGAAGTACCTGGAAATGCGCGGCGCCGACAGCGGCCCGTGGAGCCGGATCTGTGCGCTGCCGGCGTTCTGGGTGGGCCTGCTGTACGACGACACGGCGCTGGATGCGGCCTGGGACCTGGTCAGGGATTTCAGCCTCGCCGAGCGCCACGCGCTGCGCGACGGCGTGCCGCGGCAGGCGCTGCACCTGCCGTTCCGCGGCGGCAGCGTGCGCGACCTGGCGCGGCGCGCGCTGGAGATCGCGCGCGAGGGCCTGCGCCGCCGCGCGGCGCTCAACGCCGACGGCCAGGACGAGACCCGCTTCCTCGACGTGCTGCAGGAAATCGTGGACTCGGGCAAGACCGCCGCCGAGCGCAAGCTGGAGCTGTTCCATGGGGCATGGAACGGCAGCGTCGACCCGGTGTTCCGCGAGTTCGCCTACTGATCCGGCACCCTGGCGCGTTGCTAGACTGCCGGCTTCCTTGACGGAGGCAGGCGCATGGGCAACACGACGGACGAGATCGTCTTCTACACCCACCCGCAATCGCGCGGCCGCATCGTGCGCTGGATGCTGGAGGAGGTCGGGCAGCCGTACCGCACCGAGGTGCTGGGTTACGGCGAGGACATGAAGTCGCCGGCCTACCTGGCCATCAATCCGATGGGCAAGGTGCCGGCCATCGTCCACCGCGGGGTGGTGGTGACCGAGGCCGCGGCCATCTGCGGCTACCTGGCCGATGCGTTCCCGCAGGCCGGGCTGGCGCCGGCGCAGGACGACCCGCTGCGCGGCAGTTATTTCCGCTGGCTGTTCTTCGCCGCCGGGCCGGTGGAGGCCGCGGTCAGCGCCAAGGCGTTCGGCCTGCTGGCGCCGCCGGACAAGGCCGGCATGGTCGGCTATGGCAGTTTCGAGCGGATGGCCGACACCCTGGAGAAGGCCGCTGCCGGCGCCGCGCCGTGGCTGCTGGGCGAGCGGTTCAGCGCCGCCGACGTCTACCTGGGCAGCCAGGTGCTGTGGGGCACGATGTTCAAGACCCTGCCCGAGCGCCCGGCGTTCGCCGAATACGCCGCGCGCCTGCGTGCGCGTCCGGCCTGGCAGCGCGCGTCCGCGCTGGACGACGCGCTGGCGGCGCCGCAGTGAGCGGCGCCGGCGGCGATCACGCCGCGGCTTGACCCCGGTCAGGGCGGCCCGCGTCGCGGGCACGCAGTATCCGGCCGGCGGGCACGGTCGCCCGCCGCCGGAACGGCCACGGGGCGGGTCGCCGGTCGCGTGCTGCGCCCCGGGAGTATGTCGATGACGCAATTCAGGATTCCCCTGTCCGGCCCGGCGCCGGACCTGCAGCTGCTGGAAGACGCGCTGCAGGACGCCGATCCTTCCGTGCTGCTGGATATCGAACCGCTCAGCCGGGTGCTGCGCATTTCCACCCTGCTCGACGAACACAGCCTGCTGCCGGCGCTGGACCGCGGCGGCCTGGCGGTTTCCGCCGCGCAGCTGGAACGGGTGCCTTCGGAATGCTGCGGCGGCTGCGGCGGCTGAGCCGTCGCGGCGCGCAGTCCCGGCTGGACGCCGGCACGTGGGCGCCCCGCGTGCCGGCCTTCCCCCCGCCAGGCGCGACGATGCGGAGGGGATGGCCTGTTGGGAAAGCCACCGGCCGGCGTGGCGGATGCGCCGCCGGCCGCCGCGTGATGTTTTCCATGCAGTGCGCCCTGCATCGGCCAGCGTATGCTCCCGCGACCCGACCGTGGAGCTTCCCGTGAAGACGTCGTCCCTGCTCGCCGCGACCGCCTTGCTCGCGCTGCCTTGCGCCTTGCAGGCGCGGGCCGCCCTCCCGATGCTCAACGGCACCAGCCCCGGTGCACGCGAGGTGCATGCCGACGACGGCGGGCCGGTCTATGTCAACGGCAGGGAAACCCGGCTGAAGCGCTTCAATGACGATTACGTCGAGGCGCACGACCCGGCCCGCGGCGTGACCCTGTCGATCACCACGTCCGCCGGCGGCGTGCAGATGTCCCATACCGGCCAGGGCGACGCGAACGGGGTGTGTTCGATCGGCCGCCATGAAGGGCGGCCGATCGCACGACGCGCCCGCCGGTCTGCCGCGGGAAGTGACCTGCGAATCGCAGGGCAACACCCTGGCCGGGTGCGACATGGACACCCGCGGTGATGTCGAGCTCGTGCGCCGGCTGAGCCGCACCGAATGCGTGGAGGGCCGGAACGGGGGCCGTTGCGCAGTTCCGTCCGGGTCAAGGACGGGTGCCGCGCGGTGTTCCGCAACACGCCGGGGGACGGCGGGCACCAGGCCGACCACGGCCAGCACCGCGGTTACGTGGCGCCCGTGGCCGCCGCCGACGGTGCCGGGCTGCTGGGCGCCTGCAATCGGCGTGCGCGCGCATCCGGCGCGCTGGTCACGCGCGTGCCGGTGAACGACGAGGCCGCCGAACTGATCGTCGATCATCCGGACGGCCGCTACCTGTGCATGGCGCGCAACGATGCCCAGGTGGTGTCCTTGACCCGGTTGCTGCGCCAGCCGAAGTGATCGTCTGGGCGGCGTGGTGCCGCCCTGGCGATGGGATGGCGCAGGTGGCGGCGACAGGATGCCCCCGCGCCTGCGCGGTGTATTGCCCGGGCGGCGCGTTGTCATGTGCCGTTCCGGTGGATGCCATGGCCGCTGGCGCCGCGTCGTCGGACGCTGCGGCCGGCATCGCCATGGCGGCGGGCGGGATCGCCGCGCAAGCCGCCGGGGAACGCCAGCGGCACTGCCCGGGACAAAGAAAAAGGCGCGTCGACAGACGCGCCTTTTTCCTTCACCGGCCCGCCGTCATTCCGGCTGGCGGATGGGACAGCGCACCTCCTCCAGGGACGTGCAGGCGTCGCTGGCCGGGGCGATGGCCGCATCGGCCAGGCGGTACAAGCCGGCGGCGGACGAAGCGGTGGGCGGGCGGGTTGCGGGCGTGCGCACGCTGGCGGCCACTTCACGGCCCACCTGCAGGTTCTGCGCGACGGACAGGCCCTTTACCTCCAGCGTTCCTTCGCGGTAGGTAATGTCGTAGTTGCCCAGCCGTGCCCCCTGCGCATCGCTGGCGACGATGGCGTAGCTGCCAGGCTGCGCGCTCACGCCACTGCCGTCGCTGAACAGCCTGACCGCGTCGATGGTGTCATCGTTGACCAGGCCCTGCGCCGTGTAGCCGTTGAGCGGTGAGCGCTGGCCAATGGTCTTGCTGGCGTTGTTGGCGGTGATGATCAGGCCGGCCTTGCCGATGCTCAGGGTGCCGTTGACGTAGGTGATGTCGTAGTTGGACAGGCCGCTGCCATCGGCATTGCTCGCGGTGATGGTGTACTCACCGACGTTGGCGGTGGCCGCGCTGCCGGTCGAGGCCAGCTGGACCGAGGACACCGTGTCGCCGTCGGCCAGGCCGCTGACGGTGAAGCCGTTGATGCCGCCGGTCTGGCCATAGGTCTTGCTGCCGTTGTTGGCGGTGATGGTCAGCCCGGCCTTGCCGATGGTCAGGGTGCCGTTGACGTAGGTGATGTCGTAGTTGGACAGGCCGCTGCCGTCGGCGTTGCTGGCGGTGATGGTGTAGTTGCCGACGCTGGCGGTGGCCGCGGTGCCGGCCGAGGCCAGCTCGACCGAGGACACCGTGTCGCCGTTGACCAGGCCGCTGGCGGTGAAGCCGTTGATGCCGCCGGTCTGGCCATAGGCCTTGTTGCCGTTGTTGGCGGTGATGGTCAGCCCGGCCTTGCCGATGCTCAGGGTGCCGTTGACGTAGCGGATGTCGTAGTTGGACAGGCCGCTGCCGTCGGCATTGCTCGCGGTGATGGTGTAGTTGCCGACGTTGGCGGTGGCCGCGGTGCCGGCCGAGGCCAGCTGGACCGAAGACACGGTGTCGCCGTTGACCAGGCCGCTGGCGGTGAAGCCGTTGGTACCGCCTGCCTGGCCGTAGGTCTTGTTGCCGTTGTTGGCGGTGATGGTCAGCCCGGCCTTGCCGATGGTCAGGGTGCCGTTGACGTAGGTGATGTCGTAGTTGGACAGGCCGTTGCCCGCGGCATTGCTGGCGGTGATGGTGTAGTTGCCGACGTTGGCGGTGGCCGCGGTGCCGGCCGAGGCCAGCTGGACCGAGGACACGGTGTCGCCGTTGACCAGGCCGCTGGCGCTGAAGCCATTGACACCACCCGCCTGGCCGTAGGTCTTGCTGCCGTTGTTGGCGGCGATGGTCAGGCCGGCCTTGCCGATGGTCAGGGTGCCGGCGAGCAGCTCGATGTCATAGCCGAACTGGCTGGAATAGAGCCCGCTGGCACGCAGGTTGGCGCCGGTGTAGGTGCCGGCGTTGGCGCTGCTGGCGGTGTAGACGGCGCTGCCGGACACCAGCGCCGGATCGTAGCCGATGGGGAACACCAGGGCGCCGACGCTGCTGCTGGCGCTGCCGTCGTAGGTCTTGCTGGCGTTGCCGACGTTGACGCTGAGCGTGGTCATGAAGCTGCGCAGCAGCGGCGCGCTGTGGCCCTCGTACATGCGCCAGGTGGCGCCCGTGCCACCGGCGTCGTCGATGCTCCAGCCGGCCGCCACGAAGGGCGCCAGCCCGGTGAGCTGGGCGCTGGTCAACCCGGAGATGCCGCTGCCGTTGCCGGCGCCGACGCCCTGGGCCAGGCCGCTGCTGCTGGTGTTCCAGAAGCTGCCGGTGGCGGTGCCGACATTGCTGCCCACCAGGCCGCCGACCGCGCCCGCGCTGGAACTGGCCGTGCCGGTGGCATAGACACGCAGCAGGCTGCCGTCGTTGAACCCGACCAGGCCGCCCGCGGTGGCGCTGCCCTGGGCGCTGCCGGTGGCGTAGCTGTCGCGGATGACGCCGGTGCTGGCGTTGCTGCCGGCCAGGCCGCCACCATTGAGGCCGCCGCCGGCGCTGCCCGTGGCCAGCGACTCGCTGAGGGTCCCGGCGTTGCTGCCGACCAGGGCGCCGACATTGCCCGTGCCGGTGACGGTGGTGTCGCTGCTGACCCGCTCGATAACCCCGCCGGCGGCGTTGTAGCCCACCACGGCGCCGCTGTAGCTGCCGCCGGCCACGCTGCCGCCCACCAGGTTGAGGTTGCCGACGTAGCCGGCGTTGTAGCCGAACAGGCCGCTGTAGGTACTGCCGGGACGGTTGATGACCAGGCCGCTGATGCGATGCCCCTGCCCGTCGAGCCGGCCGCTGAAGGGGGTGGCCAGGCTGCCGATGGAGAGGAAGCCGGTGCCGCTGTTCCACAGCGCGCTGCTGGAGGCGTTGATGTCGTTGGCCAGGACGAAGCGGCTGCCCGCCAAGCTGGTCGACGCCAGGCCCTGCAGGCCGTAGACATCGGTGATGCGGTACGGCGTGGCGGTGCTGCCATCGCCACCCAGCGCGCGCACGAAGGTGGCGCCGGCGCCGAGGCGGAAGTCGGTGACGCTGAAGCCGGGCAGGCTGGCCGCCACCTGGCGCCAGGTGCCGCCGGTGAGATCCAGCACGCCGAGGTTGACGCCCCCGTTGCTGGTTACGGTGCCGGCAGCGGACAGGGCCAGGCTGCCGTTGGCCGCATCGATGCCATCGCCCAGCACGACGTTGCCGCCGTTGCTGGTGCTGAGGGTCAGGCCGGCGTTGTCGCCCCAGGTCAGGCGGTCGGCGACGCTGAGGTTGCCGCCTGCCGACAACTGGCGGGTGCCGCTGATGCCGAAGGTGCCGCCGCTGTCCAGGCTGAGCAGGCCGCCGGAGCCGAGGTTGGTGTCCAGGCGGTAGCTGGCCGCGCTGGCCGCCAGGTAGAGGCCGTAGCCGCTGCTGGTGAGGTTCGCAAAGTCGCCGTACGAGAGGAAGGCGAGGTCGCTGTCGGCATGGCTGCCGCGTGCGGCCAGGTAGCGGCTGCGGGTCGCCGAGAGGCTGCCCTGGCCGGTGAACAGTCGCATGGCGGCGCTGTAGACGTCCAGCCCCTGGATGCCGTTGGTGCCGATCACGTCGCCGAAGCCGGCACCGGTGTCGAGGTTGCCGTCCAGGTAGGCGATGGCGCCATTGGCGTCCAGACTGCTGGCATCGCCGAGGATGTAGTAGTAGCCGTCCGCCCCGCTGCTGGCGCTGCCGATGGCCACGCCGCCGGACACGGCGGTCAGCGTCGCGCCCGCCAGGGCGGCGGCACCGGCATTGCCGAAGGCCTTGCCGCTGATGGCGATGGGCGTGGTGCCGTAGCGCCAGCTGAAATACGGGTAGAGGTTGGCGCCGGTGCCCCAGATGGACGAGGAGAAACCGGCCGGCAAGCCACCCTGGAGCTGGGCGGTGGTGCGCCCGGTGATCCCGTTTACCAGGCCACCGGCTGCGGCCAGCGGCTGGCCGCTGGTCTGGGTGTTCCAGTAGGCGTTGCTGATGGCGCCATTGGTGCCGTTGTTGTAGCCGACGAACCCGCCTGTCTGGGTGCCGCCCGCGACGTAGCCGGTGGAGTAGCTGTTGCTGATGGTGCCGTTGATGAAATTGACCCCGGCAAAGCCGCCGATGTTGCTCGCAGAGCCCTGGCCGATCACCGCGCCGGTGGCGTAGGAGTCGGTGATGTTGCCTTCGTTGTGGCCGACGAAGCCGCCGACCGGCCCCGACGACGCCCTCACCGTGCCGGTGGCGTAGGACTGGCTGATGGAGCCGCCATCGCCGCTGTAGCCGTTGGCGCCCACCAGGCCACCGACATAGCCGAGGTTGGCGGTCGTGTTGGTGCCGGTGACGTTGCCGGTGGCATGGGAGCGGGTGATGCTGCCGCCGTTGACGTTGAAGCCGACCAGACCACCGACCTGGTAGCCGGCGCCGGTGACATTGCCGGTGGCGGAGGCATCGGCGATGGCGCCGCCGTCGTTGGTGCCGACCAGCCCGCCGGTGTTGGCTTCGCTGGTGCTGGTGCCGCTGACCGTGGTGCTGGCCGACGCGTTGCCGAGGGTGCCGCCCAGCATGTAGCCGACCAGGGCACCGACGTTGTCTCTGCCGGTGACGTTGCCGCCCACCAGCCTGACGTTGGCCAGGGTCGCGCCGGAGGTGTAGCCGAACAGGCCGACATAGTCGGTGGCCGCGCGGTTGATGACCAGGCCGCTGATGCTGTGGCCCTGTCCGTTGAAGCTGCCGGTGAACTGCTGTGCGTTGCTGCCGACCGGGCGGAAGCCCGACGCGCCCCACACCTCGCCGTAGTAGCCGCCACTGGCGGCCATGGCGCTGGCCAGGCTCAGGTCGGTGCCCAGCCGGTAATTGGCATTAAGGTCCAGCCCCATCAGTTGCAGGGCGTGGGGGGTGAAGATGGTCGTGGAGTATTCGTTGCGCAGCATCGGCCGGGTATCGCCTTCGAACATCACCCACATGTTGGTGAAGTCGAAGCCGGTGTAGGCCGACTGGTTGCGCACGGCGCTGGTCAGGCCGGTACCCCCCCCAGCGAGCTGGACTGGCCGGTGCTGTTGATGTCCCAATAGCTGTTGTTGACGGTGATGGTCGGCAGGTAGCCGCCACCGATCAGGCCGCCGGTGGTGGTGTAGCCGGTGACCTTGCCGCTGGCGTAGGTGTTGGTCAGCGTCGCGCTGGAGATCACCTCGCCCAGCAGCCCGCCCGCAAACGCGCTGGTGTTGCTGACCGTGGCGGTGACCGAGCCGGTGGCATAGGAGTCGGCCATGGCAATGCTCTGCACGCTGCCCGCCAGCCCACCCACCACGGTCAGGCCGGTCACGTCGGCGGCAGAGGACGAGTAGCGGATGATGCCGTTGTTGACCGTGCCGGCCAGGCCGCCGACGAAGGCGCTGGAGCCGGACACGCTGCCGGTCATGTGAACGTTGCTGAGGGTGCCGCCGAGGGTGGCGGCGATGCCGCCGACGTTCATCTGGCCGGTGATGCGGGCATTGGACAGGGTCAGGTCACGAACGTTGCCGCTCACGGTGCGGAACAGCCCGACGTCGTTCTCCAGCCCGCGGTTGATGGTCAGCTTGTCGATGCTGTGGCCAAGGCCGGCGAAGTTGGTGCTCGCCCCGTCCAGCGGGTTGAAGCCGGCACCGCCGTTCCAGCTGGCGGTGGCGCTGGCGTCGATGTCGTTGCCCAGGGCGTAGAAGCCGGTGCTGGTGATGTTCTGCAACGCACCGATGTCATGGATCAGGACGTAGCCGGTGCCCGCCAGGCTGAGGCTGGCATTGCTGCCGGACAGGGTCACACGGGCGCCCTTGTTCAGGCTGTAGCTGCCGCTGTAGGACAGCGACAGCCCGGCGTTGTTGCCGGTGGCGGTGATGTCCTTGTTGATGATGATGCTGCCGGCGGCGTTGAGCGCCAGCACGGTGTTGGCGCTCCAGCTGATGGGCGCGTCCACGGTGATGTTGCCGGCCTGGCTGCCGCCGACGCCGGTGGTCACCGTCACCCCGGTGCTGGCCAGGGCGTTGCTGAGGGTGGTGACGTTGAGCACGCTGTCGTTGGCGTTGCCGTTGAAACCGCCCATGCCGGAGCTTGTGCCGTTGGAAATGGTCACGTTGTACGGGTCGATCAGCCACTCGCCGGTCTTGCCGTTGGGCGCCAGGGTGGTGATCCTGACGTCGTCGGCGATCTTCACGTGGGCGCCGCTGGTCTCGATGAAGCCGCCATCACCGCCGTCCGGGGCACTGGCATCGAGGGTGCCGGCGACGTTCACGACGCCGCCGTCGAAGTCGCCCATCAGCAGGATCCTGCCGTCCTTCTCGCCCACCGTGCGGGCTTCGATCACCCCGGTATTGTTGACCACGGTCTTGAGCAGGGCATCGCCGGCGTGGGCGGTCAGCAGCACCTGGCCGCCACCGGCCTTGATCAGCTGGTGGTTCTCCACCAGGGCATCGACCATGGCCTCATCGACCCGCAGGTTGAGCAGGCCGTTGCCGGCGAAGTCCAGGGTCATGGCATCGCCGGCGGCCAGCGCCACGCTGCCCTGGTTGGCGACGATCACGCCGTGGTTGCTGACCCTGCCGCCGAGCAGGGCGATGGCGCCGCCTGCGCGGGTGTTGAGCGAGCCGTGGTTGATCACCGCCGCATTGCGGCCGTCGCCCTTGAAGCGGTAGTTGCCGGCGGCGAAGTCGGCGTCGCTGATGCCCAGGGTGGAGGCGACCAGGCCGCCGACGTTCACCTGGGCGCTGGCGCCGAACAGTACGCCGTTGGGATTGACCAGGAAGACCCGGCCATTGGCGTCCAGCTGGCCCATGATCAGGGAGCCGTCGACGCCGAGTACGCGGTTGAGCGCGATCGCGTTCGCGCCGGGCTGGTTGAAGGTGACCTTCTGCCCGGCACCGATGTTGAAGCTCTGCCAGTTGATCGCCAGTTTGTCGCTGGCCTGGTTGATGACCAGCTGGTTGCCGCCGGGCGCGCCGATCTGGCCGCTGCCGGACACGATGTTGCCGCCGGTCGGCAGCGATTGCGCCATCAGCCCCTGGCTGCTGATGGACACCAGCAGGCCCAGCGCCAATGGCGTCAGCCGCGGGCCGGCCGGCAGGCGGCGCGTGGCGCCGCTCGTCGCGCCGGGAGAGGCACCCAGTTCGGAGGCCACCTGGACCTGGCCCAGGGCGCGGTTGAACACGAGACGGTAGATGCGATTCATGGCCGGTGTCCTTAGAAAGTGGTGCTGATGCGTGCCCAGTACTGGGTGCTGTGTCCATCGGCGGCGCGGTAGCTGCCCGTAGGGCGGGCGCCGCTCACTTCCAGCCGCAGTTCCGGCTTCCAGGGCAGCCGCAGGCCGATCGCGACACCGGCGCCTTCCAGCGTCGTGGGCTGGAAGCCGATGCGGCGGTTGTCGGCTGCCGGGGAGGTGCGGCCCCAGTCGTAGAACAGGTTCAGTTCGACCAGGTCGCCCCAGCGACGGCCATTGAACGGCGAGGGCGTGTCGGCAAAGCCCGGCGCGCTGACCTGGTACTCGAAGGTCGCCTGCACGCCACGGTCACCCAGTGCCGTGGACAGCGGATAGGCGCGCACGCTGGTCGGTCCGCCGACGCTGAACTGCTCCACCGGGGTCAGCGCATCATCGCTGAACTGGGCGTTGCCGCGCAGCAGCAGGCGCTGGTTGCCGGGCAGGGCCTGCAGGCGCGCCAGCGCCAGCCGGCTCACCCAGAAGTAGGAGTCGTGCGCGGCATACAGCCAGTTGAAGGCCGGGGAACCATCCTTGACGGATTTGCGCACCGACAGCTGCGCCAGGTTCATGCCACGCCAGCGGCGGTCCGTATGGCGCAGGCTCATTCCGGCCTCGACCACGTCGAAGGTGTGGCGCGAGAGTTCGATGTCCAGGCCCTCGAGCCTGGATTCCTCATGGACCCAGCGCGCCGACGCCTGGACCTGCAGGTCCGGGCGCTGGATGAACTTCCAGTCGCTGCCCGCGTAGAAGAGCGTGGTCGGGCCCTTGATGCCGATGGCGGCGAACGGCCCGGAGTTGAGCTCGATCTCGCTACGGCTGGCGCCGGCAATGGCGCTCAGCCCATCGACCGTTGCCAGCGGAGCGCTCAGGGACAGCGCCGCCTGCCAGCTGTTGGCCGGGTCCAGCCCGTAGCCGACGCTTGCGGCGAGCACGTCGCCCAGGCCCAGTGCATTGAACGCGCTCACGCCCAGCTCGGCGCGGTACTGGCCGGTGCTGTCGGTGCCGTGGTTGCTCAGGCCGGCGGTGATTTCATAGGGGCGTTCACTGTCGCGGGCGACCAGGATGATGTCGGTCTCGCCTTCGTTCTGGCCCGGCTGCAGCACCGAGGTGACCGACACCCCGGGCAGGTCGCGTGCGTAGAGAAGGGCGCGTTCCAGCTCCGCCTGGCGCAGCGGGCGGCCGATCAGGCCCAGGCTGCTGGCGCTGAGCTGGTCGTCGCGATAGCGCCGGCTGCCCTGTACCAGCACCCGCCCGACCCGGCCTTCCATCACCTTCAGCGTCAGTGTCTGGCTGTCATCGATCTGCTGCGGCGGCACGTAGGCCACCGAAACCAGGAAGCCGGCCTCACGGTAGGCCTGGGTGATGCGCGCGGTGATCTGTTTGATCTGCTCGAAGGTCAGCGCTGCCGGCAGCGTGGGGCTGATGTCGCGCAGGGCCTGGTTGGCGACGGCATCGATCGCCGCGCGGCTGATGCCGCTGTCCGGGTGCTCGCCGACGCCTTCGACCGCGATGCGGGCGATATGCACGGTGGCAGGCGCCGTGGTGGGCGCGGCATCCTGCGCCCATGCGCAGGGGCTGAGGACGCACGCCAGCGCGGCGGCCAGTACGGCGCAACGCAGTGGGTGGATACGGGGGACGCGAATCGGGGTGTTGCTGCCATTGAGAGGCATCAGCGTGGTATCCGTCAGTGGTTTTGAGAGCGCTTGCCTGGGAACGCGACCGGCTTACTTTCTAACCGGGAAAAGTGCCCCGATGGCATCACCCGATTTGCAGGTGGGCGGGATCATATGTGACCCCTATCGCAATTTGAATTACCCGCTTCGCGGCAGGGTCGGGACCGGCCCTGAAAACGGCCAGCGTCCGCGGTCCATGCGGCCGCAGGGCCCGTCGCCCGGGGGCCATCGGACCCGCCCTGCAGGTGTCATTGCGGGCGCGGAACTCCACGGGGCATTGCCGCCCCCGGGAGCGGCCCGGGGTACCCGGGCGTTGCGTCCCCGGCGATGCGGAGGGAGCGCCCGGGGCCGCTCGTTCACGCCGGCACCGGCGCGCGGCCCGGCGTGGATCGGGCACTGCGGACCAGCGCATCCGGCGGCCGCAGCGATGGCCGGATGCGCCGCCCATCGCTGCGGCTGCACCCCATGTGTTTGCGCGCTGGCGCCTGCCGTCCGCGTCCGCGCCCTCCGGGTGCCAGGAGCGGCATTGGTCCTGCTCCGTGCCGCCCGCTGGACCCGCTCCGCAGGTCAGCCCCGGGCCAGGCCGGGCCGCACGCGTGCGCAGCAGCGCTGACAGCCGGGCCTTCGTCCAATATACTGTCCCCCAGTACAGGATAGGAGCCCGCGCGTGCCGCATTCACCCGAGGAAAAGAAAAAGGTCCTGGCGCGGGTGCGGCGGATCCGCGGGCAATGCGATGCGCTGGAGCGCGCGCTGCAGGCCGGAGCCGACTGCGGGCCGGTGCTGCAGCAGATCGCGGCCATCCGCGGTGCCGTCAACGGGCTGATGTCCGAAGTGATGGAAGCGCACCTGCGCGAGGAATTCGGCCAGCCGGCGCAGTCGGACGCGCAACGCGCCGCGCGCGTGGCCGAGATGTCCGGCCTGATCCGTTCCTACCTCAAGTAGGAGCAGCGCCGGCGACGACGGCGCTGCCTGCGCAGCTGCGCACCGGCCGCATGGCGGCCGCGCATGGATGCGCCGCATCGCCCCCGGCAGCCCACTGCAACCGCCGAACCCGAACAACCGCTACAGGAGAAAACCATGAAGTCACGTGCCGCCGTCGCTTTCGGCCCCGGCCAGCCGCTGCAGATCGTCGAGATCGACGTCGCCCCGCCGAAGGCGGGCGAGGTGCTGGTCCGGATCACCCACACCGGCGTCTGCCACACCGACGCGTTCACCCTGTCAGGCGATGATCCCGAAGGCCTGTTCCCGTGCGTGCTCGGCCATGAAGGGGCGGGCATCGTGGTCGAGGTCGGCGAGGGCGTGACCTCGGTGAAGCCGGGCGACCACGTCATCCCGCTGTACACCGCCGAGTGCGGGCAGTGCCTGTTCTGCAAGAGCGGCAAGACCAACCTGTGCACCGCCGTGCGCGCCACCCAGGGCAAGGGCGTGATGCCCGACGGCACCAGCCGCTTCTCGTACAACGGCCAGCCGATCTACCACTACATGGGCTGCTCGACCTTCTCCGAGTACACCGTGGTGGCCGAGGTGTCGCTGGCCAAGGTCAACCCGCAGGCCAACCCGGAGCATGTGTGCCTGCTGGGCTGCGGCGTCACCACCGGCATCGGTGCCGTGCACAACACCGCCAAGGTGGCCGAAGGCGACAGCGTGGCCGTGTTCGGCCTGGGCGGCATCGGCCTTGCGGTGATCCAGGGCGCGCGCCAGGCCAGGGCCGGGCGCATCATCGCCATCGACACCAATCCCTCCAAGTTCGCACTGGCCCGGCAGTTCGGCGCCACCGACTGCGTCAACCCGAAGGAGCACGACAAGCCGATCCAGCAGGTGATCGTGGAGATGACCGGCTGGGGCGTGGACCACAGCTTCGAGTGCATCGGCAACGTCAACGTGATGCGCGCGGCGCTGGAGTGCGCGCACCGCGGCTGGGGCCAGAGCGTGATCATCGGCGTGGCCGGCGCCGGCCAGGAGATCTCCACCCGTCCGTTCCAGCTGGTCACCGGGCGCAAGTGGATGGGTACCGCCTTCGGCGGTGTGAAGGGCCGCAGCCAGCTGCCGGGCATGGTCGAGGACGCGATGAAGGGCGATATCGAACTGGCACCGTTCGTCACCCACACCATGGGCCTGGAGCAGATCAACGACGCCTTCGACCTGATGCACGAAGGCAAGTCGATCCGCAGCGTCGTCCACTTCTGACGGGCGGCCGGGGCACGCCCCGGCCATGCCTCCGCGCGACTGGAGAGAACCATGCAACGAATCGAACACCGCGCCTGCTTCGGCGGCTGGCAGGACGTGTACCGGCACCGCTCCCAGGTGCTGGGCTGCGACATGACGCTGGGCGTCTACCTGCCGCCGCAGGCGCAGGACGGGGCCCGGCTGCCGGTGCTGTACTGGCTGTCCGGGCTGACCTGCACCGAGCAGAACTTCATCACCAAGGCCGGCGCGCAGCGCTACGCCGCCGAGCACGGCATCATCCTGGTGGCGCCCGACACCAGCCCGCGCGGCGACGACGTTGCCGATGCCGAAGGCTACGACCTGGGCAAGGGCGCGGGGTTCTACCTCAATGCCACGCAGCCGCCGTGGGCGCCGCACTACCGCATGTACGACTACGTCGTCAGCGAGCTGCCGGCGCTGGTCCAGGCGCAGTTTCCGGCCAGCGATGCGCGCGCGATCAGCGGCCATTCGATGGGCGGGCACGGTGCGCTGGTGATCGCGCTGCGCAACCCGGGGCGCTACCGCAGCGTGTCGGCGTTCGCGCCGATCGTGGCGCCGTCGCAGGTGCCGTGGGGCGAGAAGGCGTTTGCCGCCTATCTCGGCCAGGACCGCGATGCGTGGCGGCAGTACGACGCCACCGCGCTGGTGGCCGGGGCCGCGGAGCGGCTGCCGCTGCTGGTGGACCAGGGCGGCGCCGACGAGTTCCTCGAGCCGCAGCTGCGCCCGCAGCTGCTGGCCGATGCCTGCGCGGCCGCCGGCCATCCGCTGCAGCTGCGGATGCAGCCCGGTTACGACCACAGCTACTACTTCATCGCCAGCTTCATCGGCGAGCACATCGCCCATCACGCCCGCGCGCTGGCCTGAGCGGCCGCGGGAGCGGGGCGTCGGTGTGGTCGCGGCAGTCCGCTGCGGCCGCATCGCGCCGCGGCGGAATCCCCGCTGCGGCGCCTGATCCGCGGCTTCCGGGCTGTCCCTGGCTGTGGCCGCGGCGCGATTCGCCGCATTCCCCGCCTGCCCATCGCCGCCGTCGCTGTCGCAGGCGGAGCCGTGGACGAGGTTGCAGTGGCCGCAGGCAGTCGCGGCAACAGCTGCCGGAGCAGGTGCGGGACGCATGTGACGGCCGCCAGCGCGACCCAGCGGCCACGTATTCCTGCGCGGTGCCTGCGGACGACGTAGCCGCAGCGACCGGGCCTGCGGGAGCGGTTGGCCGGTGATGCGCGACCGTTGCGCCGCCCGTGCCCTGTGGGCGCGTGCGTGGGCCCCGGGTACCGGCGCGGCCGGTTCGTTCGTCCGGCAGCGCTGCCAGCTGCGGGGCGAGGACCGCGCGCCTGTGCGTCCGCCGCCGGCCGCTCCGTGCGTGTCTGCGCCGACGTTCCTGTCGGCCTGGCGGGATGCGGCCGGGTCAGGCGCCGCGGTGGCCGTGATGGCCGCGATCACGGTGCTGTCTCGTCCACCACGAAGTCGGTGTAGGCGTAGCGCGCATCGCGCAGCACGGTATCGCCCTGCCGCAACTGCAGCGGCGCGGCGAACATCGGGCCGGCGCTGACGCAGGTGTGGAACTCGCCGTTCTCGCCGCAGGCGTCGATGGCGTCCGGCAGCGCGTCGAGCAGGGCGTGGTCGAAGTCACGGCCGGCGAAGGCGGCGTCCAGTACCCGGGTATCCACGCAGCACAACTGCGCGCGCAGGCCGCCGTCGATCATCTGCCGCGCCAGGGTGGCGGTATCGCGCCCGAACAGCGGGAACAGGCAGTCCCAGTCCAGCGCGGCGTACTGCTGCTGGCGCCAGTGGCGGATGTCCTCCAGCAGCAGGTCGCCGAAGGCCAGGGTACGCAGTGCCGGCCAGCGCAGGCGGGCGGCTTCAAGCGCCTGGCCCATGCGCTGCAGGTAGCCGGCATTGTCGCAGTCCTGCGCGATCCAGGCGCGCAGCAGCGGCAGGCCGGCGGCGTGCGCCTGCTGTCGCAGCACTTCCTCGCGTATGCCCTGCATCGACGCGCGCTCATAGCCCTCGGTGAGGGTGCTCAGCAGGGCGACTACTTCGATGTCCGGGCGCTGGCGCAGGGCGTGCAGCGCCCAGGCGGCATCCTTGCCGCCGCTCCAGGAAAGCAGGACCGGGGTGGCCACTCAGCGTACGTCGCGCAGTTCCCAGTGGCTGCCCGCCAGCCAGCGCAGGCGCTGCTTGAGCACGTCGCCGGGAATGCGGGTAATGGCGACCAGGTCGATGCGCAGGTCCGATTGCCTGCCGCTGACCGTCGCCTCGGGATCGGTCACGCCCCAGCTCGGGTCGACGTCGTCGGGATCCTCCTGGGTGGCGCGCCAGCGCTCGAACAGCGCCGGCGTGCGCAGGGCGTCCTGCAACTGCTCGGCGAACGTGTCGGCACCGTTGGCGGTGAACGACAGGCGCGGGTCGCTGCCGCGCGCGGCGGCGGGATCGGGCAACGAAATCGAATAGTGCACGGGCATGCGGGGTCTCCTTGGGTGGGGGCCAGTGTGCCGCAACGGGCGTGGTGCCGGCGTACACGCCGGCGCCGATCAGCTCTCGAACGCGTGCGGCTGGTCGGCAAAGCCAACCGTCACCGCGCCCTTGCCGACGTTGACCATGCCGGTCAGGCTCATCACCGTTTCGAGCAGGGTCACGCCGTGCGCCAGGCAGGTTTCGCGCAGGGTGGCATGGCCGGGCAGGGCGCGCAGTTCGTCGAGCGGGCCGCCGTAGCTCACGCACACCACCGGGGTCAGCAGGCCCGCGGCCACGCGCTGGCCGACGAAGCCGAACAGCCGCTGCACCGCGTTGTCGAAGCCCTTGATCTTGGCCACCGGCGCGGTCTCGCCGCGGTAGCCGTGCAGCACCGGCTTGATGTCCAGCGCGCTGCCCAGCGCGGCGGTGAGCAGGCCGACGCTGCGGTCGCCCTTGTGGCGGGCGCGGGCGCGCATGTAGTACAGGTCGCGGGTGACCATGTAGCCGTGCACGTTGCCGGCCAGTTCTTCCAGCCGCTCGCGCATCTGCGCCACGCCGGCGCCGGCATCGCGCAGCCGTACCGCCTCCACCGCGGTCACCGCCTGGGCGGCGAACAGGTTCTGGGTGTCGAGCACGCGCAGGGCGAACGGCGAGTTGTGCCCGGCGGCCTGGCGGATCGGCCGGTACTCGTTGAGGATGGCGAAACTGGCCTGCAGCGCGTTGTCGTGGATCGGGCTGCGGGTCTTGGTGATGGTCAGGCAGAACACGTGGTCGTAGTCGATCACCAGGTGCTGCAGGAACAGGTCGCGGATCTGGTTGACGCTGAACGGGATGGTCTCGGCCTCGGCGCCGCGTTCGGCGACGTGGGTATCGAGGAAGTTGAGGGTGGCGTCTTCCTCGCGGTGGTCGGCCAGCACCGCCTCACCGATGCGCACGGTGATCGGCAGCAGGACCAGCTTGTGTTCGCGGATGAAGTCGGCCGGCAGGTCGCAGGCCGAATCCACGACGATTCCGATGCGCATGCTCGAGTCCCCCGGGGCGTTGTGTGGCTGCGGTCACACTAACCCAAAACCGGCGTCGCGGCAGGTGCCACCCTGCCGCGACGCCGGATGCTGTGACCTCAGCGGCGGTAGGCCGGCGGGGTGGTGCTGCCGCGCAGGTAGCGGTCGCGCAGTTCGGTCTGGCGCGAGCGCATCGGCACCGCGCGCCCGCCCAGCCACATGCGCTCGGCATAGTGGCCCACGTCCAGCGGGTCGCCTTCCCACAGCACCAGGTCGGCCTGCTGGCCCACCGCGATGCTGCCGATGCGGTCGGCCACCCCGAACGCCTGCGCCGGGACCCGGGTCAGCCCGGCCAGCGCCGCCTCCCAGGGCAGGCCGTGGGCCACCGCGTTGCCGGCCAGCTGGCGGATTTTGCGCGCGTTGTGCGAGGCGTCGCCGTCCTGGCTGAAGGCCACCGGCACCCCGGCCGCGTGCAGCCGTGCGGCGTTCTCCAGGGTGGCGCCGATCTGGTCGAAGCTGGCCGGCAGGTTGGCCAGCGCGTCGACAAACACCGGCACCCCGGCCGCGGCCAGCTGCGGCGCCAGCCGCCAGGCCTCGGCGCCGCCGGCGATGGCCACGCGCACCTGCTCGCGCCCGGCCCAGCGCAGCAGCTGGCGGATGTCCGCGGCGCGGTCCACGCGCACCACGATGCGCCCGTTGCCGGCGAGATAGCGCGCCAGCACCGCGCGCCCGGCGGGGGTCAGCAGCGCATGCGGCGAATCGGCGGCGACGCGGCCGCGCGCTTCGGCCACCATCTGGTCGAGCAGCATCCACTGCGCGGCACGCGAGCTGCCGGACAGTTCCGCGCCGGCCGCGCCCAGGCGCACGAACAGCATGCGCGGGCCGATGGGGTCGGCGCTGCCGTCCAGCCGCATCACCCCGCCCTGGCCGGCGATGAAGCCGCCGCCGCTGTTGGCGCCCAGCGCGGTGAAGCCG
The DNA here is from genome assembly GCA_002951995.1 of Stenotrophomonas acidaminiphila. NCBI lineage: Bacteria > Pseudomonadati > Pseudomonadota > Gammaproteobacteria > Lysobacterales > Lysobacteraceae > Stenotrophomonas > Stenotrophomonas acidaminiphila. The sequence goes on from CP019797.1 coordinate 732,611, forward strand.
ATGCCTTCCACCCGCGCCACCGGCACCAGCACCGAGTCCGGGTTGTAGGCCAGGGTGACGTCGAACTCGGGGCGCTGCGGCTGGTCCTCCAGCTTGACCGCGCTGTCCACGGTCGCGGCCTCGCCGGAGATCTCCTCCACGCCGATGTCGGTGATGCCGCCGAACAGCGCCGGGGTCAGCGGGCGGCCGCCGGCATCGACCACCTCCACCCCGGCCGGCGCGGCCAGCCCCGGGCCGATGGCACGGATCACCCCGCCCTGCACCAGCACGTCGCTGGCATTGAGCGTGCCGCGCGCGGTGGCGGTGTGCACGGTGGCATTGCGGACCAGCACGTCCTGGGCGCAGGCGATGCCCGGCACGGCCGCGGCCAACAGCGCCAGGCGGCGCAGGAACACGAGGGACGCGCTCATGGCTGCACCTCCTGGCCGAGCATGAAATCACTCAGTGGCTGCTGCGCGCGGTTGCCGCGGTCGTAGGCCTGGAAGCCGTCGACATAGACCTTTTCGGCCAGCGCGTAGGAACTGAAGGGGTTGCCGTTCCAGACCACCACGTCGGCCATCTTGCCCGGCTCCAGGGTGCCGGTGCGCTGTTCGATGCCGAGTGCGCGCGCGGCGTTGGCGGTGAGCCAGCGGATGGCGTGTTCCGGCGCGATCTCGCCCATGCCGGCGCGGCGTGCGCTGGCGATGACCTTGGCCGCTTCCTGGTTCAGGCGCTGGATCCCCTCCGGCGAATCCGAGTGCACGATGGCGCAGCTGTTGGCCGGGCGGTCGACCAGCGCGATGTTCTCCTGGATGCCGTCGAAGGCTTCCATCTTGAAGCCCCACCAGTCGGCCCACAGCGCGCCGCACACGCCTTCGGCGGCGAGCCGGTCGGCGAGCTTGTAGGCTTCCACGCCGTGATGGAACGCGGCCACCTTGAAGCCGAATTCCCTGGCCAGGTCGAGCATGGTCGCCATCTCATCGGCGCGGTAGCAGTGGATGTGCACGCGGATGTCGCCCTGGATGGCGCCGGCCAGGGTGTCCAGCTTGAGGTCGCGCTTGCCGCCGCTGTCGCCGGCGCTGTCGCCGTTGTCGTCGCGGCCGAAGCGACGCTTGCGCTTGACCGGCGCGGCGGTGTTCTTGGCGATGTACTCGCTGGCGTCGATGAAGGCGGCGCGGTAGCCGGCGACGTTGCCCATGCGCGTGGCCGGCGCGGTGCCCTTGCCGCCATACACGCGCTTGGGGTTCTCGCCACAGGCCATCTTCAGGCCCCACGGCGCGTCGGGGAACTTCATCGCCTGGTAGGTGGTGGCCGGCAGGTTCTTCAACGTCACCCCGCGGCCGCCGACCAGGTTGGCCGAGCCGGGCAGTACCTGCATCGCGGTCACGCCGCCGGCCAGCGCCGCGGCGAAGCCCGGGTCCTGCGGCCACACCGAATGTTCGGCCCAGACGTTGGCGGTCACCGGCGCGGTCATCTCGTTGCCATCGCCATGCGCCTGCACGCCGGGGCTGGGATACACGCCCAGGTGCGAATGCACGTCGATGATGCCCGGCGTGACCCACTTGCCGCGGCCGTCCACGCGCACCGCGTCGGCCGGTGCCTGCAGCGCGTTGCCGACCGCGACCACGCGGCCATCGGCCAGCAGCACGTCGGCGTCGTCCAGGCGCCGCCCGGTGCCGTCGAGCACGGTGGCGTGGCTGATCAGCACCGGCGCGGCGGGCAGTGGCCGATAGGTGCTGGGGTAGGGGTCCTGCACGAAGCGCGAGGTGGCGTCGGCAGGCGCGGGTTGCGCGCAGGCCAGCGCCAGGCCGAGCCCGGCCAGCAGTCGGTGTCGCATGGGTTCTCCATAGGCGGCGTGGAAGGTGCCCGCACGCTAGCCGTGGCCCCGGGATTTGCCAAGTGCATGGACTGGCGGGGTTGCAGGCGCGATCCGGCGCGCGGCCGTGGTGGTATCCAGAGCGGTGCGGGCCGCTTAAGCTGCACCGTCGCGGGCCAGCGTCGCCCCGCGGGCGGCCGAACGATCAGGGACTGGAGTGATGGAAGCAGTACAGACAGTGGTGGATTTCTGGCGTTCGGCGGGGCCGCGGCGGTGGTTCGCGCGCGACGACGCCTTCGACGAGGAGTTCCGCCGGCGCTTCCTGGACCTGCATTACCTGGCCGCGCGCCGCGGCTGCGAGGAGTGGCTGCACAGCGCTGACGGCGCGCTGGCGCTGCAGATCCTGCTCGACCAGTTCCCGCGCAACTGTTTCCGCGGCACTGCCCATTCCTTCGCCACCGACGGACTGGCGCGGCACTACGCCATGCGCACCATCGAGGAAGGACTGGACCGCGAACTGACGCCGCAGCTGCGCGCCTTCATCTATCTGCCGTTCGAACACTCGGAAGACCCGCAGGACCAGGAGCGCTCGGTGGCGATGTTCGAGGTGCTCGGCGACCTGGAGTACCTGCGCTTCGCCGAGCTGCACCGCGACATCATCCGCCGCTTCGGCCGGTTCCCGCACCGCAACGCGGTACTGGGCCGGATTCCGACGCCGGAGGAACTGCACTTCCTGGCCGAGGGCGGTTTCGCCGGCTGACGGCGGCGCGGCGGGTGCTGTCGTCGCGGGCGCCCCTCCAGTCGCGAACGCGGCGTTGGTGCGAATGCTCCCTGCGCATGGCCCCTCGCGACTGACCCCGCTCCTGCAGGCGTTGCCACCGGCTCGGTTGCGGCCACCGGAAACGCAGACACCGGCTTGCGCCGGTGTCTGCCTGCCTGCATGGTCGCTGCCGCGCGGTCAGTAGCGCGGCACGCTGTTGTCCACGTCCTGCGCCCAGGCGTCGATGCCGCCGGTGACGTTGTAGACGCGGGTGAAGCCCAGCGCGCGGAACTGCTCGGCCGCCTGCGCGCTGCGTCCGCCGCGGTGGCACAGGAACGCCAGCGCGGTGTCCTTGGGCAGCGCCTCCAGGCGGGCACGGTTGTCGCCGTCGAAGGTCTCGAACGGGGCGTTGATGGCGGCGATGGCGCGCTCGTCGGCCGGGCGCACGTCCACCAGGGTCAGGCTGCCGGCGCGCAGCTGGTCGTCGGCGCTGCGCACGTCCAGTTCCTGCACCGGCCTGGGCGCGTTGGGGTTGTCGATGGCCAGGCCCTGGCCGCGGATGTCGTCCACCCAGTCGATGGTGATGCCGTTGGCGCGGCGCGCGCTGGCCGCGTCGAACTGCACGCGCAGGCCGTTGGATTCGGCGGCGATGGCGTTGGCGTCGAGCGGGGCCAGCTGGAAATTCGGCTGGAAGCGCGCGTCGATGCTCAGCTGCAGCGCGGCGCCCGGGGCGTCGGCCAGCGCGCCCTTGAGCATTTCCACCGCGGCCGGGGTGATGGTGATCGACGGCGGGGTGCGGTCCGGCGGCGCCACCCCGAGCAGGGCGCTGAGTTCGCCGCTGTTGGCCATCTGCAGCATGATGTCGCTGCCGCCGACCAGTTCGCCGTCCACGTACAGCTGCGGGATGGTCGGCCAGTCGCCGTAGGCCTTGATGCCCTCGCGGATCTCCGCGTCGGCCAGCACGTTGACGTGGGCGAAATCGACACCCAGGTCCTGCAGCACGCCGACGGCCTTGGCCGAGAAGCCGCACTGCGGCATGGCCGGCTGGCCCTTCATGAACAGGACGACGCGGTTGGCGCCGAGGAGGGATTCGATGCGTTCGCGCAGGGCGGGATCCAGGGACATCGTGAACTCGTGAAGTTGGTCTGTGACAAGGGCGATTCTACGCCGCATGGCATCATGGGACATGACCGCCACGGGAACCCTGCATCGCACGCCCAGCCATCCCTGGCGCTGGGTCGGCTGGCTGCTGCTGTCGCAGGCGCTGGTGGCGCTGGCCTGGGCCGCGCTGGGCTGGACCACCGGCCTGCCGCTGCTGCTGGCCAGCCACGCGCTGTTCGTGGTGCCGGTGTTCCTGCCCAACAGTCGCTTCTACGCGCCGGTGTTGTCGCGGCTGCCCGGCCCGGCGGTGTGGTTGACCATCGACGATGGTCCGTCCGACGACACCCTGGCGATCCTCGACCTGCTCGACCGCTACGACGCCCGCGCCACCTTTTTCATGGTCGGCGAGCGCGCGGCGGCACGCCCGGAACTGGTGCGCGAGGTGCTGCGCCGCGGCCACGGGCTGGGCAACCACAGCCATTCGCATCCGCAGGCTTGGTTCTGGCGCCTGGGGCCGCGGCGCATGGCCAGCGAGATCGGGGATTGCCAGCAGGTGTTGACGGCGATCGCCGGGACGCCGCCGCGCTGGTACCGCTCGGTGGTGGGCATGACCAACCCGTTCGTCGCCGCGGCGCTGCGCCGGCACGGGCTGGCGCGGGTGGGCTGGAGCGCGCGCGGCTTCGACGGCGTCCACTGCCAGCCGCAGACGGTGGTGGCGCGCATCGTCCGCGACCTGGCGCCGGGCGCGATCGTGCTGCTGCACGAAGGCGCCGCGCATGGCCACAATGCCGCCATCGTCGAATCGGTGCTGCAGCAGCTGCAGATGCGCGGGTTGCCCGCGCGGCTGCCGGAAACCCCGTAGACTCGCCGCCCGCCCTGCCGGCGGCGCCTGGACCCACCGCATGCCCTTTTCCCGACTCGGCCTGTCTCCCTACGTGTTGCCCGCACTGGCGCGCGCGCTGAAGCAGGCGGGCTACGCCGCGCCCACGCCGATCCAGCAGCAGGCGCTGCCGGTGCTGCTGAAGGGGCAGGACGTGCTGGCGCTGGCACCGACCGGCTCGGGCAAGACCGCCGCCTATGTGCTGCCGGCCCTGCAGCAGTTGTTCCTGGCACCGCCGCGCAGGCCGCGGGTGCTGCGGCAACTGGTGCTGGTGCCCACGCGCGAGCTGGCGCTGCAGGTGGCCGACGTGTTCGCGACGCTGGGCCGCGAACTGCCGCGGCAGCCGCGGGTGGTGTGCGCGGTGGGCGGGGTGTCGATCAACCCGCAGATGATGGCGCTGCGCGGGGGCGCCGACGTGGTGGTGGCCACCCCCGGGCGCCTGCTCGATCTGCTGGCGCACAACGCGCTGTCGCTGCGCCAGGTGCAGCTGCTGGTGCTGGACGAGGCCGATCGGCTGCTGGAACTGGGCTTCGGCGACGAGCTGCGCCGGATCCTTGCCGAACTGCCCGTGCAGCGGCAGACGGCGTTGTTCTCGGCCACCTTCGCCGAGCCGATCGCGGCACTGGCGGACGCCGGCCTGCGTGCGCCCGCGCGCCTGCAGGTCGATGCGCAGGCCCCCGCGCGGATCGAGCAGCGCGCGTTGCGGGTCGATGGCGCGCGCCGCGTCGAGTTGCTGCTGGCGCTGCTGGCCGATCCGCGCTGGCGGCAGGTGCTGGTGTTCGTCGCCAGCATCCGCGAGGGCGACCGTCTGGCCGGCGCGCTGCGCGGGCACGGCATCGCCGCGCAGGCACTGCATGGCGACCTGTCGCAGGGCCGCCGGGTGCGCACCCTGCAGGCGTTCAAGGAGGGGCAGCTGCAGGTGCTGGTGGCGACCGACGTGGCCGCGCGCGGCATCGACATCGCCGGCCTGCCGGTGGTGGTGAATTACGCATTGCCGCGCTCGCCGGCCGATTACCTGCACCGCATCGGCCGCACCGGCCGTGCCGGCGCCACCGGACTGGCGGTGAGCCTGGTCGAGGCTGCGGCGCTGGCGCACTGGCGGGTGATCTGCCGGCGCCATGGCCTGCGCCTGGAGCCGGAAGTGGTGCCGGGTTTCGAGCCGGCCGAGGCGGCGCCGGCCGCCGTGCCGGCCGGCGACGGCAATGGCGGCATCAAGGGCCGCCGGCCCAGCCGGAAGGACCGGCTGCGCGCCGCGGCGGCTGCGGACAAGACCGCCGGCTGAACTGCGCGGGGCCGGGCAGGGCCCGGCAGCGCAGGCGCGGTCAATCCTCGAAGTCGCTTTCCGGCGGCAGGTCCGCGGCGGCCGCCGGGCGCGGCGTGCGCTTGCCGGGCTTGCGCAGCACTTCCACGTAGAACTGGCGGTTGCCAGCGGCCACCAGCGCGTCCACCGCACGGATCAGCTCGGGAAACGGCACCGGCTGCGCGCTGGCCTCGTCGACGCCGGCCTTGCTGTCGAAATCCCAGAAATCGGCGCCGGCCGGCAGCGGCTTGCCGCGCTCGCGCCTGACGTACTTGCGGATGTCGTGCTTGCTGGCTTCCAGCAGGCGCTCGGGATGCTTGCCTTCGATATCGAGGCGGTAGGTTCTTCTCACGGGACTCTCGTCAGGGTGCCGGCCCGGGACGGGCGGGGCAATGGCACGATTATCCGCGCAAACGGTGCCGCCGTGGTTCAGGCGCGGCGCGCGACCAGCAGCCAGTTGTTGAAGGGCGTGTTGCCGTACAGCGGCGACAGGCTGACCTGCAGGCCGGCCTGCTCGAGCAGCGCGCGCAGGCTGGCGGCGTCGGGGTAGTGGCGCGGGCGGAACTGCATCCAGCCGATCCAGTTGGCGGCGCGGTCGCCGATGCGCGAGATGCGGCCGCGGCGGCTGTCGTCGGCCAGGGCCATGCGCAGGACCAGCCGGCCATCGCCATCGAGCATCGCCGCGGCGCGCCGCAGCAGCGCCGATTGCGCCTCGGCCGGCAGGTACTGGAGGACGTCGAGGATGGCCACGCTGCCGCGGTGCTCGGGCAGGGTGGTGGCCAGGTCCATCACCTCGAAAGCGCTGGCGGCCAGGCCGGCACGGCGGGCGACGGCATCGGCGCGGCGGATCTTGGCGGCATCGTTGTCCACCCCGCGGTAGCGCTGCGGCTGGCCGTCGTGGCGCAGCGCATGCGCCAGCAGGCCCAGCCCGCAGCCCATGTCCAGCAGCGGCGCGTGGCTGCCGCGCAGCGCCTCCAGCACGCCGGGGTAGAGCGGATCGCTGCGCAGCTTGGACAGCACGTAGCAGTAGTCCCAGCGGTTGCCCAGCGGGTGGCGCGGGGCGAACGCGCGGGCGATGGCCCGGGCATCCTGGGCGGCCATGGCCGCGGTCCCGGATGGCCTGCTCACGCGGCGGTCGTGCCGGTCAGCAGGTCGGCCGCCACCGGCAGCGCCTGCTCCACCCACAGCCGGTACATCGCCGCCGAAGGGTGCAGGCCGTCGTCGACCAGCATCGCCGCCTCGGCACCCTGCGCGCGGCTGGCCGGGGTGATGTCGACGAACGCCACGCCGTAATCGCCGCAGCAGGCGCGCGCGGCGGCGTTGAAGTCGTCGATCTCGCAGGCGATGACGGCCGCGTCGCGGCCGTGCGCGGCCGCATACGGGGTCACCCCCCAATCGGGAATGGACAGCACCAGTACCCGCCGCGGGTCTTCGGCGGCAAGCCCCACCGCGCGTTGCAGCAACTGCTCGAACTGCTGGCGGTATTCGGCGAGCGGGCGCCCGCGGTACTGGTTGTTGACCCGATCAGCAGGCTCGCCAGCGCGTACGGGCCACGTGGCGCGGCCGCGTCGATGGCGGCGGCCAGTTCGTCGGTGGTCCAGCCGGTGGTGGCGATGACCTCCGGGTCGGCCAGTGCCAGGCCACGCGCGCGCAGCGCCGCGGCCAGCTGGAACGGCCAGGTGCCTGCGGCGGGCACGCCTTCGCCGATGGTGTAGGAATCGCCCAGCGCCAGGTAGCGCGCGCTGCTGGCCGTGGCCGGTCCGCTGTTGCCCATCGCCGCGCCTCAGGCCACCGCGCTGCGGGTCTTCAGCGGCACCACCTTGGTGATCCGCTCGGCACGGCGCGCCAGCACCCGGTCGATGCGGCCGAATACCTCGCGCATGGTCGCGGCCTCGGGCAGCAGGGTCACCCGGAAGTGGTGGCGGTAGGGCACGTTGAAGCTGGAGCCGGGCACCACCAGCACGCCCTCGTCGTTCATCAGCTCCAGCGCGAATTCGTGGTCGTCGAACCCCTGCGCGGCGGGGCCGACCACCGCCGGGAACGCGTACAGCGCGCCGGCCGGCGCCACCAGCTGCAGGTGCTCGCTGGCGGCGCAGGCCTCGATCACCGCGCGCCGGGTTTCGTACAGGCGGCCGCCGGGCGCGCACAGCGCGGAGATGGTGTCCGGGCCGTTGACCGCCGCCTCGATGGCGTACTGGCCCGGCACGTTGGCGCACAACCGCAGCGCGCTGAGCAGGTCCAGCGCGGCACGGAACTCGCCCAGCCGCGCGGCGTCGCCGGACAGCAGCATCCAGCCCACGCGCCAGCCGCAGGCGCGGTGCACCTTGCTCAGGCCGCTGAAGGTCAGGCACGGGTGGTCCCCGGCCAGCGGCGCGACCGGCTGGAACTGCGCGCCGTCGTAGAGGATCTGGTCGTAGATCTCGTCCACCAGCAGCAGCAGGTTGTGCCTGCGGGCCACGGCGACGATCTTTTCCAGCAGCTCGCGCGGGTAGCTGGCGCCGCTGGGGTTGTTGGGGTTGATCAGCACGATGGCGCGGGTCCGCGAGGACACCAGCGTCTCGATCTCCACCGGGTCGGGCTGGAAGCCGTTCTCCGGCCGGCAGCGGTAATACACCGGGCGGCCGTCGTTGAGGATGGTGGCCGCCGACCACAGCGGGTAATCGGGCGAGGGCACCAGTACTTCGTCGCCGGGGTTGAGCAGCGCGCGCAGCGACAGGTCGATCAGTTCGGACACGCCATTGCCGAGGAACACGCGGTCGGCGTGGGCATCGGGCGCGCCGCGCCACGCATACGCCGCGGCGATGGCCTCGCGCGCCACCGGCAGGCCCTGCTGGTGGGTGTAGGGGTCGGTGCGGCCCATGTCGTCGGCGATGGCGTGCTGCAGGTGCTCGGGCGCGCGGAAGCCGAAGTTGCCCGGGTTGCCGATGTTGAGCTTGATCAGCCTGCGGCCCTGGGCCTCCAGCTCGCGGGCTCGCCGGGCCAGTTCGCCACGGATCTCGTAGCGCACTTCGGACAGGCGTTCGCGGGTGGGCAGCGGCTTGGCAGGGCTTGACATGCGTGGGGCCATCATGGGCGGGAAACCGCATGGTAGCGGAATTGCTGCGATGCGGGGCGATGGTTCCGGGCGGAACGGAAATCGGCCCCGGCAGGCGGCCGCGAACGCCGCGCCGCTTAGAATTGGCCGATGACCGACACCATCGATTTCAGCGCGCTGCGCGCCATCGGCTGGCCCTGGCCGGGCCCACCCGAAGCCCCGGCCTGGCAGGCCGCCTTCGCCGCACATCCGCGGGCGCGGCCGGCGCGGGTGATCGAGCAGCACCGTTCCGGTTACGTGGTGGCCGACGCGCCCGACGCCGCGCTCAAGGCCGAGTCGCTGCCGGAGTGGCAGCGCCCGCGCTTCCCCAGCCACGAGCGCGCGGCGGTCGGCGACTGGGTGTTGCTGGAGGACGCGCGCATCGTCGCGCTGCTGCCGCGGCGGACTTCGATCAAGCGCGGCGCGGCCGGCGAGCACTACCACCAGCAGGTGATCGCCGCCAACATCGATACGGTGTTCATCGTCTGCGGGCTGGACGCGGACTTCAATCCGCGCCGGATCGAGCGCTACCTGATGCTGGCCGGCAGCGGTGGCGCGGCGCCGGTGGTGGTGCTGACCAAGGCCGACCAGACCGAGTACGGCGCCGACGCGCTGGCGGTGCTGGAAGACCTGGCCGCGCAGGACATCCCGCTGCTGGCGATCAACGGCAGGGACCCGGCCAGCGTCGCCGCGCTGGCGCCGTGGCTGGGGCCGGGCCGCACCGTGGTGCTGGTCGGCTCCTCCGGCGCCGGCAAGTCCACGCTCACCAACACCCTGCTGGGCGAGGACCGGATGAAGACCGGCGCGGTGCGCGACAGCGATTCGCGCGGCCGCCACACCACCACCCACCGCGCGCTGCTGCCGCTGCCCGGCGGCGCCTGCCTGATCGACACCCCGGGCATGCGCGAACTCAAACCCACCGGCGAGGAAACCCTGGCCGAAGGCGGCTTCGCCGACATCGAGGCGCTGACCACGCAGTGCCGCTTCCGCGACTGTTCGCACCAGCACGAGCCCGGCTGCGCGGTGCGCGCGGCGATCGAGCGTGGCGAGATCGACGAAAGCCGCCTGCTCAACTACCTCAAGCTGCGCGAGGAAGTGGCCGCGGCCGCGGCCAAGCTGGCGCAGCGCCAGGCCGAGCAGGCCACCGAACGCAGGAGCAGCGGCCGCGGCGCGCAGTGGCGGCCGGCGGGGAAACCGAAGCGGCGCTGAGGCGACGGCGGCCGCGGGCAGCGGGGCATTGCTGGAAAGCCGTCCGCGGTGCCATGCACCATCATCGCTTCGCGCCGAGCCGGCCGGCATGGCCGGGGAGCAGGCGCCCCGGCGCGGGTGACGGCCACCGGCCCGGGTGTCACGCGGCCGGCGTCGTCCGCTGCCGGTACCGGGCCGGCGGTGCGGCGCCTGTTGCCACTTCCCACCGAGTACCCGGTGCGGGCGGATTGCTATGGTGTACGCATGAGCCTGTCCCGCGCCCCTTCCGATCCGGCCATCGCCCACCATGCCGCGCTCGACGCGCGGCTGGTCGCGGCGGTACGTGGCATCCGGTTGCTGACCCTGGCCAGCTGGCCAGCATCGACGCGGGCGCCGTTCCTGGACAGCGTGGCCCGCGGCGCGCCACAGCTGCCGCAGGTGGTCTACCCGCGGCACGATTTCAGCGCGGCGCGGCGCGAACTGGCGGCGATCGCCACCGCCGCCGACCCGGCGCATCCGCTGGGCCGCTACCTGCGCGATTCGGTCGCCAGCTGGGACCTGGCCGCGCGCCTGCTGGAAGCGCTGGGCACGCCCGAGGTGGATGCGCTGTCGGCGCAGCTGTTCGGTACCCCGGAACAGCCAATGCCCGGCCACGGGCCGACCGTGCGCGAGGCGGCGCGGCACTTCATCCAGATCGCCAACGAGCTGGACCACGAACTGCTGGCGCCCGAGGAGCAGGTGCCGGTGTCGGCTACCGCGCTGCAGCTGCAGTTGCAGAACGACCTGGACGGCTTCTTCGAGTCGCGCGTGATCAACGTGGTGCTGGACCCGGACCTGATCGCCAAGGCCGCGGCCGGCGCCACCCAGATCCGGCTGCGCAGCGGTGCCTGCTTCAGCGTGTATGACCGCGCGCAGCTGTTCCACCACGAGGCGCTGGTGCATTCGCTGACCGCGCTCAACGGGCGCCGGCAGGCGCTGCTGCCGAGCCTGGCGCTGGCGTCGCCGCGGGTCACCGCCACCCAGGAGGGGCTGGCGACGTTCGCCGAGCAGATCACCGGCAGCATCGACATCCAGCGGCTCAAGCGCATCAGCCTGCGCATCGAGGCGGTCGCGATGGCGCGCGACGGTGCCGATTTCATCGAGGTGTTCCGGTATTTCCGTGATGCCGGGCAGGCCGCGGAGGAAAGCTTCGCCTCGGCCCAGCGGGTGTTCCGCGGGGTGCCGGTGAGCGGCGGCGGCGCCTTCACCAAGGACACCGTGTACCTGCGCGGGCTGGTGTCGGTGCATACCTTCTTCCGGCAGATGCTGCGCGACGAGAAGCTGCGTTACTGCCACTGGCTGTTCGCCGGCAAGATGACGCTGGGCGACGCGCAGGCGCTGGCGCCGTTGTTCGAGAGCGGCGTGCTGGCGCCACCGCGCTGGCTGCCGCCGTGGCTGCAGCGCGCCAACCGGCTGGCCGGCACGCTGGCGTTCTCGCTGTTCGCCAACCGCATCCGCATGGACCGCATCGGCGAATAGCACGCGCGCAGATATTGGTTGCCACTGCAACGGCCTCGCCCTCGCATTGATTGCGTGAACCACAGCCACAGGCTATGGGTCGGGGGGCGTACGCGCATGCCGCGCTGCTGGCTGGCGCCGTGGTGCGGGTAGTGCTGGCCATCGCCAAGTCGCGGATTCAGCGGGTGTTTTTGCCGGCACCGGGGCGCTCGCGGGCGGCCGCGGCGCCGGCCCGTGGCGTTGCCTGTGGGTATGGGCGCAGGCGGTCCGCGGGGATGTGTCCGGCGTTGACGCTGCGGGTTGCCACGCGCCAAGGTGAAGACGCGACGGGCGGTACGGCGGGGAGGCCGCACCGGGGGAGCCGGCGCAGACGCAGGGAGGCGGAAGGCAGGCATGCCGGGGTTCCGGCCCGCCGGCCCGCGGGCCCGCCATCGGTGGCATCCCATCATTCCTGCCTTCTTCGTCCGGGGGACGCATGCGCAACCGTTTTTGCCCGCGGTGGATTCCTGTGGTGTGGCATGTGGCGCTGCTGCTGGCATGCCTGGCGCTGCCATTGCTGGCAAGCGCGGCCGATGCCGCCAGCCGCCAGGCCGCGATCGACCAGCTGATGCAGCCCTATGACGGCGACGTTCCGGGCGCCTCGTTGCTGGTGCTCAAGGATGGCAAGGCGCTGGTCCGGCGCGGCTACGGGCGTGCCGACCTGGAGCGCGGCATCGCCGCCGGCACCGACACCAATTACCGGCTGGCCTCGGTGAGCAAGCAGTTCACCGCCGCGGCCATCCTGCTGCTGGCGCAGGACGGCACGCTGTCCATCGACGACCCGGTCAAGCGCTGGCTGCCTTCGCTGCCGGCCGTGGCCGACGCCATCAGCCTGCGCCAGCTGCTCGCGCATACTTCCGGCGTACTCGATTACGAGGACCTGATGGGGGCCTCCTGGCAGGGGCAGATCCGCGATGCCGGCGTGCTGGCGCTGCTGGAGCGCGAGAACCGGCTGTACTTCCCGCCGGGCACCGCCTACCGCTACAGCAACAGCGGCTATGCGCTGCTGGCGCTGGTGGTCGAGCGCGCCTCGGGGATGGACTTCCCCGCGTTCCTGCACGCCCGCATCTTCGCCCCGCTGGGCATGCGCGACAGCCTGGCCTACGTTGCCGGCGGCCGCGACGTGCCGCATCGCGCCTGGGGCTACAGCCAGGCCGCGCAGGGCTGGGAACGCACCGACCAGAACAGCTACAGCGCCGTGCTCGGCGATGGCGGCATCTATTCGAGCATCGACGACCTGGCGCGCTGGGACGCGGCCTGGTACGACGGCCGCCTGTTCGATGACGCCACCCGCGCGCTGGCGCTCGGCCGCCAGGTGCAGGTGGATACCACCCCGGAAGCGACCTGGTACGGCTTCGGCTGGCGTATCGCCGAGGGCCGGCAATGGCACAACGGCGAGAGCATCGGCTTCCGCAACACCCTGGTGCGCTGGCCGCAGCAGCACCTGACGGTGGTGCTGCTGAGCAACCGCAACGACCCGACGCCGTATGCGACCGCGCAGGCGATCGGCGCACTGTTCCTCGACGAGATTCCACCAGCGCGGCCCTGACCGCGCTGCCCGCTCCGCCGCTGTACCTGCTGGGTTGTCCGTCCCCGTCGTTCCCCTGGAGAGATCATGCGTAGCCAGCCAGACCCTCGATTGAAACTCCTGTGCAGTGCGCTGCTGGCGGCCATGGCCGTGCCGGCCATGGCGCAGGAGCCCGCCCCGGCCGCCACCACCCTGGACAAGGTCAACGTCACCGGCTCGCGCATCAAGCGCGTGGACGTGGAAGCCGCGCTGCCGGTCACCATCGTGCAGAAGGCCGAGATCGAGGCGCAGGGCATCACCTCGGCCGAGCAGCTGTTGTCCTTCCTCAACATCGCCGGCAACGGTGCCGACGGCATGGTCTCGGCGTCGGTGGACATGGACCTGGGCGAGCTGCGCGGCACCGCCGGCGTGTCCGGCGCCAACCTGCGCGGGCAGGGCAGCGACGCCACGCTGGTGCTGCTCAATGGGCGCCGCGTCGCCACCCATGGCCTGCGCGGGCAGGCGGTGGACCTGAACTCGATCCCGTTCGCGGCGATCGACCGGGTGGAAGTGCTGCGCGACGGCGCCTCGGCCATGTACGGCACCGACGCCATCGGCGGCGTGATCAACTTCATCACCCGCACCGACTACCAGGGCATCGCCGTCAACGCCGGCTTCGACGTGACCCAGCACGGCGGCGGCGACATCTACAACTATAGCCTGCTGGGCGGCACCGGCGACCTGGACAGCGACCGCTGGAACGTGTGGGGCACGATCAACTGGCGGCGCAGCGAGTTCCTGCGCAGCCACCAGCGCGATTTCGCCAACAGCTTCCAGCCCGACCGCGGGGTGTCGCCGGACACGCGCGGCACCCCGTTCGCCACCGTGACCAACGCCAGCGGCGGCATCATCAACGGCTCGCTCATCGACCCTGATGGCGGCAGCAGGCAGAACTACGTCAACATCCTCAACCTGCCCGGCGGCGCCGGCTGCGAGAACGGCGGCCCGGCGATGGGGCCCTACGACTACCGGCTGTGGGACAGCGGCAGCTCCAAGTACGCCTGCGCCTGGGACTATCCCGCCGCGCAGGCGCTGCAGCAGCCGCAGGACAGCCTGCAGTTCCTCGGCCGTGCCACCCTCCGCATCGGCGACAACCACCGCTTCTACGCCGAGGCGATGGGCTCGCGGGTGAAGTCCGAGCGCGAGTACGAGCCGCTGCAGCTGACCTCCAGCGCGTCGCTCACCTCGGTGATGGGCCCCGGCACCTGGTATCCGCTCAACCCCAACACCAAGGACACCTACGACAAGGTGTACAACGCGCTGGCCGCGTACTTCGGCACCGCCAACCTCACCTACGGCAACCCCATTCCCTACCGCTGGCGGTGCATGGCCTGCGGGCCGCGCCAGATCGAGACCACCACCAAGTCCTACCGCCTGCTGGCCGGCCTGGAAGGCAGTATCGGCAGCTGGGACTACGACATCGGCCTGTCGCGCGCCTCGAACAAGGCCGAATCGGTCCTGCGCGGCGGCTACTACTTCTCCAGCGGCCTGCGCGCCGCGCTCGGCAGCGGCCTGCTCAACCCGTTCCTGATGCCGGGGCAGCAGCAGAGCGAGGCGGCCATGGCCGCGCTGCAGAGCGCCTCGGCCAGTGGCGTGCACCTGTACGGCGGCGAATCCACCGTCACCACGGCCGACGCCAGCTTCAGCGGCGGGCTCGGCTTCAGCCTGTGGGGCAGCGAGGCGCAGCTGGCCACCGGCGTCGAGGCGCGGCGCGAGGAGTTCGAGTTCGGCGGCGTGCAGGTGCTCGACGGCGTGCCGTTGAACTACACCACCATCTACCAGGCGCCGTTCGACGAGACCAGCGACCTGCCCAATGTGCGTCGCGACGTCAACGCGGTGTACGCCGAGATGTACCTGCCGATCATCGACAGCCTCGACGTGACCGTGGCGGTGCGCCACGACCGCTACGACACCTTCGGCGGCACCACCAACCCGAAGTACTCGTTCAAGTGGCAACCGATCGAATCGCTGGCGTTCCGCGGCGCCTACAGCACCGGCTTCAAGGTGCCCGAGTTCACCAAGCTGTTCGCCGGCGTCAACCGCCTGGATTATTTCGGCCGCGACCTGGTCGACCCGGCCAGCTGCCCCAGCGGCTCGGTCAACTCGTCGATACCGGGCTGCGACCTGATCCAGCCGGTGATCATCACCGGCGGCAAGACCGACCTGCAGCCGGAGGAGTCCTCGCAGCGGAGCGTCGGCTTCGTGTTCTCGCCGACCGACAACTTCAACCTGAGCCTGGACTGGTGGGAGATCGAACGCACCAACACCATCCGCGTGCCCAACCTGGCGACGCTGACCGCCAACTACGCGCTGTTCGCCGAGAACTGGATCCGCGACAGCAGCGGCAAGGTCACCGCGATCGACCAGCGCTACATCAACTCCGGCGGCACCCTGACCCGCGGCGTGGAGCTGGATGCCAACCTGAGCGGCGAGCTGGCCGGCGGGCGCTGGCACGTC
Source organism: Stenotrophomonas acidaminiphila (assembly GCA_002951995.1). Taxonomy (NCBI): domain Bacteria; kingdom Pseudomonadati; phylum Pseudomonadota; class Gammaproteobacteria; order Lysobacterales; family Lysobacteraceae; genus Stenotrophomonas; species Stenotrophomonas acidaminiphila. The sequence goes on from CP019797.1 coordinate 748,268, forward strand.
AACCTCAACGGCAGCTACATCGACACCTTCAAGGAGAAGTCGCTGGCCAACGAGCCGTATGGCGACAACAAGGTGGGCGAGTACGTGCGCTTCTACAACCTGCCGCTCAAGTGGAAGCACACGCTGGGCGTCGGCTGGGCCCGCGGCGACTGGGCGCACCTGCTCACCCAGGTCTACCGCTCCGGCTACAAGGACGAGGAGCCGGTCAGCGTCGAGGGTGGCTTCTACACTCCGGTCAACTGGAACCCGGACGTCGATGACTACATCACCTACAACTACAGCCTGACCTGGACCGGGATGGAGAACACGCGGCTGACCCTGGCGGTGCGCAACCTGCTCGACACCGATCCGCCGTTCACCGCGCACCAGGTCGATTTTGCCTCCGGCGCGGCCTGGGAGCCGCGCGTGGCCGATCCGCGCGGGCGTTCGTTCAACCTGCAGGTCGAGTACCGCTTCGACTGATCCTGCCAACCACGCCGCCGGGCCACCGGCGGCATCGGGACCCACCATGACCGATACGGACATCGCCTGCAGCGGCCGCCGCGGCTTCATCGCCGCGACCCTGGGCACGGCACTGGCCGCGGCGCTCGATGCGCGCGCCGCGCCGCTGCTGGGCGTGCCGGGCACGGCGCGGCTGGCCGCGGCCAACACCTGGCTGGAGATCGACCTGGACGTGTTCGACGCCAACCTGCAGCGCGTGCGCGCACTGGCCGGCGATGCGCAGCTGTGCGCGGTGCTCAAGGCCGATGCGTACGGCACCGGCATCGACCTGGTGATGCCGCGCATCATCGCCGCGGGCGTGCCCTGCATCGGCATCGCCAGCACCGAGGAGGCACGCATGGCGCGCGCCTGCGGCTACAAAGGCCGCGTGCTGCGCGTGCGCGCGGCGACGCTGGATGAAGTCGAGGCGGCGCTGCCGTACCGGGTCGAGGAACTGGCGGGCAATCTCGCGGTGGCGCAGGCGATGGCGGCGCTGGCCGTGCGTCGGCGCCGGCCGCTGCCGGTGCACCTGGCCCTGAACTCGGCCGGCATGAGCCGCAACGGGCTGGAACTGGCCACGGCGCAGGGCCGGCGCGACGCGCTGGCGCTGGTCGGCAGCAACGGCCTGCGCGTGGTCGGCCTGATGACCCACTTCCCGGGCGAAGACCCGGACGACGTGCTGGCGGGCGTGCGTGCCTTCCAGCAGCAGGCCGACTGGCTGTTCGCCAACACCGCGCTGCGGCGCGCCGACGTGCAGCTGCATGCGGCCAATTCGTTCGCGCTGCAGCATGTGCCCGAATCGCGGCTGGACATGGTGCGCCCGGGCGGTGCGCTGTACGGATACGGCGGTACGCCGAAGCCGCCGTTCGCGCACGTGGCCGCGTTCAAGACCCGGGTCGCGTCGGTGCAGGCGTTTCCCGCCGGCGACACGGTGAGCTACGACCGCACCTTCACCCTGCAACGCGATTCGCTGCTGGCCAACCTGCCGGTCGGCTATTCCGACGGCTACCGCCGCGCCTATTCCAACAAGGGCAGCGTGCTGGTCCGTGGCCGCCGCGCGCCGGTGCTCGGCAGGGTCACCATGAATACCACCATGGTGGACGTGACCGACATCCCCGGGGTGCAGGCCGGCGACGAGGTGGTGCTGTTCGGGCGCCAGGGCGGGGAGCAGATCACCCAGGCCGAAATCGAGGCCTGGACCGGGGTCATCCTGGCCGACCAGTACAGCGTCTGGGGCGCGTTGAACCCGAAGTTCCCGCGCGCCCGCTAGGGGCGCGGCTACGCTGCGGGCGGCACGCCGCGGGTTTCGGCCAGGCTGCGCTGGAAATGCCGCACGAACTCGGTGGCGGCCTTGGACGGTGGCCGGTCTTCCAGGTAGACGCACTCGACGCGGAAGCCGATTTCCGGTTCCAGCGGCCGCGCCAGCAGGTTGCCGCCGGCATTGGCGCAGGCGGTGAATTCGTCCAGCACGCTCATGCCGGCGCCGCAGCGGGTCAGCGCGGCGGCCAGCGAATAGGTCTGGTTGGACACGACCTCGCGCATGCTCACGCCCTGGCGCTTGAGCTCGTTGGTGAACAGGTCGCCGATCGGGCCGCTGCTGGCCAGGCCGACCATGTCGCGGTCCTGCAGCCAGCGCAGCGGGATCGCCGCCGGCGGGTCGGGCCACTGCGCGGCGTCGAACAGCAGCATCAGCTGCCCGTGCCCCAGCACGCGGCGCTGCATGCGCGGGTGCTGCGGCGGGTTGTAGGCGATGGCGATGTCGCATTCGCGCTCGTACAGCGCCTGGAACAGGTCGCCGTGGTGCAGGGTCTGCACGTCGAACGTGACTTCCGGGTGCTGGCGCCGGTAGTGGGTGATCGCCGCCGGCACCACGTGCTGGCCGAGCGAGGGCACCACCGCCAGGCGGATATGCCCGCCGCCGATATCGCGGATGTGGCTGACCGCCTTCTGCAGTGACAGCAGGCGGTCGTAGATGTCCTTTACCTCGACGAACAGCGCATGCGCCTCGTCGGTGGCGACCAGCCGGCCGCGCACCAGCTTGAACAGCTCGAAACCCAGCTGGTACTGGGTGTGGTGCAGGACCTTGCTGACCGACGGCTGGGAAACGTGCAGCGACCGGGCCGCGGCACTGATCGAGCCGGTGGTGTAGACCGCGTGGAAGACTTCAATCTGGCGCAGACGCATGGCCCGATCCTAGTCGATGCGGAGGTTGCCGGCGACCGCGCGCGGCGCCGCCGCCGTCATGCCTGCGTCGCCAGGGCCACGGCGCGTTCGCCGCTGCCCATCGCCAGGGTCCAGCCGAGCATGCCGTGGCCGAGGTTGCACACCAGTCCGTCGCCGATGGCGCGGATCTCCGGCGAGGACCAGGGGGTGACCGGGCGCAGGCCGGCCCAGCGGCTGTCGATGTTGTCGTAGTCCACCGCCTCGGGCATCGAGGCGCGCGCCATCGCAACCAGCTGCGCCATGCGCGCCGGGTCGGGGCGTGGGTCCCAGTGGTTGAGGTCGGCCAGCCCGGCCACGCGCATGCGCTCGCCCAGGCGGCAGAACACCAGTTTGCGCGAGGTGTCGGTGATGCTTGCGGTGGGGGCGCGCGGGCCGCACGGCGCGGTGAACGAATAGCCCTTGATCGCCATCAGCGGCACGCGCACGCCCAGCGGCCGCAGCAGCGCCGCGCCGTCGATGCCGTTGCACACCACCAGCCGCCGGGCCTGCAGCGCCGCCCCGGCATGCGGCTGCAGGCACCAGCCGTCACCCTGCCGCACCACCCGGCGGATATCGACGCCGAAGCGCGCCTGCACGCCGTACTGCTGTTGCAGCACCTGCAGCAGGCCGACCCCGAAGCGGAACGGATCGCCGGCTTCCTCCTGCGGTGAATGCACCGCGCCGGCCAGGCCCGGCATCGCCGCCAGCGCCGGTTCGGCGGCGATGGCCTGGCGCGCGTCGAGCAGCTGTTGCGCGACCCCGAACGGCTGCTTGAGCGCGATCATCGGCGCCGCGCCCTGCAGCGCGGCGGCGTCGTGGTAGACGTGCAGCTTGCCGGAGACGGCGTGGTCGAAGGCGATGGGGTGGCGCTGCAGCAGCGCATGCAGCGCGTCGCGCGATTCCAGCGCCAGCTCCAGCGTCGCCAGGGTGTTGGCGCGCAGCCGCGCGCTGCCGGCCTGGCGCAGGAAGCCCAGGCCCCAGCGCCAGAAATCGGGGTCGGCCGACCAGCGCGTGCGGAACGGGCCGTTGCGCCCCAGCAGCATGGCCGGCAGCTGGCGCCAGGTGGACGGGCCGGCCATGGCGTCGGTGTAGGCGTAGCTCAGCTGCGCGCCGTTGGCGAACGAGGTGCCCTGCACCGGGCCGTCGGCGCGGTCCAGCAGCAGCACCGACAGGCCGCGGCGTGCGGCGGCGTAGGCGGTGGCGAGGCCGACGACGCCGGCACCGAGGACCACGAGGTCGGCGCGCACGGGTTCGTCATGGGGTTCAACGGGATGCATCGGGGGTCCGGTGGGCAGGAAAGGCGGCGGTGCCGTCGCGGCGCGGATCGGCGGCCCATTGCCAGCGCCCGTCGCGCAGGAACACGCCGTGCAGGCCGGAATCCTCGCCGGCACCGCCGCGGATGTCCACGCCGCGTTCGCGCAGCGCGCTACGCAGCGGCACCGGGAAGCGGTCGGCCTCGCCGTCGAAGCGCGCGCCGCGCGCGACCAGGTTGGGCAGTGCCACGGCCTGGTCCAGCGGCAGGCGCCAGTAGAGCAGCCCGACCAGGGTCTTGCCGATGTAGGCGGGAATGGCCGGGCCACCGGGCGAGCCGAGCGCGCCGGCCAGGCGGCCGTCGCCGTCGAGCATCAGCAGCGGTGCCATCGACGAGCGCGGGCGCTTGCCGGCGGCGATGGCATTGGCCATGCCGGGGCGTCCGTCGACGCGGTCCCAGGCGAAATCGGTGAGCTGGTTGTTGAGGAAGAAGCCGCCGACCATGCGCCCCGAGCCGAAGAACGATTCCACGGTGGTGGTCACCGAGACCGCGTTGCCGTCGTGATCCACGACCACGAAATGGCTGGTGCCGCCGGGCTCGTCGGTGGCGTCCCCGGCCATCGCCGGCGCGCCGGCCGGCACCCCCGGCCGCGGTGGCCGCGGCGCGGCCCGGGGGCCGATCAGCGCGCGGCGTGCGTCCACGTAGCCGGCCGCCAGCAGGCCGTCGACCGGCACGTCGACGAAGCGCGGATCGCCGACGTAGTGGTCGCGGTCGGCGTACATCAGCCGGCTGGCCTCGGCGAACAGCAGCCACGCCTGCGGGTCGCCGGCATCGCGACGGTCGATATCGGTGCCGTCCAGCAGCGCCATCAACTGCAGCAGGCCGACGCCACTGGCCGGCGGCGGCAACGAGCACAGCCGGTAGCCGCGCAGCGGCCGGCACAGCGGGGCCACTTTCTCGGCGCGGTAGCCGGCCAGGTCCTCCACGGTCATCGCCCCGGGCGCGGCGCCGCGGCGGTGCGGTCGACGATCGCCCGCGCCAGCACGCCCTGGTAGAACGCCTGCGCGCCGCCCGCGGCCAGCGTGCGCAGCGTCGCCGCGTAGGCGGGGTTGCGCAGGGTGTCGCCGGCGCGCAGGCGTCCGCCGTGGCCGTCGTCGAACAGCCGCCGCACGTCCTCCGCCGCCGCCTGCGGGAAGCGGCCGTCGATGTGCCGTTGCAGGCGCGCGGTGATGGTGAAGCCCTGCTCGGCGGTGGCGATGGTGTCGTCGAACAGGCGCGCCCAGGGCAGCCGGCCGTGTTCGCGCAGCGCCAGCGCGAACGTGGCCAGCGTGCCGGGCACGCCGGTGGCGCGGCCGGAGAGCATGGCGTCGCTGCGCGCCAGCGGTTGCCCGTCGGCGTCGTCGAACCAGCCGGCACCGGCCGCGGCCGGCGCCTGTTCGCGGCCGATGTAGCCGCTGACCTCGCCGCTGCCGGCGTCATAGGCCAGCAGCACCGTGCCGCCGCCGATGCCCGAACTCTGCGGTTCCACCAGTCCCAGCATCAGCTGCACGGCCAGGGCGGCGTCCATCGCGCTGCCGCCGCGTTCGAGTACCGCGGCGCCGGCCCGCGCGGCCAGCGGGTGCGCGGCCACGACGATGGCGGGCGAGGGCGGTGCGGCAGTTGCCGGCGCACGCGCGTCCGGCGCGGTGCCGCACCCGACCACCGCCAGGCACAGCAGCAGGAGCGCGCCGAGGCGACGCCGGCGCGCTGCGACGGCGGACGCACCGGCCGTGGGGGAGGGCGTGTGGCGGGCGGGCGTCTGCATGGCGGCAGATTACCGTCGGGCCCGGCGCGGCGGGGATCACAATCGCGGTGCAGGCGTTAACCGGCAGCTATGGCATGCCGCGGCCGGCGATCAGCCACGCGGTGGTTGCCGCGGGCTTCCATGCGCGTGGGCTATACCGTCGGCCATCAAAGGTGGGCGACAGCCGCGCCGCTGCCGGCCATGCTCCGGAATGGGCCAGTGCGACCGCCGCCCCCGGTACGGCCGCGGGCGGACGGCCGGCAATGCGCCCGCGAACCGCAAACCGGAGATAGGCATGACCCTGCGACCCCGCGTATCCCTCCCTGGCCGTGGCCTGGCGCTGCTGCTGGGCGCGCTGCTGGCGCTGGCGCCGCCGGCCGGCGCGCGCGAGCTGCTCAACTACCAGGCGATCCAGAAGCCCGAGCACGGCGACCGCGGCATGGTGGTCAGCCAGAACCAGCGCGCCAGCGAGATCGGCGCGCAGGTGCTGCGCGAGGGCGGCAACGCGGTGGACGCGGCGGTGGCCACCGCATTCGCGCTGGCGGTGCTGTTGCCGCGTGCCGGCAACATCGGCGGCGACGGCTACATGCTGCTGCACCTGGCCGGCGAGAACCGCAGCGTCGCCATCGATTACCGCTCGATGGCCCCGGCGGCAGCGACGCTGGAGCGCTTCATCGGCGCCGACGGCCGGATCGAGGGCGAAACCGCCGGCTGGAAGGCGGCCGGGGTGCCGGGCACCGTGGCCGGGCTGGCGCTGGCGCATCGCCGGCATGGGCGCCTGCCGTGGGCGCGACTGCTGCAGCCGGCGATCGAGCTGGCCGACAACGGCGTGGTGCTCAGCCGCGACGAGGCCTTCGCGCTGGACTGGGGGCGCGAGCGGCTGGCGCGCAGCCCCGCCGGCGCCGGCGTGTTCCTGCACCCCGATGGCAGCGCGCTGCGCGCCGGCGAGCGCCTGCGCCAGGCCGACCTGGCGTGGTCGCTGCGGCTGATCGCGCGCGACGGCGCCGATGCGTTCTACCGTGGGCCCATCGCGCAGCGGCTGGTGGCCGCGATGCGCCGTCATGGCGGGCTGATCGCGGCGGACGACCTGGCCCGCTACCGCGCGCTCGAACGCACGCCGCTGCGCACCACTTACCGCGGCCTCGAGGTCGTCAGCATGCCGCCTTCCAGCGGCGGCGGGGCCAGCGTGCTGGAGATGCTCAACCTGCTCGAACACGAGGACCTGGCCGCGCACGGCGCCGGCTCGGCCGCGGCGCTGCATGCCATGGCCGAGGCGATCAAGCTGGCCTGGGCCGACCGCGCGCGCCATGCGGGCGACCCGGCGTTCGTCAACGCGCCGGTAGCCGGGCTGGTGTCCAAGGCCTATGCCGACGTGCGCTGGCGGCAGTTCTCGCCGGACCGCGTGCTTGATGCCACCGCGCTGGCGGCGGGTGATCCGCTGCCCCATGAAAGCCCGCAGACCACGCATTTCTCGGTGGTCGACGCCGACGGCAACGCGGTCAGCAACACCTTCACCCTGGGCTCGGACTTCGGCGCCGGGGTGATGGCCGAAGGCACCGGCTTCCTGCTCGGCAACCTGATCGGCAACTTCTCGCTGCGCGCGCAGCTGGCCGCGCGCAAGGAGCCGGGGCGTGCGGTCGCCAACGCGCTGCAGCCCGGGCGCCGCCCGGTCTCGAGCATGTCGCCGACCCTGGTGCTGCGCGACGGCAAGGCGTGGCTGGTCACCGGCAGCCCGGGCGGCAACACCATCCCCGGCACGGTGATGCAGACGATCGTGGACGTGGTCGATTTCGGCATGAACATCGCCGAGGCCGCCCACCGCCCGCGCATCCACCAGGACATGGGCAGCGGCATGCTGCAGATCGAACCGGGTTTCAGTCCCGATACGCTGCGCCTGCTGCGCGGGCTGGGCCACCGCATCGAAAGCGACGAGACCATCGGCAGCACGCAGACCCTGCTGGTCGACGAGGACGGCGGCGTGCAGGGTGCCGCCGACCCGCGCCGGCCCGGCGCTGGTGCGGCGGCGCAATGATCGGCACCCGGTAGGTGCGGGGCTTGCCCCGCACGAGGCGTTCCCTCCAATGCCCATGCGGGTGTGCATGCGGGGCAAGCCCCGCATCTACGGGATCCCCGCCCCTGACGGCGCGGGGCGGGGGCGCGGAACGCCGGGAACTCGGCGCCGGGCTAGTGCGGCCAGAAGTTGAGGAAGCCGGTGATGATCAGTGCGTTGACGAAGTCGATGAAGAACGCGCCCACCAGCGGCGCCACCAGGAACGCGCGCGGCGCCACCCCGTAGCGCTGCACCAGGCGGCGCATCACCGCCATGGCGTTGGCGGTGGTGCCGAGCATGAAGCCGATGAAGCCGCCGCCCATCACCGCCGCGTCGTAGTCGCGGCCCATCACGTAGAAGATCGGAATCGCGAACAGCGCCACCAGCGCCACCTGGATGGCCAGGTTGACCACCAGCGGCAGGCCCATGCCGGCCAGTTCCCACAGCTTCAGGTCCATCAGCGCTACCGCCAGGAACAGCGCCAGGCAGATGTTGCCGATCAGGTCGGTGGTCGGCACCGACAGCCGGATCAGCCCGGTGTAGTCGTCGATGTTGCGGATCACCGCGCCCACCAGCATCGCGCCGATGTAGGACGGCAGGGTCAGGCCCAGGCCGGCGAAGCCCTGGCTGACCCACGCCCCTAGCCACATCGCCATCAGCAGCACCACGATGCTCTTGAGCGCGTCGAACTCGCGCGCCGATTCGTTGGGGAAATGCACGTGCACGCTTTCATCGTCCACGGCGCCGCCATCGGCCCTGGCGCCGTTGCCGGCCGGGCCGCTGATGCCGAACCGGCGCATCAGCACGGTGATGGTCGGCCCACCGATCACGCCACCGCAGATGATGCCGGCCATCGCCGCGGTGATGGCCAGGGTCTCGGCGCCCTGCAGCCCGGCTTCCTCGAACAGCGGCGCGAACGCCATGCCGGTGGCCGGGCCGCCGGTGAGCGTGGCCGAGCCGGCGAGCACGCCGAACATCGGGTGCAGGTCGAACATCCACGCCACGCCGATGCCGACCAGGTTCTGCAGTACCGCGAACAGGCTGGCCAGCACCAGGAAGATCATCACCTGGCGCCCGCTGACCCGCAGCAGGCGCAGGCTGGCGTTGATGCCCAGGGTGGTGAAGAACGCCACCATCAGCGGCACCTTCAGGCTGGTGTCCAGCTCGAACAGGGTGGTGTCGCGCGCATGCGCGGCCCACACCAGCAACGCCACCAGCAGGCCGCCGACGACCGGTTCGGGCAGGTTGTAGCGGCGCAGCACCGGGATCGCGCGGCACAGCGCGTAGCCGGCGAACAGGGTCAGGCCGCCGAAGGCGATCGTCTGTACGGCATCAAGTTGGATCATCGAATCAGTACCTCGTGCCCTGCCAGTGCAGGGAGCTGGGGCGGTGTCCGGCGCAGGGCCGGCGCCGCCGTGGAAGGACTGCCGCGTGGGGGCGGGCTCCGTGGCACGGGGGAGGGGACGGAGCCATGGGCAGTCCGGCGGGGCCGGCCCGTGCGCATGACGGATGGCAGACGGTTCGATGCCCGGAGGCGGCTTTTCCGCCAGTCGCGGCGGATGGGAAGGGCTGCGGCCGGCAGGGACGCAAGCAGGCAGGCATGGGGATCTCCATGACGAGCGGGCCGGTCTGCTGCGCCGCAGCACGAAACGTGGCGCGGGGCGGCTGCCTGCACAATAGCCGCGGAGCCGCTCCCGGCGCCAGTCGCAAACGCGCGCGGCGGCATAGCCGCGCGTTATGCGCGGCTGCCGCGGTGGCGATGGCCCGGCGCTGCCGCGGCCGCGCCGGGCGGGCCCGGGCTCAGCGCGGCGGGCGCTTCCAGGCGATGCAGTCCACTTCCACCTTGCAGTCCACGACCATGCGGTTCTCCACACAGGCGCGTGCCGGCGGGTGCTCGCCGAAGTAGTGCTTGAACACGCTGTTGAAGGCGTAGAAATCGCGGGCGTCGTCCAGCCAGACGCCACAGCGCACCACGTGCTCCGGCCCGTAACCGGCCTCGGCCAGGATCGCCATCACGTTGCCGATGGCCACATGCGCCTGCTCGGTCACGGTGCCGCCGACCAGTTCGCCATCGCGCATCGGGACCTGGCCGGACACGTACAGCCAGCCGTCGGCCTCGACCGCACGCGAAAACGGCATGTGCTGCCGGCCTTGGCCGACGCCGCCTTCGGCGCCGTAACGCTTGATGTCGCTCATGGGATTCCTTTGTGTTGAAGGGAAATGTTGTCCCCGTCCCGCTCTGGGAGACGGTGCCGCGCAGGCGCGGCGGCAGGTTCCGGCGCAGCCCGGCGCCGTCACCCCGACCGCTCTCCCATCGGGGGAAGGGCCTCAAGTCGGCGCGATGAACTGGCCCGGACGCGCGATTACTTCGTTGCCGTCATAAGCGAGCTTGCCGTTGACCCATACCGCGTCGATGCCTTCGGCCGCGCGCACCGGATCGTGGAAGCTGGCGGTGTCGCGCACGCGCGCCGGGTCGAACAGCACCAGGTCGGCGCAGCCGCCGGCGTGGATGCGGCCACGCGCGCCCAGCGCGAAGCGCGCGGCGGGCAGGCCGGTCATCTTGTGCACGGCGGTATGCAGCGGGAACAGCGCCTGGTCGCGCGCGTAGTGGCCGAGCACGCGCGGAAAGGTGCCCCACAGGCGCGGATGCGGGCGTGGATCGCGCGGCAGGCCGTCCGAGCCGATCATGGTCAGCGGATGCGCCAGGATGCGGCGCACATCTGCCTCGTCCATGCAGTGGTAGACCGCGCCGGCCGGTTGCAGGCGCACCGCGGCCTCGGCCAGCGTCACCCCCCAGTCGGCGGCGATGGCGGCCAGCAGGCGCCCGCCCTGCGCCGGTTCCGGCGCAGACCAGGTGATCAGGATGTCGTAGGCGTCGGTGACCTGTTTCAGGTCGAGGGTGGATGCGCTGGCGGCGTACGGGTAGCAGTCGCAGGCCACGTCCTGGTCGGCGGACGCGGCGTCCAGGCGGTGCAGTACTTCGCGGCTGCGGCCCCAGTTGTCCACGCCGGCGCATTTCAGGTGCGACACGCGCACCGCCGCCCGTGGCGCACGCGCCGCATCGAACGCCTCGTCGAGCGCGCCGAGGATGCCGCCGAACTCGTCGCGCAGGTGGGTGGCGTACACCCCGCCGGACGGCAGTTCGCGCGCCAGTTCGGCCACCTCGCTGGACGGCGCGTGGAACGCCGAGCCATATGCCAGCCCACTGCTCAGGCCCAGCGCGCCCTGCGCCAGGCTGGCGCGCAGCTGCGCGCGCATCGCCGCGATCTCGGCGGCGGTGGCGGCGCGGTCCAGCCGCTCCATGTGGTTCTGGCGCAACGCGGTATGGCCGACCAGCGCGGCCACGTTCACCGCCGGGCACGCCGCTTCCACCGCCTGGCGGTAGCTGGCGAAATCGGCGAAGCGGAAATCGGTGGCCTCGCCGAGCAGGTTCATCGGGTCCGGCACCTCGCCGCGGATGCGCACCGGGCTGGCGCTGATGCCGCAGTTGCCGACCACCACCGTGGTCACGCCCTGCGACAGCTTGCTGGCCATGCCCGGGTTGCGCAGCACTTCCAGGTCGTCGTGGGTGTGCACGTCGATGAAGCCCGGCGCCAGCGCGCGGCCCCCGGCGTCGATCACCTGGCGGGCACCGCCGTCCACGGTGCCGACCGCGACGATGCGGCCATCGCGTACCGCGACGTCGGCATGGCCGCCGGGGCGGTCGCTGCCATCAAGCACCAGCGCGTTGCGGATCAGTACGTCGTGCATCGATCAGTCGCCCAGCGGCAGGCGCGAGTCGCCGCCCCGGTAGCGGTCCAGCGCCAGCTTGATGCGGCGCAGGTGCTCGTGGTTCTCGCTGGCGCCGTTGAGCGCGGTGGTGGTGGCGAGCACGTCGATGGCCAGCATCATCGCGTAGCGCGAGGCGGAGGGTTTGAACACGAAATCGGTTTCCTCGATGCTGATCGGCAGCAGCCAGTCGCTGCGTTCCGCCAACGCAGTGCCGGCGCGGGTAATGGCGCCGACCCGCGCGCCGTAGGTGCGGGCGATCTCCACCGCCGAGATCACTTCCGGGGTGATGCCGCTGACCGACAATGCCAGCACCAGGTCCTGCGGGCCGAGGATGGCGGCGGTCATCTTCATCACCACCGCGTCGCTGCAGGCGGTGATCGGCAGCCCGAAGCGCATCAGCCGGTTCTGCAGTTCCTGGGAGAACACGGTGGAACAGCCGCCGATGCCGAACACGTGGATGCGCCGTGCCTGGCAGATGGCATCGGCCAGTTGCTGCACCACCTCTTCCTGCAGGTTGGCCAGGTTGTGGCGCAGGCTGGCCTGGATGTCGTCGCAGATCTGCGCGAACAGCGCCGATACCGGCGGCGCGTTCTGCTGTTCGAGGAAGCGCTTGCCGACCGCGCTGGCCGACGCCAGCCGCGCGCGCAGCTCGCGCACGTGTTCGCAGCCCAGGGTCTTGGCGAAGCGCGAGATCGCCGCGGCGCTGACCTCGGCGCGCTCGGCCAGCTCGGTCACGCCGTACTGGGCGGCAGCATCGACGTCGGCGAGGATGGTGTTGGCGATGCGGACCTCGACCGGGCTGAATTCGTGCAGCCGTTGGCGCAGTTCGTAGACGATGTCGAACATGGTGGGTTCTTCGGTTCAGAGCACGGCGGCAAGGGCCGCCACCAGCGCCAGCGCGGTGACGGAGATGAGGGTTTCCAGCACGGTCCAGGTCTTGAAGGTCTGGGCCACGGACATGTTGAAGTATTCCTTGACCAGCCAGAAGCCGCCGTCGTTGACGTGCGACAACACCACCGAGCCGGCACCGGTGGCCAGCACCAGCAGTTCCGGGTGCGGGTAGCCCAGCGCGGCGGCGATCGGGGCGACGATGCCCGAGGCGGTGGTCATCGCCACCGTCGCCGAACCGGTGGCGATGCGCATCAGCGCGGCCATGGTCCAGCCCATCAGCAGCGGCGACAGCTGGAACTGGCGCGACAGGTCGATGATCTGGCTGGCCACGCCGGTATGCACCAGGATGCCGTTGAGGCCGCCGCCGGCGCCGACCAGCAGGGTGATGGCGGCGGTCGGCGCCAGGCACTCCTGCGAGAACCTGAGGATTTGCTCGCGGTTGAAGCCGCGCATCCGTCCCAGGGTGACGAAGCTCAGCAGCGTGGCCAGCAGCAGCGCCACCACCGAGTGGCCGATGAAGCGCAGGCCGTGGTTGAGCGCCGATCCCGGCGTGGCGATCTGGTCGGCCCAGCCGCCCAGCAGCATCAGCACCACCGGCAGCAGCACGGTGGCGAGGGTGATGCCGAAGCCGGGCAGCTGGTCGTCGGGAATGCGGCCGTGGCCCTCGTCCAGCAGCGCGGCCTCCATCGGGTTGTGCGCTGGCAGCGCCACCCGCGGCGCCACCACCCTGGCGAACACCGGCCCGGCCAGCGCCGCGGTCGGCAGCCCGACCAGCAGCGCATAGAACACGGTGCGGCCCACGTCCGCGCCATAGGCATGCACGGCCAGCATCGCTGCCGGATGCGGCGGCACCAGCCCATGCACCACCGACAGCCCGGCCACCATCGGCAGGCCGACCAGCAGCAGCGGCACGCCAGTGCGGCGGGCCACGTTGAGCGCGATCGGGATCAGCAGCACGAAGCCGACCTCGAAGAAGATCGGCAGGCCGATGCAGAAGGCGATCAGCATCATCGCCCAGTGCACGTTGCCGGGACCGAAGCGCGCGATCAGCGTGCGCGCGATGCGCTCGGCGCCGCCGGACTCGGCCATCATCTTGCCGAGCATGGTGCCCAGCGCCACGATCAGCGCGATGTGGCCCAGGGTCTTGCCAACGCCCTGTTCGTAGGCGGGCAGGATTTCCGGCGCCGGCATGCCGGCCAGCAGTGCCAGCCCGATCGAGACCAGGGTGACGCTGATGAAGGGATTGAGCCGGTAACGGGCGATCAGCACGATCAGCGCGACGATCGCCAGCACGGCGTAGATCAGCAGCAGGTGTCCATGGCTCATGCGTGTCGGTCCGGCGCCGGCTCAGAACTGCGTGGTGACGGCATCGACCACCACGTGGTCGTCGTCGACCACCAGCAGGTGGCGCCACTTGTCGAAGGTCAGGCAGGGGTGGGAGATGTCGAAGCACAGCATGTCGCCCACGCGCAGGTCGTCGTCGGGCCGTACCTGCAGGAACGCGTGCTGGTCCATCATCGCCGTCACCTGCCAGTGGGCGGCCGCGTCGCCGGGCATGGCATCGCCGGGGCGGTAATGCAGCGCCGGCACCGGGAAGCCTGCATCGAACGCGGCATCGCGCTTGCCCAGCCCGACGATGGCCTTGTCCGGCTCCGGCCGCGACTGCACGTAGGCCCACAGCCGCAGCGCCGGGCGCAGGCTCGTGCCCATCTGCCGCGCGACCGGGTTGCTGGCCTGGATGCGGGCGGCGGCCTGGCGGTAGGCGCCGACGTCATGGGTGAGGTAACAGCCCGGGCGCAGCACGATCTCGGCCGCGGCATCGGCGGACAGCGTTGCGAACTCCTCGGCGACCACGTCGAACCACGCCGAACCGGCGCCGGTCAGCAGCGCCGGCACGCGGCCGAAGGCATGGCCGTCGCGCAGGCGCTGGAAGGTCTCCACGCTGCGGCGCAGGACCGCGCGCACGCCGGCCTCGTCGCCGGCCACGCCTTCGTAGACCTCCACACCGGCCAGCCGCAGCGCCCGCGGCCAGCGTGCGACGGCCGCGGCCACCGCCTGCGCCTGCACCTCGTCGCGCACACCGGTGCGGCCGCCGGCAATGCCGATTTCCAGCAGCACGTCCAGGCGCAGCCCGCGGGCGTCGAACCAGCGCCCCAATGCGTCGGCGTTGGCGGCCGAATCGACCAGGCAGAACACCTCGGTGTCGCCGGTTTCCAGCAGGCCGGCGATGAGCGCCATGTTGGCCGGGCCGACCAGCTGGTTGGCGATCAGGATGCGGCGTGCGCCGGCGTGCCAGGCCTCGCGTGCCTGCGGTGCGGTGGCCACGGTGATGCCCCAGGCGCCGGCGTCGAGCTGCAGCCGGAACAGTTCCGGGCTCATCGTGGTTTTGCCGTGCGGCGCCAGCTGCACGCCGTAGGCGGCAACGAAGCGACGCATCCATTCCAGGTTGTGCCGCAGCGCCGAACGCAGCAGGACCGCGGCGGGCAGGCTCACCTGCTCGTGCAGGATGGACCACCCCTGTTGCCCGGCCGCGGTGGCCGGCAGCATGCCCCCGTTGCCACCCAGGCCCTTGCCCCGGAGCATGGCCGGCATGTCCTGAAATTGTTTTTTATCCATTCCGGATCACTTTGATGATGTCCCCATGTTCCCCGCTGGAGAGCGTTCTATGTAGCAGATAACCGGCGCAATGAAAAATATTTTCGTGAAATGTTGCGGAGCAGCATCCCAAATCGGGCGCCGGGTCCTGAATGCAGTCCCCGATGAAACGGTTCATGTCGTCGCCGAGTCGCTAGAATCGGGCATTCAGCCACAGCAAGTCCCGTCGATGTCCAAAGAAGATTTCAAGCAGGCCGCCCTCGACTACCACCGCATGTCGCCGCCGGGGAAGATCCGGGTCGCCGCCACCAAGCCGATGCTCACCCAGCGCGACCTGTCGCTGGCGTACTCGCCGGGCGTGGCCTATGCCTGCGAAGCGATCGTCGCCGACCCGGCCGCCGCCAGCGAGCTGACCGCGCGCGGCAACCTGGTCGCGGTGATCTCCAACGGCACCGCCGTGCTGGGCCTGGGCAACATCGGCCCGCTGGCCGGCAAGCCGGTGATGGAAGGCAAGGGCGTGCTGTTCCAGAAGTTCGCCGGCATCGACGTGTTCGACATCGAGGTCGACGAGAACGACCCGGACAAGCTGGTCGACATCATCGCCTCGCTGGAACCGACCTTCGGTGGCATCAACCTGGAGGACATCAAGGCGCCGGAGTGCTTCGTGGTCGAGCGCAAGCTGCGCGAGCGCATGAACATCCCGGTGTTCCATGACGACCAGCACGGCACCGCGATCATCGTCGGCGCGGCCATCCTCAACGCGCTGGACATCACCGGCAAGAAGATCGGCGAGGTCAAGGTCGCCACCACCGGCATGGGCGCGGCCGGCATTTCCTGCGTGAATATGCTGGTGGAGCTGGGCGTCAAGCCGGAAAACGTGCTGGCCTTCGACCGCGACGGCGTGATCTACGCCGGGCGCGAAGGGCTGGACCCGGAGAAGGCGCGCTATGCGCGCGACACCGACAAGCGCACCCTGGCCGAGATCGTCGAGGGCGCGGACATCTTCCTGGGCCTGTCGGCCCCGGGCATCCTCACCGCCGAGATGGTCAAGACCATGGCGCCGGACCCGGTGATCTTCGCGCTGGCCAACCCGACCCCGGAAATCATGCCGGAAGTGGCGCGTGCGGCGCGCCCGGACGCCATCATCGGCACCGGCCGTTCGGACTACCCGAACCAGGTCAACAACGCGCTGTGCTTCCCGTACCTGTTCCGCGGCGCGCTCGACGTCGGCGCCACCGGCATCAACGAGGAAATGAAGGTCGCCTGCGTGCGTGCCATCGCCGCGCTGGCGCGCAAGGAGGCGTCCGACCTCGGCGCAGCCTACGGCGGCGACACCCCCAGCTTCGGCCGCGACTACCTGATTCCGCGCCCGTTCGACCGCCGCCTGCTGGTGGAACTGTCCTCGGCGGTGGCGCAGGCGGCGATGGACTCGGGCGTGGCCACGCGGCCGATCGCCGACATGGCCGCCTACCGGCAGAAGCTGGCGCAGTTCGTCTATCGCACCAGCCTGTTCATGAAGCCGGTCTACGACCAGGCGCGCGCCGACAAGCAGCGCGTGGTCTATGCCGAGGGCGAGGAGGAAGTGGTGCTGCGCGCGGTGCAGAACGTGATCGACGAGGGCGTGGCCTTCCCGATCCTGATCGGCCGCCCGGACGTGATCGAATCGCGCATCGAGCGGCTGGGCCTGCGCATGAAGCCGGGCGTGGATTTCGAGATCACCAACATCAACGATGATCCGCGCTTCAACGAGTACTGGCAGTACTACCACGGCCTCACCGGCCGCCGCGGCGTCACCGTGGCCGCGGCCAAGAACCTGCTGCGCTCGCGCCCGACCCTGATCGCCGCGGTGATGGTGGCGCGCGGCGAGGCCGACGCCATGCTCAGCGGCGTGGTCGGCCGCTTCCACAAGAAGCTCGGCTACGTGCGCAGCGTGATCCCGCTGGAGCCGCGGGTCAGCTCGACCTCGGCGATGACCGGGGTGATCAACTCGCAGGGCGTGTTCTTCTTCGTCGATACCCACGTGCAGGAAGACCCCAGCGTGGAGCAGATCGTCGAATCCACGCTGCAGGCGGCCTACCGCATGAAGCTGTTCGGCATCGAGCCGAAGGTGGCGCTGCTGTCGCACTCCAACTTCGGCAGCCATGATTCCAAGGACGCGCTGAAGATGCGCCAGGTGCGCGAGCAGCTGCTCAAGCGCAACCCACGGTTGAACGTGGACGGCGAAATGCAGGGCGACACCGCGTGGGACGAGGCGCTGCGCGAGAAGCTGCTGCCCAACAGCACGCTCAAGGGCCGCGCCAACCTGTTCGTTCTGCCCAACCTGGAGGCGGCCAACATCGCCTACAACCTGGTGCGGGTGTTCACCGACGGCGTGGCGATCGGCCCGATCCTGATGGGCATCTCCAAGCCGGTCCACATCCTCACCAGCAGCGCCAGTTCGCGCCGCGTGCTGAACATGACCGCCATCGCGGCGGTCGATGCGCAGATCCGCAAGCAGATGGAAGCCGAACGCGGCACCTGAGCGGTGTCGCCCAGGTATCCACGACAAGGCCGGCGCATGCCGGCCTTGTCGCATCCGTGGTAGCGGGCGCGGCTACCGGCAGCGCCGGCGCCGGGTCAGGCGATGATGCCCAGTACCACCGCGCGTACCGCCGCGGCGGTGCGGTTGCCGACGTCGAGCTTGGTCATGGCGTTGTTGAGATGGAAGTTGACCGTGCGCTCGGTGATGTTGAAGCGGGCGGCGATCTGGCGGTTGGTTTGGCCCTCGGCGACCCAGCGCAGGATCTCGATCTCGCGCTCGCTCATCGCCTCGCGCGAGGTCGCGCGCCAGCGCGCCAGCATTTCCCGCGCCAGGCCGTGGTGGGCCACCTGGCCCAGCCACAGCAGCTGCGGCCACCGCGCCTGCAGTTCCTGCGCATCCAGGCCATCACCGCCGCGGGTCACGGTCAACATGCCGCGCACGCTGTTGGCGGCCAGGGCCGGCAGCGACACCCCGCAGGTGATGTCGTGCAGGCGTGCGTCCTCCCAGAAGCCGGCGGCCGGATCGAACGGATCCTCGCCATTGGTCCAGGCAAACGGATCCAGCGAGGTGGCGCCCCGGCGGACCGTGGGGTCGACCGACAGGTAGTCGTTGTCCTGGTAGCGCTTCTGCCAGGCTTCCGGGTAATCGTTGAGCATCACGATTTCCGGCTGCGCCAGCGGCAGTGGCGCGCGCACCCCATAGGCACAGTGTTCGAAGCCGAGCGCGCGCACCATTCCGGCGATGGTGCCGAACAGGTCGTCCTGACCCCCGGGGCCAGCAGCGCATTGAGTTGGTCTTCCCGCCACGCCTCCATTTCCGCCCTCGATGAAATCGTGATCCCGGCCGGAGGCCACTGTCAGCACTGACAGTTTCCCGTGCCCGCGACCTGCCTCTAGATTGGCGGCTCCCACCGCCCGGCGCGGCGTACCGCCGCCTGCACTGCCATAGGCCGCATCATAATGACAGACGACGACGGTTACATCCGCCTATCGCGGCGGGCCCTGGGCCAGATCCGGCTCGTGCACCTGGCATCGGGGCTGGACACGGAAGCGGACAGTACCGCCGCGGGCGCGGTCCATACCGACATCAGCGGCTACACCGAATGGGCCACCACCTCGGTGCCGGCCGTCTCGATCGGCTGGGACTGGCACATCGACACACTGGCCCGGCCGCTGTCCGCCGCCTGCCGGGACGCGCCGCGCAGCAACGTGATGCTGGTCGATGAGCAGGGGCGGGACATCGGCCCGCAGCATACCGCGCGCTGCCTGAAGCAACTGGTCGATGCACTGGAATGGAAGCCGGTGGTGCTCGACGCCATCGGATTCCGCTGACGCGCCGCGCGGCAGACGCTCCCGATGCGCTGCATCGCCCGCCCGCGCGGCCGCGCCGGGCCCCCTTGGCGACCTGTCAATCCTGACAGTTATCACGCCATTGCTGCATTGCAAGACTCGTCCCCGTCCTTCAGCAACCGGGGTGCGGGTCATGGAATTCATCCTCGCCAGCGCGGGCGATCTGTCGCCACTGCTCACGCAGGCACTGGGCCGCTACCGCCACCGGGTCTTCATTGAAACCCTGGGCTGGCAGCTGGATACGCCGCCGGGTATCGAGCGCGACCGCTTCGACCGGCCCGAGACCGTGCACGTGATCGTCCGCGACGACCAGCTCGACATCGTCGGTTACGCGCGCCTGCTGCCGACCACCGGTCCGTATCTGTTGGGAGAGATGTTCCCGCAGCTGATGAACGGCCAGCCGCCGCCCTGCTCGGACGACGTGTGGGAGCTGTCGCGCTTCGCGGTGATGGACCTGCGCGGCGCGCGCACCGGCGTCTGCCCACAGCGCCCGTCGGCATTGGCGGTGGACATCCTGCAGCTGGCGGCCGACTACGTGGAACGCCGCGGCGGCAAGCGGCTGATCACCGTTTCGCCGCTGGCGATGGAGCGGTTGCTGCGGCGCACCGGCTTTCATGTCCACCGTGCCGCGCCGCCGCAGATGATCGAAGGCCACCCGACCTTCGCCTGCTGGATCGAACTGGCGGGGCGGCCGCCGTGGACGCCGGGGAACGCGCCGGACCTGTCAATTCTGACAGTTACGGGAAACGGACATCTCGGGTGAAATCGACGTGAGGCTGGAGTGCCTTCGGGAGCCGTGACAATGGGCGCGTCCTCCCGGCCGGCGTGGAACGCCATGCGGAGGGAACAGGGAGGTTGCAGGCGGGCGCGGTCCCGCTTCGTGCGCGTTCGGCGCGCCCCTCCGCGTTCTTTCATATCGGGAGAAGGGGCATGTTCAAGAAGATTTCGGAGCACGATGCCAGGCGCGGCGTCTCCGATTCGTTGCGGATGCAGTTCCTGGCCGGTCTGTTCGTCGGTGCCGTCGTCGGCATCGGTGTCGGGGATTGCTCGGCATCCTGGCCTGAGCCGGGCGTCCGCCGGCGGCACCAGGCGGACCACACCCGCACCGCGGTCAGGGTCCACTCCCGGGCGGTGGCCAATGCCGCGGCACGCGGCCGGGGCCCGTGCGCCGCGGCGCGGCGACAGCGCTGTGATAGTGCGGTGAAGCGACGGTGCGGGCCACGGCGACTCCCCGCCGTCGCGACGGCTGCCGGGCCACCCCGGACGGGTGCGCGGCGCCGGCAGTCGAAAACAGTGGTGCCGGGCAGGGCACCTGGTCATGTCCGGCGAGGTCCATGCCCTGCCTGCGCTGCTAGAATTGGCCGGTCCCGGTTTTCCTGTGTGAATGACGCCATGAGCCATATCGCCGCCGCGCCCGCCAACGCCGAGAAGCGCTACAACGTGCACCGTGCCGACCTGCCGTTGAGCTGCCCGACGCCGGAAATGGCGCTGTGGAACTCGCATCCGCGGGTTTACCTGCCGATCGAGAACGAACCCAACGGCGAAGCCGCCTGCCCGTATTGCGGCGCGGTATTCGTGCTGGTCGACTGAACGCCCGCATGCGCCGCCTGACCGTGGTGCAGCTGCTGCCGGCGCTGCACTCCGGCGGCGTCGAGCGCTCGACCCTGGAGGTCGCCCAGGCGCTGGTGGCGGCAGGGCACCGCGCCATCGTGGTCTCGGCCGGTGGCCGCCTGGTACCGCCGCTGCTGGACAGCGGCGCCGAACACCTGGCGCTGGACATCGGCCGCAAGTCGCTGCTGACCCTGCGCCACGTGGTGGCGCTGCGGCGGCTGTTCGCCGAAACCGGTGCCGACATCGTGCACGCGCGCTCGCGGCTGCCGGCATGGCTGGGCTGGCATGCGCTGCGCGGTCTGCCGCGGGAACGGCGCCCGCACTGGGTGACGACCATGCACGGGCTCAACTCGCCGGGCCGCTACAGCGCCATCATGGCCAGTGGTGAACGCGTGATCTGCGTGTCCAACACCGTGCGCGACTACCTGCTGGCGCATTACCCGGCGACCGACCCGCAGCGCCTGCGGGTGATCCCGCGCGGCGTGGACCCGGCGCAGTTCCCGCAGGTGGCGGCGTCCGACCGGCGCCCGCGGCAGGTGGTGGATGCGCTGCACCCGGCGCTGGCCGGTGACGGGCCGCTGTTGCTGTTGCCGGGCCGTGGCACCCGCCTCAAGGGGCATGCGCACGCGCTGCACCTGCTGGCCGCACTGCGGCGGCAGGGGCTGGCGGCACGGTTGTGGATGCCCGGCGCGCGCGAGCCGGGGCGCGAGGCGTACGTGGGCGAACTCGAGCAGCAGGCCGCGGCGCTGGGCATCGCCGACGCGGTCGCCATCACCGAGCCGACCCCCCGGATCGCGCAGGCCTATGCGGCCAGCGACCTGGTGTTGCAGCTGTCGGACAAGCCCGAGGCATTCGGCCGCACCGTGCTCGAAGCGCTGGCGGTAGGCCGCCCGGTGCTGGGCTGGGACCACGGCGGGGTCGGCGAACTGCTCGCCGAACTGCAGCCCAGCGGGGCGGTGCCGCCGGCTGACGCCACGGCACTGGCGGCGCGCGCGCTGGAGCTGCTGCGGCATCCGCCGTCGCTGCCGCGACGCCTCCCCTACACCCTGCGGGCCATGCAGCGCGCGACGCTGGACGTCTATGGCGAACTCATCGGCTGAATCCTCCGTGCCGTCCGCGACGTTGCTGATGCGGTGGGCCCCGGCCTGGGTGATCGCCTGCGTTGCGGCGTGGCCGGCGCCGGGCATCGCCGAAGCGCTGCTGTCGCTGGGCGCGCTGGCCACCGTGGGAACCCTGCTGCGGCGTCGCTTCACCGGTGACGGCCGCACCCTGCTCAGCGTTCCGGCCTGGGCGCTGACATGCACGCTGTTCCTGGCCTACTGGCTGCCGCAGCTGGTCTCGGCGGTGGATGCCGACGATCCCGGCCGTGCCTGGGGCCGGGTGGCGGCCGGGCTGCGGTACCTGCCTTTCATGTGGCTGGTCGCCATCGCCGTGGCGACCGACGCCCGGCGCCGGGTCACGTTCACCGGATTGGGCGTGGTCGTCGCGCTGTGGGTGGGCGACGCGCTGGTGCAGGCGCTGGTCGGCAGCAGTCCGCTGTTCTGGTCGATGGACCAGGTGAAATGGCTGGCCAGCGGGCATGGCCTGTGCAGCGCGGCGGAAGCGGCGCAGGCGGACCGGCTCAGCGGCGTGTTCGGGCCGTGCAACCTCAAGTTCGGGCCGGTGCTCGCCAGCCTGACGCCGTTCGCGCTGTTCGCCGCGGCCACGCGCTGGGGACGCTGGGGCTGGCTGCTGGTGGCGGTGCCGACCGGGGTGGTGATCGTGCTCGCCGGTTCGCGCGCGTCCTGGATCACTTATGCGCTGGTGCTGCTGTTCTCCGGCTGGCGGCTGCTGGGCAGGAAGGGCATGGCCCTGGTGCTGCTGTCCGGGGTGCTTGGCGCGGTACTGCTGGCGGGGCTGTCCACCCAGGTGCGCGAGCGCGTGGCCCGCACCACCCTGGCCTTGACCGGCGATGCCGCCGGAATGGATGCGGCGCTGTCCGGGCGCGGCCAGATCTGGTCCGCGGCGCTGTGCATGGTGCGCGCCCATCCGCTCAACGGGGTGGGCGCGCGCGAGTTCCGCAACGCCTTCCCGCAGTGCGATCCGGCGCACGGGCAATACGCTGCCTGGGGGGCGGGGCCGGCGCTGCATGCGCACCAGCTGGTGCTCGAGATACTGGCCGAAACCGGCGTGCTGGGCCTGTTGCTGTGGCTGGCCGGTGCGGCGATGGCGTGGCGCGCGTGGCGCTACGCCGGCGAGGAGGCGCGGGCGCGGGCGCGTCCGGCGACGCTGGCACTGGCGGTAACGGTGTTCCCGTTCAACACCCACCTGGCGTTCTACTCGGCCTTCTGGGGGGCGCGACCCTGCTGCTGGCCGCGTTGTTCGTAGGCGCGCTGCTCGCGTACCCGCCGCCGGCGGCCGCGGGCGGCGATCAGTCGCGCTGGTAGAAGCGGCTGCGTCCTTCCGGCTGGCGCTTGAAGCGTCGGTGGATCCACAGGTACTGGGCCGGCGCTTCGCGCACCATCTGCTCGATGGCGGCGTTGACACGCGCCGTGTCGGCGACCGCGTCGCCGGTCGGGAAGTCCGCCAGCGGCGGCGCGATCTTCAGCACGTAGCGCCCGCCTTCGCGGCGGTGGAAGAAGGGCACCACGGCACAGCCGGTCATGCGCGCGAACTGGTGGGTCGCGGTGATGGTGGAGGCCGGCACCCCGAAGAACGGCACGAACACCGACTCCTTGCCGCGCATGTCCTGGTCAGGCGCGTACCACAGCAGGCCGCCTTTCTTGAGGTGGCGCACGGTGGCACGGATGTCCTCGTTGGCGAACATCGCGCTGGCGTAGCGCAGGCGCCCATGCTTGACCGCCCATTCCATCACCGGGTCGCGGTAGCGCCGGTACATGCCGGCCAGCGGCACGTGGTCGCACAGCAGGCGCCCGCACATTTCCAGGGTCATGAAATGCCCCGACACCAGCAACACGCCGCGGCCCTGCGCCCGCAGCGCCTGCAGGTGCTCCAGGCCCTCGATCCGCACCCGCGGGCGGATCGCGTCGATGCTGCCCCACCAGGCGCGGGCGAATTCGAAGATGCCCACGCCCAGCGCGTCGAAGCTGTCGCGCAGCAGTTGCCGGCGCCAGGCGTCGTCCTGCTCGGGAAAGCACAAGCGGATGTTCACTTCGGCGGCATGCCGGCGGGTACCGGCCAGGTGCAGCGCCAGCCAGCCGATGCCGCGGCCGATCGCGCGCTGCAGCAGCCAGGGCAGGCGTGCGCCCAGCATGGCCAGCGCCAGCCAGGCGAACGTCGGCCAATGGCGCGGCTGCCACAGTGACGGGCGGGTGGCGGAGGTGGGGGTGTCGGACATGGGGGGATTCTAATGAGGAACCCGTGGATGGGAACCCGGAACCGGTGAAAGCCACAGCGGCGCAGGCTGGTTTCCACGCGTTTCCATCCACTAATTCCCCGCTCCTAGGTATCCTCGCCGCATGCGCAAGGATCCCGTCGAACTGCTGCTGCGGGGCCTGTACTCGGCCTTGCTGTACCTGCTGCTGCCCATCACCGTCTACCACCTGGTATGGCGTGGCTTCCGCGTGCGCGAGTACTTCAAGCGCTGGGACGAACGCTATGCGTCGTATCCGCAGAGCGGCCGCCGGCCCTGTGTCTGGCTGCACGCGGTCTCGGTGGGCGAGGTCAACGCCGCCGCGCCGGTGGTGGACGCGCTGCGCCGGCAGCGCCCGGACATCCGCTGGGTCATCACCACCATCACCCCGACCGGCTCGCAGCGGGTACGCGCGTTGTGGGGCGACGCGGTGGACCACGTCTACCTGCCCTATGACGTGCCCGGCAGCGCCGGCCGGTTCCTCGATCATTTCCGCCCGAGCCTGGCGTTGATCCTGGAAACCGAGCTGTGGCCGAACCTGCTGTTCGGCTGCCGCGATCGCCGGATCCCGGTCTACATCCTCAACGCGCGGCTGTCGGCACGCTCGTTGAAGGGCTACCGGCTGCTGCGGCCGCTGGTCGGGCGCGCGCTGCGCACGGTGACCTGCGTGGCCGCGCAGTCGCGCGAGGACGCGCGCCGTTTCGTCGTGCTCGGTGCGCGCCAGGAGCAGGTCTGCGCGCTGGGCAACCTGAAGTTCGACATCCATCCGCCGGATCCGGCGCCGCTGCTGGCCGCGTTCCATGCGCATGTGCCGGAAGGACGCGTGACCTGGATCGCCGCCAGTACCCACGAGGGCGAGGAACAGCCGGTCATGGACCTGCACGCGCGGGTGCTGGAGTGCTATCCCGATGCGCTGCTGTTGTGGGCGCCACGGCATCCGGAGCGGTTCGCCAAAGTCGAGGCGTTGGCGCGCGGCCAGGGCTGGCGCGTGGCCACGCGCAGCGTCGAGCAGTGGCCCGCGGCCGATACCCAGGTGTTCGTGCTCAACACCCTGGGCGAACTGATGCCGTTCTTCGCCTGCGCGCAGGTGGCTTTCGTCGGGGGCAGCCTGCAGGCGATCGGCGGGCACAACCTGCTGGAGCCGGCGGCGATGGGCACGGCGGTGATCACCGGCCCGCACCTGCACAACTTCGCGGAGATCTCGCGGCGCATGAGCGAAGCCGGGGCGCTGAGCATCCGCGACGATGTCGCCCAGCTCGGCGACGAACTGCTGCGCCTGCTGGGCGACGCGGCGGCGCGCCAGCAGATGGTGCAGGCCGGTGCGGCGCTGGTGGCCAATGGCCGCGGCGCGCTGGAGCGGACCCTGGAACTGATCGGGCCGCGGCTGCCGGCACCGGAGTAGGGCGCCGGCAGAACCCCGGCCACCGCTACGGGCGGTGGCCCATGCAGGAACGCGAAAGGCGGGCCGGGGCCCGCCTTTCGCACATCCACGCCGGTACAGCGGCGGGGCTTACTGCATGCTGCCCGGCGCCAGCTGCGCCTCGGCATCCTGGGTCAGCAGGCGGTTGATGTCCTGCACCTCGGCCACGTCCAGCGCGCCGATGGCCTGGCTGAGCTGCAGCCGGCTGAGCAGGAAGGTGTAGCGGGCCTGCGCATAGTCCAGCTTGGCCTGGAACAGGGTGCGCTGGTTCTGCACCACGTCCAGCACGGTGCGGGTACCGACTTCCAGCCCCACCTGCGAGGCGTCGTACGCGCTCTGCGCCGACACCACGGCCAGGCGCCGTGCCTCGACCTCGCTGATGCCGGCCACCACGGCCTGGTAGGCATTGCGGGTGTTGCGGTCCAGCGCGCGCTTCTGCTGCTCGTAGCCATCCTGGGCGATGTCGCGCTGGGCCAGGGCCTGGCGCACGTAGGACTGGGTGGCACCACCGGAGAAGATCGGCACGTTCAGGGTCAGGCCGATCGAGTTGGTGGTCGCGTCCGGGCCGAACGAGGAGCCGCCGACGCTGTCGCCCCAACTGGCGCTCTTGCCCCAGGTGCCGCCCAGCGACAGGGTCGGGTAGTGCCCGCCGCGGGCGGCCGAGACGCTGGCCACGGCGGCGTTGACCTTCAGCTCCTGCGCCTTCAGCGCCGGGTTCTGCGCGATCGCATCGGCCACCAGCTTGTCGACGTCGCCACGGTTGGCCGGCAGCGCCGGGCGGAAATCCTCCGGCAGGCTGCGCAGGCCCTGCACCGGCTGCCCGGTCAGTTCGCTCAGCGCCTGGTAGGCATCGGCCAGGGTGTTGCGGGCGAGAATGGTATTGGCGCGCGCCTGGTCGTACTGGGCGCGCGCTTCGTGCACGTCGGTGATCGGGGCCAGGCCGACTTCCAGGCGCTTGTCGGCATAGTCGAACTGCTTCTTGGCGGCCGCCTCGTTGGTCTGCGCGGCGCTGAGCGATTCGATCGCCACCAGCACGTTGAAGTAGGTGGTGGCGGTGCGCACGATCAGGTCGTCGTTCGCCGATTCCAGGTCGAAGTCGGCTGCCTTGCTGATTTCGCGCTGCGCGCGCAGGTTGGCGAACTGGGTCCAGTTGAACAGGGTCTGCTCACCGCTGATGCCGTACTTGCGCGAGGTGGCGGTGGTCGAGCCGCTGACCCCGTCCTGCGAGGTGCGGGTGCGGTTCAGCGATGCCGAGCCGCCCAGCGAGGGCAGCAGGGCCGCGCGGGCCTGCACCTGGCCTTCCTTGGTGTACAGCCGGCTGGACTCTGCGGAGGCCAGCTGCGGATCGCCGTTGCGGGCCATTTCGTAGACCTGCAGCAGGTCGGCGGCGTTGGCCGCCAGCGGCGAGAGGGCGACAGCCAGCGCAAGGGCGAGGGATCGGCGGATCATTGCGGCTTCCTTGGATGTAGCGGATCAGAGTTGGAACTGCGGGCCGGGGCGGCGCCCTGCAGATAATCGATGTCGGTTTCGAACAGGGACTGCACGCTGCCGTCGGCCTTCACCAGCACCGCTTCCATCACCGGCGAGCGGCCCTGGATCACGAACAGGCGGCCGCCGGGGCGCAGCCACTTGAGGATGTGCGCCGGCACGGTGTCCACCGCGCCGGTGATGCAGATGGCGTCGAAGTGGCGCTGGGTCTGCCAGTGCAGCGCATCGGCGACTTCGATGCGCACGTTGGAGCCGAGCTTGGCCGCGTCCAGGCTGGCGCGCGCGCGCTCGGCCAGTTCCGGCTGGATCTCCAGGCTCAGTACTTCGCGGGCCAGTTCGCCCAGGCAGGCGCTGATGAAGCCGCTGCCGGTGCCGATCTCCAGCACCTCGTCGCCCGGCTGCAGGTCCAGCGCCTGCAGCATGCGGCCTTCGACCACCGGCTTCATCATCTTCTGGCCATGGCCCAGCGGCAGCTCGATGTCGGCATAGGCCAGCGCCTTGTGCGATTCGGCCACGAAGGCCTCGCGCGGCAGCCGCGCCAGGACGTCCAGCACGCGCAGGTCCAGCACGTCCCAGGGACGTACCTGCTGTTCGACCATCAGTTCGCGGGCGTGGGAGTAATCGATCGTCATGGTGTCTCGTCAATCCGGCGCAGTGGGCCGGCCATTTTACCGGTTGGCGCGGGCAGTGCGGGGCAAGCATCGCCGTGCCCGCGGCAGGTCCGCAGTGCCGGAAGTCACCACGACCTCCGGTTCGTTCAGGTTAAGGGCGGGGCGCATAGGCGCGGATGAAGAAGTCGACCGTGGTGGCGATGTGGGCCTCGGCGTCGGGCTGCTCCGGGGCCGCGCACAGCCCGCACATCATGTGCGCGTGCAACTCGCCCTTGATCAGGCAGAAGAACTGGCGCGCGGCCAGGCGCGGGTCGTCGATCGCCAGCTCGCCACGTGCCGCGCGGGCCTCCAGGAACTCGGCCAGCGCGCTTTCGGTGCGCTTGGGGCCGGCCTGCCAGAACATCTCGCGGATCCGGTCGTCGGTTTCCGGGGTCATCATCATGCGTTGGGTGGCGATGGCCTCGTCACTGCTGATCAGGGCGAAGAAGGCGTGGCCGATGCCGCGCAGCTGTTCGCGCAGCGGGCCTTCGCTGTCGGTCACGAACAGGTCGTCGGGCATCATTTCCACGCACTTGGCCTGGATCGCCTCGAAAAACAGCGTCTCCTTGTCGCCGAAATGGCTGTAGACGGTGAGTTTGGAAACGCCGGCGCCGGCGGCGATGCCGTCC
Source organism: Stenotrophomonas acidaminiphila (assembly GCA_002951995.1). Classification (NCBI taxonomy): domain Bacteria; kingdom Pseudomonadati; phylum Pseudomonadota; class Gammaproteobacteria; order Lysobacterales; family Lysobacteraceae; genus Stenotrophomonas; species Stenotrophomonas acidaminiphila. The sequence continues at coordinate 776,312 of CP019797.1, forward strand.
ATGCTCACGCCGTTGAAACCCAGTTCGATGAACATTTCCTTGGCCGTTTCCAGGATCGCGGCACGCTTGCCCAGGTCCTTGGGGCGGCCGGGACCGGCGCCGCGCGGAGTCGGCTTGCCGGTGGGTGGGGAAGGATGATGCGCGGACATTCGACAATACTAGACCAGCTGGTTCGATATTTATACTATACCGGCTCGTTCAGTAATGGCGCTGAACCGCCAACCTTCCCCCCTCATCTCTTTCCTCACCTGCGATCCTCACCCATGAACATTGCCCGATGGATTGGCGGTTCCCTGCTGGTGGCCGTGCTGGCTGCCTGCGGTAAATCCGAACCTGCTCCCGCACTTGCCGTACCGGTTCTGGTCGTCCACCCCAGGACGGCGGCCAGGCCATCAGCGCGTACCCCGGCGAAGTGCGGGCGCGCGAGGAAACCGTGCTGTCGTTCCGGGTGGGCGGCAACCTGCTGCGGCGCGAGGTCGATGCCGGCCAGCGGGTGCGCGAGGGCCAGCTGCTGGCCGAACTGGACGTGGCCGACTACGCGTTGCAGGCGCGGGCGGCGCAGGCGCAGTACGCCGCCGCCGAGGCCGATCTGGTGCGCGCGCGCGACGAGCACAAGCGCTATGCCGCGCTGGCCGCGCAGCAGCTGGTCAGCCGCTCGGCGCTGGATGCGCAGACCGCCGCGCTGAAGGCGGCGCAGGGCCAGGCCGATGCGGCCCGTTCCAACCTGGACGTGGCCCGCAACCAGGCGGCCTACGCGCAGCTGCGCGCCCCCGCCGATGGCGTGATCGCCAGCCGCCAGGCCGAGGCCGGGCAGGTGGTCGCCGCCGGCCAGGCCATTTATACGCTGGCCGCCGACGGCGCCCGCGAGGTCGCCATCGCCCTGCCGGAGAGCGGGATCCGCGATTTCGCGGTGGGCCAGGCGGTGGAAGTGGAACTGTGGAACCGTCCCGGCAAGCGCTGGCCCGGCACCATCCGCGAGATCGCCCCGGCCGCCGATGCCCAGGCGCGCACCTATGCCACGCGCGTGAGCCTGGCGGCCGAAGCGCTGGATGCGGTGGAACTGGGGCAGAGCGCGCGCGTCTACGTGGCCCACGCCAAGGGCGGCGCGCTGAGCGTGCCGCTGGCCGCGGTGCAGCCGGGCAAGACGCAGCAGCAGGCCGGTGTGTGGGTGGTGGACCCGGCCAAGGGCACGCTGCAGCTGCGACCGGTGACGCTGGGCGCCTACGGCGCGGAGCGCGTGCCGGTGCTGGCGGGCCTGAAGCGCGAAGACTGGGTGGTCGCCGCGGGCGGCCACCTGCTGCGCGAGGGCCAGCCGGTGACCGCGGTGGACCGGGCCAACAAGCCGGTACTCGCCGCGCCCGCGTCCGCCAAGCGGGAGGACTGAGGCGTGCGCCGCTTCAATCTTTCCGAGTGGGCCCTGGGCAACCGCGCGCTGGTGCTGTTCATGATGATCGCGCTGGCGGTCATCGGCGCCTGGTCCTACAAGCACCTCGGCCAGTCCGAGGATCCGCCGTTCACGTTCAAGGCGATGGTGGTGCAGACCGCGTGGCCGGGCGCCACCGCCGAGCAGGTCTCGCGGCAGGTGACCGAGCCGATCGAGAAGGCGCTGATGAACACCGGGCAGTTCGAGTTCATCCAGTCGTACTCGCGGCCGGGCGAATCGCAGGTGATCTTCATGGCGCGCGATTCGATGCGCTCCAAGGATGTGCCCGAGCTGTTCTACCAGGTGCGCAAGAAGGTCGGCGACATCCGTTCGCAGCTGCCGGCCGAGGTGGTCGGGCCGTTCTTCAACGATGAGTTCGGCGACACCTTCGGCAACATCTATGCGCTGACCGGCAAAGGCTTCGACTACGCGCTGATGCGCGACTACGCCGACCGCATCCAGCTGGAGCTGCAGCGCGTGGCCGACGTCGGCAAGGTCGACCTGCTCGGCCTGCAGGACGAAAAGGTGTGGATCGAACTGTCCAACACCAAGCTGGCCACGCTGGGCGTGTCGCTGCAGCAGGTGCAGCAGGCGCTGGCCGACCAGAACGCGGTGACCCCGGCCAGCTGGTTCGAGACCGGCAGCGACCGCGTGCAGCTGCGCGTCACCGGCCAGTTCCAGTCGGTCGAGGACATCGCCGCGTTCCCGATCCGCGCCGGCGACCGCACCGTGCGCCTGGGCGACATCGCCCAGGTCAAGCGCGGTTTCGCCGACCCGGCCTCGCCGAAGATGCGCTTCATGGGCGAGGACGCCATCGGCATCGCGGTGGCGATGAAGGACGGCGGCGACATCCTCAAGCTCGGCAAGACCCTGGACGACGCGTTCGCGCGGCTGCAGAAGACGCTGCCGGCGGGCATGGAGCTGCGCAAGGTCTCCGACCAGCCGCACGCGGTCGAGGATTCGGTGGGCGAGTTCGTCAAGGTACTGACCGAGGCGGTGGTGATCGTGCTGCTGGTGAGCTTCTTCTCGCTGGGCTGGCGCACCGGGCTGGTGGTGGCGGTGTCGATCCCGCTGGTGCTGGCGATGACCTTCTTCGTCATGCACCAGTTCGACATCGGCCTGCACAAGATCTCACTGGGCGCGCTGGTGCTGGCGCTGGGCCTGCTGGTGGACGATGCGATCATCGCGGTGGAGATGATGGCCACCAAGATGGAACAGGGCTACGACCGCCTGCGCGCGGCCAGCTTCGCCTGGGAGTCGACCGCGTTCCCGATGCTGACCGGCACGCTGATCACCGCCGCCGGCTTCCTGCCCATCGCCACCGCCGCCTCCAGCACCGGCGAGTACACCCGCTCGCTGTTCCAGGTGGTGACCATCGCCCTGGTGGTGTCGTGGATCGCCGCGGTGCTGTTCATCCCGTACCTGGGCGACAAGATGCTGCCGGACCTGCACAACCCGCAGCCGCCACGGCCGGGCAGTCTGGCCGGCCGCTGGCATGCGCTGCGGCTGCGCTGGGCCGACCGCAACCCGGCGCTGGCCAACCTGATCCGGCCGCGGCAGCTGGAACACGACCACGACCCCTACAAGAGCGCGTTCTACCAGCGCTTCCGGCGTTTCCTCGATGCCTGCCTGCGCCGCCGCTGGCTGGTGATCTTCGCCACCATCGGCCTGTTCGTGTTCTCGCTGGCCATGTTCCGCTTCGTGCCGCAGCAGTTCTTCCCGGACTCGACCCGGCCGGAGCTGATGGTGGACATCGAGCTGGCCGAAGGCGCGTCGCTGGCCGCCACCCAGGCGCAGGCGCACAAGCTGGAGGCGTTGCTCAAGCAGCGCCAGGACATCGCCAACTACGTCGGTTACGTGGGCAGCGGTTCGCCGCGCTTCTACCTGCCGCTGGACCAGCAGCTGCCGGCGACCAATTTCGCCCAGTTCGTGGTGCTGGCGCAGGACATCCACGCCCGCGAAGCGGTGCGCGACTGGCTGCTGAAGGAGGTGGTGCCGCGCTTCACCGACGTGCAGCTGCGCGTGACCCGGCTGGAGAACGGGCCGCCGGTGGGCTACCCGGTGCAGTTCCGCGTGTCCGGCGAGCACATCGACCGGGTGCAGGCCATCGCCCGCGAGGTCGCCGCCAAGGTGCGGCAGAACCCGCACGTGGCCAACGTCAACCTCAACTGGTCCGAGCCGAGCAAGGTGGTGCGGCTGGTGGTGGACCAGGAGCGCGCGCGCGCGCTGGGGGTGAGCAGCGCGCAGATCGCGCACTTCCTGAGCAGCTCGCTGTCGGGCATGCAGGTGAGCACCTACCGCGAGGGCAACCGCCAGATCGGCATGCTGCTGCGCGGCCCGGACGACGAGCGCGCGCGGCTGGACATGCTCGCCAGCCTGGCCATTCCCACGCCCAGCGGCACCGCGGTACCGCTGGCGCAGGTGGCCCGGCTCGAGTACGTGTTCGAGGACGGCATCATCTGGCACCGCAACCGCCTGCCCACGGTCACCGTGCGTGCCGACATCGCCGACGGCCTGCTGCCGCCGGAGGTCACCGGGCAGATCCTGCCGACCCTGGACGGCATCCGCGCCGCCCTGCCTGACGGCTACCTGCTGGAAGTCGGCGGCACGGTGGAGGATTCGGCGCGCGGGCAGAACTCGATCAAGGCCGGCATGCCGCTGTTCCTGATCGTGGTGGTGACCCTGCTGATGCTGCAGCTGCGCAGCTTCTCGCGTGCGGCGATGGTGCTGGTCACCGCACCGCTGGGCATCATCGGCGCGACCCTGTTCCTGCTGATCTTCCGGGTGCCGTTCGGCTTCGTCGCGCTGCTGGGCACCATCGCCCTGGCGGGCATGATCATGCGCAACTCGGTGATCCTGGTGGACCAGATCCAGCAGGACATCGACGCCGGGCATGACCGCTGGCACGCCATCATCGATGCCACCGTGCGCCGCTTCCGGCCGATCGTGCTGACCGCGCTGGCCGCGGTGCTGGCGATGATCCCGCTGTCGCGCAGCGCCTTCTATGGCTCCATGGCGATCTCGATCATGGGCGGGCTGATCGTCGGCACGGTACTGACCCTGGTGTTCCTGCCGGCGCTGTACGCGGCCTGGTTCCGGGTGCGGCCGGACGAAGCGGCAAGCTGAACCGCTCAGCCGCCGGCGCTGCCGGCGGATGGCCGCGCCCCGGCGGTGGTAGATTGGTCTGGCGCGGCGGGCCTGGGTGGCCGGCCGCGCCAGACCGCGAAGGGGGGCGGTTCCGTTGGCCCGTAGTATCGACATCGCCCGGGGCACCGTTTCCCGCGAGCGCAGCGCATGGCCGCCGTCCTGGTGCTGGTACGCGGTCCTGGTACTTGCCTGCCTGGCCTGGCTGCCGGCGGCGCGGGCGGCGGACGGCCGCCACTACATGGTCAGCGACTGGACCATGGCCGACGGACTGCCGCACAACCTGGTGCATGCGCTGGCGCAGGACCGCGACGGCTTCATCTGGGCCGGAACCTGGGAGGGCGTGGTCCGCTTCAACGGGCGCCACTTCACCGTGTTCGACCGCCAGAACACCCCGGGCGCGGAGCTGTCCGGCGTGTTCTGCATCCTTGCCGAGGCCGATGGCGGGGTGCTGTTCGGGACCGCCGCCGATGGCGTGTTCCGCTACCACCGCGGGCGCTGGCAGCACCTGGGCGAGCCCGGCGCGCGCCGCCTGCCGGTGACCGCGCTGCTGCGCGAAGCCGGCGGCGACCTGTGGATCGCCTCGGCCAACCGCCTGCTGCGGATGGACGCCCATGGCCGGATCCACGCCGCCGGTGCCGCGGCCGGCCTGCCCGCGGTGCGCGTCAACGCGCTGGCGCACGGCGACGCGGGCGCGGTACTGGTGGCCACCGACGCCGGTGCCTACCGGTTGCAGGGGCGCCATGCCGTGGCCTGGGCGGAGTGGGCCGGGCGGCATGCCGTGCGCGGGATCGCGGCCGACGGCGCCGGCGGTTGGCTGCTGGCCACCGACAATGGCGTGTACTGGCGCGATGCCGCCGGCAAGGTCACCCACCTGCAGCCCGGCCGGCGGGTGGACGCGGTCCTGCGCGACCGGCTCGGGGCGATCTGGATGAGCCTGTCCAGCAGCAGCGGCGAGCTGCTGCGGCATGCCGGCGACGGCGACGAGCGGCTGCCCACCCCCGGCCCGGTCAGCGCGGCGCTGCTCGCCGACCGCGAGGGCCTGGTATGGAGTGGCAGCACCCATGGCCTGCACCGCGTGGCGGAAGTGGCGGCGGTCGGTTTCACCCGCGCCGATGGCCTGCGCAGCGATTACGTGCGCGTGGTCCTGCAGAGCGGGGACCGCGCGCTGTGGATCGGCCACGCCGAGGGGCTGGACCGCTGGTACCAGCGGCGCATGCACCCGGTGCGGTTGGCCGCGGGAAGCGGCCGCGACCCGTCGGTGCTGGCGCTGGCCTGGCGTGACGACACGCTGTGGGCGGGGACCTTCGACCAGGGGGTGTTCGGGCTGGATGCGCAGGGCAGGGTGAAGCAGCGGATCCGCGTCGGCGGGCAGCGCGAGCCGATCGTGCGCGCGCTGCTGGCCGACCCTGACGGCGGCCTGTGGATCGGCGGTACCCACGGCCTGAGCCATTACCGCGATGGACGCCTGCAACTGCGCCTGGACAGCAGGGACCAGCCCGGGGCCACGGTGCAGGCGCTGTACCGCGACCCGGACGGCACGCTGTGGATCGGCACCACCGGCGGCATGGCCGCGCTGGGGCCCGACGACGTGCTGCGCACCTGGAGCGCCGAGGGCGACATCCCCGCGCAGTACGTGTTCGATTTCCTGCGCGACCCGGATGGCGACCTGTGGATCGCCAGCGACCGCGGCCTGCTGCGCATGCGCAACGGCAGCTTCCGGGTCTACGACCATCGCCATGGACTGCCGCGCGACAAGCTGTTCCGGATCATCGACGACCAGGCCGGCAACCTGTGGTTGCCCAGCAATATCGGCGTGTTCCGCGTCGCCCGCGCCGAACTGGACCAGATCGACGCCGGCACCCGCAGGCAGCTGGCCGTGCACGTGCTGGACCACAGCGACGGCATGCCCGGCAGCCAGGGCAACGGCGCCTCCATGCCCGCCGGCTGGCGTGTCCACAACGGCGCGCTGGCGTTCCCGACCTCGGCCGGGCTGGGCCTGATCGACCCGCGGATCGCGGGCCGCTACGACGGCAGGGCGTCGCCGGTGGTATTCGAGTCGGTATCGGTGGACGGCGTCGCCCGGGCCCCGGCGGCGCAGCTGCGGCTGGAGCCGGGCGCGCGCCGGGTGGCGGTGGCCTATGCCGCGCTCAATTTCCGCGCGCCGGACAAGATGCGCTACCGCTACCGCCTGCGGGGCTTCGATGCCGGGTGGGTGGAGGCGGGCAGCGATACCGAGGCCGTGTACACCAACCTGCCGCCCGGCCGCTACCGGCTGGAAGTGCAGGCCATGGCGTTGCCGCGGGACTGGGCACGGCAGTCCGAGGTGGGCACCGCGCAGATGGCGCTGGAGGTGGTGCCGCCGCTGTGGAAGCGCACGTCCTCGCGGGTGCTGCTTGGCCTGGCGCTGCTCGCGGCCGTGGTGCTGGGGTTCTGGCTGCGCACCGCCAGCTACCGGCGCAGCCAGCGCCGGCTCAGCCGGGTGATCGCCGCGCGCACCGAGGAGCTGAGCGACAAGAACCGCGCGCTGGAGCTGGCCGGGATCGAACGCGACCGCCTGCTGCAGCGGCTGGAGCACCAGGCCACCCACGACGTGCTGACCGGCCTGCCCAACCGGCGTGCGGCCGAGTTCCACCTGCGCCAGGCGCTCGAGCGCGCCGGCGACCGCGGCGAGCCGCTGTGCGTGGCACTGATCGACATCGACCATTTCAAGCAGATCAACGACCGCCACGGCCACCACGGCGGCGACCGGGTGCTGCGCGAAGTGGCCGAGCTGCTGCGCCAGCACCTGGACGGCGAGCAGTTCGTGTCGCGGCATGGTGGCGAGGAATTCCTGGCGGTGCTGCGCGGCCTCACCCTGGAGCAGGCGCTGCAGCGGCTGCAGGCACTGCGCCTGGCCCTGGCCCGCGCGCGCATGGACGAGGTGGACCCGGGCCTGGTGGTCACCGCCAGCATCGGCGTGGCCGAGTGCCGTCCCGGACAGGAATCGCCGCGCACGCTGCTGGCGGCGGCCGACCGCCAGCTCTATCGCGCCAAGCGCGAGGGCCGCAACCGGGTCTGCGCCGCATAGCGGGCCGCGCCCCGGGGGCGCGACCCGGCCCGGCCGCCGCGCTCTACAATCGGGCGTTCTCCCAGCCAGTGAGTCCGCGCATGCGCACGCTTTACCCCGCCATCACGCCCTACGACACCGGTACGCTCAAGGTCGACGAGCGCCACACGCTGTACTACGAACAGTGCGGCAACCCCGACGGCAAGCCGGTGGTGATGCTGCATGGCGGCCCGGGCGGCGGCTGCACCGCCAAGATGCGCCAGTTCCACGACCCGGCGAAGTACCGGATCATCCTGTTCGACCAGCGTGGCGCCGGCCGCTCCACCCCGCACGCCGACCTGGTGGACAACACCACCTGGGACCTGGTGGCCGACATCGAGAAGCTGCGCGTGCACCTGGGTGTCGACCGCTGGCAGGTATTCGGCGGCAGCTGGGGCTCGACCCTGGCGCTGGCCTATGCGCAGGCCCATCCGCAGCGCGTGACCGAGCTGGTCCTGCGCGGCATCTTCATGCTGCGCCGCTGGGAACTGGAGTGGTTCTACCAGGAAGGCGCCAGCCGCCTGTTCCCCGACGCCTGGGACCACTACGTCAACGCGATCCCGGCGGTGGAGCGGCACGACCTGATCTCGGCGTTCCACCGGCGCCTGACCAGTGACGACGAGGCGACCCGGTTGGCCGCGGCCAAGGCCTGGAGCGTGTGGGAGGGGGCCACCAGCTTCCTGCACGTGGACGACGATTTCATCAACAGCCACGAAGACCCGCGGTTCGCGCTGGCCTTTGCCCGCATCGAGAACCACTACTTCGTCAACGGCGGCTTCTTCGAGGTCGAGGACCAGCTGCTGCGCGATGCGCACCGCATCGCCGACATCCCGGGCGTGATCGTGCACGGCCGCTATGACGTGGTGTGCCCGCTGGCCAACGCCTGGGACCTGCACAAGGCCTGGCCGAAAGCGCAGCTGCACATCACCCCGGCCTCGGGCATTCGGCGTTCGAGGCAGAGAACGTCGACGCGCTGGTACGCGCCACCGACAGCTTCGCCTGAACCTGGCGGCGGTGCCGGCCGCGTGCCGGCACCGCGCCGCGCTAGCCGGCGGCGGCGTGCGCCAGCAGCGTCGGCTGCAGGGCGTGAAAGATGCGCTGCAGCCGCGCCGCCCAGGCCTGCTGGCCGGCGGCATCGGCGATCAGGTCCTGGCGGATTTCCAGCTCCACGTGCACCAGTCCGCGGCCCTCGCCGTGCACCGGCACCGCGTAGTCGCTGGTACTGCTGACCGCATACGGCTGGTTGTCGCCGACCACCAGGTCGCCTTCCTCGCGCAGCGCCTGCAGCAGCGCCTGCGCGAACCGCGCGTCGCGGTGGTAGAGCACGCCGGCATGCCATGGGCGGGCGGCGCCGTTCATCACCGGGGTGAAGCTGTGCATCATCACCAGCAGTGTCGGCATGCCGGCATCGCGGCGGCGGTCCAGTTCGGTGGCGATGCGGGCGTGATACGGCGCGTGGATGGCGCCGATGCGTTGCTGCCGTTGCGACCGGCTCAATCCAGCGTTGCCCGGGATGGCGGTGCCATCGCTGGTTTCGGGGATCAGCGTTGGCGAGGCCAGCGGCCGGTTGCAGTCGATCACCAGCCGCGAATAGGTCTGCTCGATGGCGAAGGCGTCCAGCTGCCGCGCCAGTGCCCGGGTGGTGCCGGCGATGCCGATGTCCCAGCCGATGTGCCGGTCCCGTTCGGCCGGCGCCACGCCCAGGTCGCCGAGCGCGGCGGGAACCCGTTGCCCGGCGTGGTCGGCCAGCAGCAGGAACGGCGAACGGCCGTACGGGTTGTGCACGGTGAACGGCGGCGGGTCCTGCGGGCCCAGCAGCGGCGGGGCGAGGATGTCGGCGGGGGCGTCGAGCCGGCTCATCGCGGGCGGCCATCCAGGTGGTGTTCGATCATCCACAGCCCGGCCCAGAGCTTGGCGTCCAGCTCGTAGCCCTGGCCCATTTTCTCCACCAGCCATGCCGCGGCGCGCGCGCGCGGGACGCTGTGCACGGTGATGTCCTCGCTGTCGTCGCCGCCGCCGTCGCCCACCCGGCGCAGGCCGGTGGCGCGCACGAAGGCGATCTTCTCGCTGCTGGCGCCGGAGGAGGTCGGGCCGATCATCAGCACTTCGGCATGGTCGGCGGTCCAGCCGGTTTCCTCTTCCAGTTCGCGCACCGCCGAGGCCTCGATCGATTCGCCGGCGGTGATGTCGCCGACCAGCCCGGCCGGCATTTCGATCGTGCGCGCCTGCAGCGGTACCCGGAACTGCTCGACGAACAGCACCTCGTCGTCGGGGGTGACGGCGATGATGATCGCGGCCAGGCCGCCGGCGTGGGTGCGTTCGCTGTATTCCCAGGTGCCGCGCACCACCATGCGCTGGTAGCGGCCTTCGTAGACGACGCGGGGGCTGCGGTGTTCTGGCTCATGCGGGTTCGTAGGTGGAAGGGAAGGCGGTTTCCAGGCCGGCGGCGGCCCGCAGCCGGCGCCGGGTCAACGGGCCGAAGCGCAGCGATCCGCACAGGCCGTCGAGCATGTCGGCGTCGGCCGCCAAGCGGGTGAACCCGGGCGTGGCCGGGGCCAGCGGCGCATCCACGGCGATGGTGGTCAGTTGCCGGAACAGCAGCGCCAGTTCGCGCTGCTGGCGCAGCCGCACGGCCATCTGCGCGGCGCCGCGCAGGCGCAGGAACGGGATTTCGTCGATCCGCTCCAGCAGCGCGTCGAGGCTGCCGAAGTGGGCCAGCAGCACCGCCGCCGACTTGGCGCCGATGCCGCTGATGCCGGGGATGTTGTCCACCGCGTCGCCGCACAGCGCCAGGTAGTCGGCGATCTGGTGCGCATGCACGCCGTGGCGCGCCTTGACCCCGTCCGCGCCCCAGCGCTGGTTGCGCGCGTAGTCCCACTGCTCGTCGTGATCGAGCAGCAGCTGCGACAGGTCCTTGTCGGCCGAGACGATCACCCCGCGCAGCGCCTGGCCACGGCCCGCGTGCAGCGCGCTGCCGATCAGGTCGTCGGCCTCGTAGTCGCGGTCGGCCAGCACTTCCAGCCCCAGCGCCGCGCACAGCGCCTTGCAGTGCGCGAACTGGCGGCGCAGCGCCTCCGGCGCCGGCTCGCGGTTGGCCTTGTAGGCCGGATACAGGCGGTGCCGGAAACAGCTGTCCAGCGCCTCGTCGAAGGCAATGGCGATGTGCGCCGGGCGCTCGCGTTCGAGCAGCTCCAGCAGGAAGCGGGCGAAGCCATGCACGGCGTTGCTGGGCCAGCCCTGCGCGTCCTGGAAGCTGTCGGGCATGGAGTGCCAGGCGCGGAACACGTACAGGCTGGCGTCGACCAGGTACAGCGGCCGCGGGGCCCCGGCATCGCTCACGGCTGCCAGTCCTGCAGCAGGCCGGCCGGATCCGGCCGCGCGCGCTCGGGCACCTGCAGCTTCGGCGTGCCGATATGGATGAAGCCGACGATGCGTTCGTTCGCGGCCAGCCCCAGGTGGCGTGCCACGCCTTCGTCATAGGCCATCCAGGCGGTCAGCCACTGCGCGCCGAAGCCGAAGCCCTGCGCGGCCTGCAGCAGGGCGAAGCAGACGCAGCCGGCGGTCAGCAGCTGCTCCTGCGCGGGCACCTTGGGGTTGTCCTGCAGGCGCGCGACCACTGTCAGCACCAGCGGCGCATGCGAAAAGCGCTGGCGGTCCTTCTCGATCACCGCCGGCGCGGCATCCGGGGTGCGCTCGCGGCTGCGCCGGGCCAGGTACTCGCCCAGCGCGTGGCGGGCCTCGCCCCGCACGCGGAGCACGCGGAACGGCACCAGTTTGCCGTGGTCGGGCACGCGCGTCGCGGCCGCCAGCATGGCCAGCACGGTGGCGTCGTCCGGACCCGGTTCGGCCAGTTGCAGGGACGGGACCGAGCGGCGCTGGTCCAGCGCTTGCAGGAAGCAGGAATCGGACATGGGGCATTCGTGGGAAAGACGGCCATGGATTATAGACACCGGGGTGCGCAGGGCCGTCCGGCGGGGGCGGGCGAATCTGAGCACTCGGTCGAAGCCCCCGCCTGGCGGATTTCTCGCCAATTCACCGCGGTACGCTTAGCATGGCGCGACATGCCGGGTTGCCGGTGGCGAGGTACAAAGTGCGGACTGCATCACTGGCCCTGTTCAGCTTCTCCCCCTACCATGCGTGGGCGGAGACCGGGGGCTGTCCGCTTTCTTCCATACGATCCTTACAGGAGCAGCGCCTGCGAAGGTGCGGAGCCACTGCGCATGATGTCCCAGCCGCATCCTCCAGAGCGCCCCGGCCATAACCCGGACCTGCTGGCGCTGGCGCGCGAAGCCGCGCTGCCCCCGCTTTCGGCCACGTTTGCCCGGGTATTGGCCGGGTTCGACGATGCCCTGTTCGACCGCGCCGAGACCGCGGGCGCGTCGCAGCTGGTGTTCCTCGACGGCATGCGCGAGCTGCGCCGGCGCCGCGACGACATCACCGCGCGTTTCAGCGCGCACCTGCGCCAGGCGTGGAGCGCGCTGGAGGCCGCCGCGCCGCTGTCGGCCGAGGCCGCGCTGGCGCAGGCCGGGCAGGGCGATGGCGGGCTGAGCCTGGTCTCCGAACACGACCTGGAATCACGGCTGGCGGTGCGCAATTTCGCGGCGGTGGTGCTGCGCGAATGGAAGCCGGTGCTGGCGCGGCTCGACCGCCGCCTGGCCTGGATCAGCGGCGTGGACGGGCTGGACATCGATCTCAATCCGATCGGCCCCGAACATATCGGCGTGGCGGTGCACGAGGCGTTCGGCGTGTGCGACCTGGCCGCCGAAGTGCGGCTGGTGCTGATCAAGCTGTGCGAGCGGGAATTCGCCGTGCAGGTGGGGCGCATCTACCGCGATGTCGACGAACGCCTGGCGCAGGCCGGGGTAATGCCGGGCATTTCGCAGCCGCCGCCGCGCCCGGCACCCGCCGCGCGCCCACCGCGCCCGGCCGATGCCGATCCCGGCATGGCGCAGGGCGACGACGAAGACCTCTCCGATCCCCAGCACGCGCCGGCCTGGGCGCGCCGCTTCACCGAGCGCTGGGCGCGGCACCGCAGCGAACTGCAGGCCGGCCACCCGGGGGCTATGACGGCGCCCCGTCGGCGAGCGGGCAGAACATGATCCTGGAAGCGCTGCACGAGCTGCTGGCGCAGACCCGGCATGTGCGCGAGGACGCCACCGCCGCCGCGCAGGTGGCGGTCGGCCAGCAGCGCCCGCTCAGCCAGCACGAAATGATGTCGGTGCTGTCGCTGCTGCAGGCCACGCCCACGGCGACGCTGCGCGCGGCGGTGGGCGACCAGAGCGAATCGCTGGCGCAGCGGCTCAAGAACGAAGTGATTTCAGGCGCCACCCGGCTCGGCGTCGATCCCGGGCAGGCGCGGCTGGACCCGCAGGACGAGGACGCCATCGACCTGGTCGGCATGCTGTTCGACGTGATGCTCGACGAGCGCGAGCTGGAAGGCCGCTCGCGCGAACTGATCGGCCGCCTGGTGGTGCCGTTCGTCAAGGTCGCGCTGCTGGACCGGCGCATGTTCGTGCAGAAGACCCACCCGGCGCGGCGCCTGCTCAACTCGCTGGCCGAGGCCTGCGAGGGCAACGCCGGCGAAAGCCAGGCCGAGCGCGCGCTGATGGGCAAGGTCGAGGAGATCATCGACCGGCTGATCGCCGAGTTCAACGAGAACCTGGCGATCTTCCTGACCCTGGAAGAGGAGTTCCGCGAGTTCCTCGCCCAGCACCGGCGCCGCATCGAGATCGCCGAGCGCCGCGCGACCGAGACCCAGCGCGGCCAGGAGAAGCTGGAGCTGGCCCGCAGCCGTGCGCTGGCCGAACTGGAGCGGCGGCTGCAGGGCGCGCCGCTGCCGGCGGCCATCGAAGGCTTCCTGCGCCAGCCCTGGAACCACCACCTGACCATGAGCCTGCTGCGCGAAGGCGACGACGGCGAGTCGGTGGCCGAGGCGCTGGGGCTGGCCGACGTGCTGCTGGAGGAAGTGGCCGAGGCGCGCCGGCATGTGGTCGGCAAGCCATGGCTGCAGTCCCTCCAGCCGGGGCTGCGCAAGGTGTTCGCCAGCGTCGGCCTGCATGGCGAAGGCAGCGTCGGCGCGATCGACGCGCTGCACGACACGCTGCAGGCCATCGCCGAGGCCCGCCCGGAGCTGGAACGGGCACTGCCCGAGCTGCCGCAGGTCAGCCTGCCGACGCCGCCGGCGCAGGAATCGGCGGCGCTGGACCTGGGCGCCGAGGCGCGCCCGGAGAGCGTGGACCACGCCGATGCCGCCCGCTACCGTGCCATGGATATCGGCACCTGGCTGGATTTCATCGACAAGGACGGCAAGGTGCAGGCCGGCAAGCTGTCCTGGGTCAGCCCGATCTCCTCGCGCCTGCTGTTCGTCAACCGCCGCGGCATCCGCTTCTGCGTGGCCTCGCCGGAGGAGCTGGTGGTGATGGAGCGGCTCGGCCGCCTGCGCCCGCACGTGGATGACGGCGCGTTCGACAGCGCCATGCAGGGCGTGATCGACCGGCTCGACCCGCAGACCCCCACGGTGCACTGAGGCCCGACCCGCTTTGCTACGATCCCCGGCGTATTCCACTGCGCATCGGGGACGGGCATGGCCGTTGAGGTACGGGTGTTGAAGGAAGCCGCGGCGGGCGAGCGGCGCGTGGCGGCCACGCCGGAAACGGTGAAGAAGCTGCTGGCGGCCGGGGCGAAGGTGCAGGTGCAGGCCGGTGCCGGGTTGGCCGCCGGGTTCACCGACCAGGCCTACCGCGACGCCGGCGCGCAGATCGACGAGGCCGTGGACGCCGCCGACCTGGTGCTGTGCGTGCAGGCGCCGTCGTCGCAGCTGATCGGGCAGCTCAAGCCCGGTGCGGTGCTGGTCGGCACCCTGCAGCCGCAGGCCGATGCCGCGCGTGCCGCCGCGCTGCAGGCGCGGCAGCTGCTGGCGTTCCCGCTGGAACGGCTGCCGCGCACCACCCGCGCGCAGGCCATGGACGTGCTCAGCTCGCAGGCCGGCATGGCCGGCTACAAGGCCACCCTGATCGCCGCGCAGCTGGCGCCGCGCTTCTTCCCGATGCTGACCACCGCTGCCGGCACCATCCGCCCGTCGAAGGTACTGGTGGTCGGCGCCGGCGTGGCCGGCCTGCAGGCGATCGCCACCGCCCGGCGCCTGGGCGCGCAGGTGGAGGGCTTCGACGTGCGCCCGGAAACCCGCGAACAGATCGAGTCGCTGGGTGGCAGGTTCCTGGACCTGGGGGTCAGCGCCGCCGGCGAGGGCGGCTACGCGCGCCCGCTCACCGATGCCGAGCGCGCCGAGCAGCAGCGGCGCCTGGCCGAGCACCTCAAGGGCGTGGACGTGGTGATCTGCACCGCCGCCGTGCCCGGCCGCCCGGCACCGAAGATCGTCACCGCGGCGATGGTCGCGGGGATGCGCCCGGGCAGCGTGATCGTCGACCTGGCCGCCGAAACCGGCGGCAACTGCGAGGCGACGCGGCCGGGCGAAACCCTCGACGTGGGCGGGGTGACCGTGGCCGGCCCGCTCGACCTGGCCAGCATGGGCGCCATCCACGCCAGCGAGATGTACGCGCGCAACGTGCTCAATTTCGTCTCGTTGTTCCTCAAGGATGGCGCGCTGGCCTTCGACTGGAACGACGAACTGCTGGCCAGGACCGTGTGGCCCGAGCGCCCGGCCGCGGGGAGATCCCGCCGGTATGAAGCTGCACACTGGGGTTGTCGTCGCGTGGTTGGCGGCAAGCGGCCCGGGTAGTGGGCCTGCCTTCGCCGACGAACCGTTACGGATTGCGTACCGGCACTTGGCCGAAAGCCCGGAAAAATATGCGGGCAGGCATGTGCAGGTGCCGGCCTGTGTCGCGACGGCCATGCACCATGGTGTCTATCTGTATGACTGCGATGATTCGCATGTGCGGATCATTACGCTGGCAGGCCCTCCCGTGATTCTGGAAGAGCTGTTCGGCACGCGTGACGTGTTGCGGGCGCGGCGGGCGGCGGCCACGGTTTCGGGCGTGTTCGAGTGGCGGCCCGAGGCGCCGCCGCAATGCTGTGCGGACAACCGCGTCCTGCTGCATGCCGACTCGGTATCCGGGGTGACACGGCTGCCGCCTCTGTCAAATGAATGATGGCACGCGGGTTGGGCTGAACAAGAAAGCCCGACATTGTCCTGCGGATTTCCACGGTGCCGGGCCGTGTAGCGCTCAGCCCGTCCGCGCGCTCCATCAAGCACCATGGCATGACGCGGACCTGTCCGGATGGGCGCGCGCCGGTAACCGCAGGGGCGCCGGCCGTGGTGCTTGCCGCCCCCCTTCAATCGGCCGGATTGGCCTCCAGCCACTGCCGGCGCTGTTCCGGCGTCATCCGGTGCCACTGCTCGCGCAGTTGCTGGCGCTGGGCCTTGTCCAGGGTGCGCATCTTCGCGAACAGGGCGCGGGCCTCGCGCTGCTGCTGCGGCGACATGTTCTGGAAGCGGTGCATGCCGCGGCGCGCCTGCGAGCGCTGCTCGGGGCTCATCTGCTGCCAGCCGCGGGCATGCTCGTACATGCGCTGGCGGTGCTCGGGCGAGGCGTTCCAGCGGTCGCGCATCGGCGCGATCAGGGTTTCGCGCTGGGCCGGGGTGAGCTGCTCCCACTCGGGCAGCGACGGCTGCGACGGCTGGGAGAATGCCGGCGCGGCGACGGCCAGCAACAGTGGCAGCAGGCAAAGGCGGATGTTCATGATCATCACTCCATCGCCACCGCGTCCGAACCGAGCCACAGGTACAGCTCCGGGCTTTCGTCGAACAGCAGGGCATCATCGGACAGGTCGGTGGCGGGGTCGGCCGCCACGCTGGGAGGCAGTACCGGCGCGGTGCGGTTGAACTGCACCGCCACCGTCACCGCCAGTACCGCCGAGCAGGCGGTGGCCAGCCACCAGCCGCGGCGACGCCACGGCGAGGCGCCGGCGTCGGCGCCGGCGGTGGCGTGCCGGCGCGCCTGGCGCAGGCGTGCCAGCGTAGCGGCGGAAACCGCGCCTTCGGCATGCTGTTGCAGCTGCCGCAGCGAGCGGTCGAAGTCGTCGTTGCGGGATGTGGGCAGGCGGTTCACCGCGTGGCCTCCAGTTGTTTCTGCAATGCGTCGCGCGCGCGCGACAGATGGGTTTTCACCGAACCTTCCGAGCAGCCCATGATCCGGGCGGTGGTCGCCACGTCCAGCTCCTGCAGCACGCGCAGGCCGAACGCCTCGCGCTGGCGTGCCGGCAATTGCCGCAATGCCTGCACCAGCCGCGCGTAATCCTCGCGCTGCTCATGTTCCTGCGCCGGCCCCGGGCGGTCGTCGGCCCAGTCGATCGGGCCGTCCTCGTCCTGCGCCGGCGCCCAGAACTTCAGCCGGAAGCCGCGTCGGCGCTGCAGGTCGATGATGCGCCGGCGCAGTATGCTCCAGAACAGCGGCGTCCATTCCTCGGCCGGGTGGTCGCGGTAGCCGAGCATCCGTTCCATCGCGTCCTGCACCGCGTCCAGCGCATCGTCGCGCTGGCGCAGGCCGGCCTCGGCGAAGCGGAACGCACGCGGCCCGACGCCGGCCAGGAAGGCGTCCAGCGAGGCGGGGGCGGCAACGGGCGTCAGCGGCGGCGGGGTCACCAGCACAGGGTAGCGTTCCGGGGGTTCTGGCATCGATAACGCGCGGCGGGCGGATCGGTTGACGGCAACGGTCGCGCCGGCGTTCATCGCATGGTTATGATGCGGGACGGGCAGTTCCGGCCTCGGAGAGGGCAGCAATGAACGACGGGTTCGTGGCGTTGTACATCTTCATGCTGGCGGCCATCGCCGGCCACGTGATCATCTCGCGGGTGCCGGTGATCCTGCACACCCCGCTGATGTCCGGTTCCAACTTCATCCACGGCATCGTGCTGATCGGGGCGATGGTGGTGCTGGGCCATGCCGATACCACGCTGGAGAAGGCCATCGGCTTCATCGCCGTCGCCCTGGGCGCGGGCAACGCCGCCGGCGGCTACGTCGTCACCGAGCGCATGCTGGAGATGTTCAAGAGCTCCAGGGCGGCGCAAGGGCCGGGCAAGTGAGCGCACGGGTAGCCCCGCCGCCGGCGCGGCGGATCGAGGTGCGGCAGCTGTTCCAGTGGCTCAGCTACCTGCAGTATCCGGCGCTGCTGGTCGCGCTCGGCCATGCCGCGCTGCCCCTGTTCAGGGGCCTGGATGGCCTGCTCGATGCCTTCAACAACGCCCTGCTGTATGCCGGCGTCGGCATCGGCCTGTCTTCGCTGCAGGACCCGACCCGCACCAGAACCGGCTCTCGCGCCGGGTCTGGGAGGACCCGCGCAAGGGCGGCTGGATGCTCTGGCTGCTGACCGCCGAGGCGCTGCTGCCGATCGTGCTGGGGCTGGTGGGCGCGGCGCTGGCGGACACCGCGGCGTTGTCGCAGCTGTCGCTGGGGCTGGTGGCGTTCGGGCTGGGCATGATCGGGCTGCTGAAGACCGCGATCGAGATGCGCGAGCATCACCGCCGCGATCGTCACGCCGGCATTGTGGAAACCCGGGTTCAGGAGGAAGCGGCATGAGCATGGCGTTGCTGGTCAAGGCGAGTTACCTGGTGGCCGCCACCTTGTTCCTGCTGGGCCTGCAGCGCATGGCCTCGCCCAGGACCGCGCGCAGCGGCATCCACTGGGCGGGCGTGGGCATGCTGCTGGCCACCGTCGCCACGTTCTTCCTGCCGGGGCTGCACAACATCGCGCTGATCCTGGTGGCGCTGGTGCTGGGCACCGCGCTGGCCTGGGTGTCGGCCAGGAAGGTCGCCATCACCGACATGCCGCAGATGGTGGCGCTGTACAACGGCATGGGCGGCGGCTCGGCCGCGGCCATCGGCGCGGTGGAACTGCTGCGTTTCGCCGACGTCGCCGGCCGCGACACCAGCCACTGGAGCGCGGAAGCCATCGCCGCGCTCGCGGCACGGCAGCCGTCGGCCACGGTGCTGGCCCTGGCGGTGGTCGGCGCGGCCATCGGCGCGGTGTCGCTGTCCGGTTCGGTCATCGCCTGGGCCAAGCTCGACGGCCGCCTGGACAAGCGCGTCACCTTCCCCGGGCAGCAGGCGTTCAACCTGCTGGTGGCCGTGGCGATGGTGGCGCTGGGGTGTGGGCGGCGCTGAGCCTGCAGCCGCTGGCGATCATCGCCTTCTTCGTGGCGGCGCTGGCGCTGGGCGTGCTGATGACCCTGCCCATCGGCGGCGCCGACATGCCGGTGGTGATCTCGCTGTACAACGCCTTCACCGGGCTGGCGGTGTCCTTCGAAGGCTACGTGCTGGGCAACGAGGCGCTGATCATCGCCGGCATGATGGTCGGCGCGGCCGGCATCCTGCTGACGCGGCTGATGGCCAAGGCGATGAACCGGCCGATCAGCGGCGTGCTGTTCTCCAACTTCGGCGGTGGCGGGCAGGGCGCGGCGGAAATCAGCGGCAGCCAGAAGCCGATCGAGGCCGCCGACGTGGCGGCGATGATGGCCTTCGCCGAGCGGGTGGTGATCGTGCCCGGCTACGGCATGGCGGTGGCCCAGGCCCAGCACAAGATATGGGAGCTGGCGCAGCGGCTGATCGAACGCGGGGTCAAGGTGAAGTTCGCCATCCACCCGGTCGCCGGGCGCATGCCCGGGCACATGAACGTGCTGCTGGCCGAGGCCGGCGTGCCCTACGACCTGATCGCGGACATGGACGACATCAATCCCGAGTTCGCCAGCACCGATGTATCGCTGGTGATCGGCGCCAACGACGTGGTCAACCCGGTGGCGAAGACCGACCCGTCCAGCCCGATCTACGGCATGCCGATCCTGGACGTGGTCAGCAGCCGCAACACCATCGTCATCAAGCGCGGCAAGGGCACCGGCTTCGCCGGCATCGAGAACGCGCTGTTCTATGCCGACAACACGCGCATGCTGTACGGCGATGGCGCCGAGATGGCGGGCGCGCTGGTCAGTGAGCTCAAGGCGCTGGACGGCGGGCATTGAGGCAGTGCCGGCCGCTAGCCGGCAATCTCGCATATCTGGAACCCCGTAGATGCGGGGCTTGCCCCGCATGAAGTCTTGCCGATGAAGCCCCGTGCCGGGCAAGCCCGGCACCTACGGCGCGATCCGAATCCGGCAAACCCGCGTTTCTGTAGATGCGGGGCATGCCCCGCATGAATCCTTGCCGGTGAAGCCGCGTGCCGGGCAAGCCCGGCACCTACGGCGTGATCCGGCAACCCCCGCGCTTCCGTAGATGCGGGGCTTGCCCCGCATGAATCCTGCCCGGTGAAGCCCCGTGCCGGGCAAGCCCGGCACCTACGGACGCGATCCGGCAACCCCGCGTTTCTGTAGATGCGGGGCTTGCCCCGCATGAATCCTGCCCGGCACCTGCGCGGCACCGGGCAGTTCAATTCAGCGCGCCAGCCACCATGCCACCGCCAACCCGGCCAGCAGCCACAGGATCTCGGTGGTGCCGTTGGCCAGTCCGATCAGGGTCCAGGCCAGGTGCGGGCCCAGGCGCAGCGCCGATTCCCAGGGCGCCAGGCCCATCGGGCCGCCGATATAGGCCGCGGCGATGCCCCAGTTGGCGGCCAGCGCGATCAACAGCGTGGCCAGCATCGCCAGCGCGATCCGGGTCCTGCCGGCGGCCAGCGTGCCCAGGCGCAACATCCAGGCGGCCTCTGCGGCCGCGGCGACCGCCATCCAGCCGGCCTGCGAGCCGGTGGCCAGTGCGACCATCAGCCAGGCGATGGCCAGGGTGGCGCTGCCCAGCAGCAACAGCAGGGGCCAGAGCCAATGCTGGGGGCGGCCGGGCGGGCGTGGGGCAGGTGGCATGGGCATTTCCGAAAAGGTCACGCAGCATAGCCCTTCAGCGGCCGGCGCGCCCAGTCGGCTAAAATGGCCGTCTTGCGGGTAGCGTCCGCGTCCCCATATCGATCCACATGTACTCCCGCAGCAGCGAACCCGTCCATTTCGAACGCGATTGCCCGGCCGTCATGGTGCCCCAGGGCGACAGCGTGACCCTGCCGGCCGGCAGCTACGGCTACATCACCCAGGCGCTGGGGGCAGCTACACCGTGTTCGTCGAAGGCAACCTGTTCCGCATCGCCGGCAAGGACGGTGATGCCATCGGCAAGGAGCCGCCGCCGGGGCTGGAACTGCCCGAGGGCGCCGGCGACGAGGACGTGGAAAAGCTGGTATGGGAGCAGCTGCGGACCTGTTTCGACCCGGAAATCCCGTTCAACATCGTCGATCTCGGGCTCATCTACGAGGTCGACATCAAGCACCTGGACGCTGGCCGGCGCGAAGTGGACGTGCGCATGACCCTCACCGCGCCCGGCTGCGGCATGGGCGAGATCCTGGTCGACGACGTGCGCAGCAAGCTGGAGATGATCCCGACCGTGGCCGCCGCCGACGTCGAACTGGTGTTCGACCCGCCGTGGGGCAAGCACATGATGTCCGAGGCGGCACGGCTCGAAACGGGCATGCTGTAAGGTGTCCCACGCGCTGGCCCGGGTGCGGGCCGGCTTCAAAACCCGCAATCTGGAAGGAAACATCCGGTGTCCCAGTCTCTGAGCTTCCACGTCACCCGTTCGGACCACCCGCGCAGCGCCGCCGAGCGCGCCAAGATCCTGGAGAAGCCGGGTTTCGGCCTGCACTTCACCGACCACATGGTGGCCGTGCGCTGGGACAAGGACACCGGCTGGCATGACGCGGCGGTGATGCCGTACGGCCCGATCGCGCTGGATCCGGCCGCGGCGGTGCTGCACTACGGGCAGGAGATCTTCGAGGGCATCAAGGCCTACCGCCATGCCGACGGGTCGGTGTGGACGTTCCGTCCCGAGGCCAACGGCCGCCGCCTGCAGCGGTCGGCCGCGCGCCTGGCGCTGCCCGAGCTGCCGGTGGAAATCTTCGTCGAGTCGCTGAAGCAGATGATCGCGGTGGACAAGGACTGGGTGTCCGGCGCCGACGAGGCCAGCCTGTACTTCCGCCCGTTCATGATCGGCGACGAGGCGTTCCTTGGCGTGCGCGGCGCGCACAAGGCCAGCTACTACGTGATCGCCAGCCCGGCCGGCCCGTACTTCGCCAAGGGCGTGGCGCCGGTGGCGATCTGGCTGTCCACCGACTACGCGCGTGCGGCCAAGGGCGGCACCGGCGCGGCCAAGTGCGGCGGCAACTACGCCGCGTCGCTGCTGCCGCAGCAGCAGGCACAGGCGCAGGGCTGCTCGCAGGTGCTGTTCCTCGACCCGGTCGAGGGCAAGTACCTGGAAGAGCTGGGTGGCATGAACGTGTTCCTGGTCTACGGCAAGGAAAACAGGCTGGTCACCCCGGCGCTGTCGGGCTCGATCCTGGAAGGCATCACCCGCGAATCCATCCTGCAGCTGGCGCGCGACCGCGGCATGACCGTGGAAGAGCGCAAGGTGTCCATCGATGAGTGGAAGCAGGGCGTGGCGTCGGGTGACATCACCGAGGTGTTCGCCTGCGGCACCGCCGCGGTCATCACCCCGATCGGCCAGCTCAAGGGCGAGGGCTTCACCGTCGGCAACCTGGACGCGCCGGCCGGCGAGGTGACCATGTCGCTGCGCAAGGAGCTGACCGACATCCAGTACGGCCGCCTGCCCGACCGCCACGGCTGGCTGGTGCGCCTGGACGGCTGAGTCCCCGGGCCAGGCCGCAGACGGAAAGCCCCGCGCAAGCGGGGCTTTTCATATTAAGTGGCCACCGTTCCTGCCGCGCCGGCTGCCTGGCGTGGCGGTGCCGTTGCCCGCGCGCGTCCGGCAGGTGTTGCGGGGGGGGGGCGCCGTCGTGTGTGCGGTTGCGGGTTCAGGCGGGCCGCCGCGGGTGCCGCGCCCGCGGCAGCGGCGCGGTCATTCTTCGCACAGGTCGGCGCAGCGTGCCTGCAGCACGCGCTGCGCGTCGTCCGGGGCGATGTCCAGCAGCAGTCCGCGCTGGCCGGCGTTGATCCAGATGCGGGCGTGCCGCAGCGCGGCGCTGGCGAACAGCACGACGGCCGGGCGCTGCTGCGCGAACGGGCTGATGCCGCCGACCTTGTAGCCGCTGCGGCGCTCGGCCTCGGCCACTTCCATCATCTGCGCGTGCTTGCCGCCACAGGCGGCGGCAAGCTTCTTCAGCGACAACCGCTGGTCGCACGGGATCACCGCGACCACCGGCTGCCTGTCCACCCACGCCATCAGCGTCTTGAACACCAGTTCCGGCGCGATGCCCAGCGCCTGCGCGGCGGCCATGCCCTTGCTGTCCACCTCGGCGGCGTAATCGTAGGCATGCAGTCCGTGGGCGACCCCGGCCTTGTCCAGCGCGGCGGTGGCGCGGGTACCGCGGGCCACTCAGAGCGACTCGAAACGGTTGGCCTCGACGTTCTTGCGCACCTTGTCCGGGTTCCAGACGCGGCCGTTCATGGCGATGTAGACGCCTTCGGGCAGCGACTGCACCGCGCCGATCGCGCAGCCGATGTTGAACTCGGCGTCCGAGCCGCGGAAGCGCGCCGGGCTGAGCGCGCCGGTCATCACGATGGTCTTGCCGGGGATGGTCTTGAGCACCTTGCCGGTGGCCACCATCGAATCGGTGCCGTGGGTGACCAGCACGTGGCGGGTGGGCTGGGCGGCGATGGTGGCGCGGATCAGTTCGCGGTCGGCGTCGGTGATGTGCAGCGAATCCTTGCGCAGGATCGGGATGACGTTGAAGCGGAAGGTCACGCCCAGTTCGCGCAGGATCATGCCGATCTGCGGATCGCCGATCTGGTAGTCGGACTTGTCGTCGAAATAGATCTTGTCGATCGTGCCACCGGTGGTGACGATCAGGAGGTCTTCCATCATGGCGGTGAATCCAAACGGTGATGGTGCAAATGATAAGCCGCGCCGCGGACCGGGTCCGCCCGCATGGGGTTTTTGCCGGCAGTCCCCGTGCGGGGCGGGCCCCGCCTTTACGGGCGCTTCCTGGCGAAGCGCGCGCGCAGGCCCGGCAGGCTGGCCAGTGTGATCACCAGCAGCGACAGCGCGATTTCCAGCCACGCCAGCGGCGCGGTCTCCGGGTGGCTCCAGGCGCTCATCACGCCATGGCTGAACCAGCCCAGCGCGAACACGCCCGACCAGAACGGCGCCAGCCGCCAGCCAAGGCGCAGGGCGATGGCCAGCAGCAGCGGCGGCCCGGTGAACACCAACTGCGTCGCCAGCCAGTGCTTGTCGTCCAGGAACCACCAGGTGTAGAGCGCGGCCAGCGCGATCAGCGCCAGCAGCAGGGTCGGGTGCCGTCGTGTCGCCGTGCTCATCGCGCCAGCCTCCGCGCGATGTCGGCCACGCGCCGGCCGAGCACGCGCGCCAGGTGGGCTTCGTCGTCGCTCGGCTGCGGGTCGTCTTGGGCGCCGGCCACATGGCTGGCGCCGTATGGCGTGCCGCCGCTGGTGGTGTGGCTCAGCGCCGGTTCGGTGAACGGAATGCCGACGATCAGGCAGCCGTGGTGCAGCAGCGGCAGCTGCATCGACAGCAGGGTCGATTCCTGCCCGCCGTGCATCGACGCGGTGGAGGTGAACACCGCCGCCGGCTTGCCGGACAGGGTGCCGTTGACCCACTCCGCGCCGAGGCCGTCGAGGAAATGCTTGACCGGCGCGGCCATGTTGCCGAAGCGGGTCGGGCTGCCGAGCACGATGCCCGCGCATTCGGCCAGGTCGGCGATCTCGACATAGGGGGCGCCGTCTTCCGGCACCGGCGGCGCGCTGGTCTGGGTGACGGCGGCGACCGGCGGCACCGTGCGCAGGCGCGCGCCCATGCCCGGCACCTCGCCGATGCCGCGGGCGATCTGCCGCGCCAGCCGCGCCACCGAGCCGCCGCGGCTGTAGTACAGCACCAGGATTTCCGCCATCGCACCATCCACTCATCACACGGGAGGCGGCAGTATCGGCGATGCGGGCCGCGCTTTGCATCGGGTACCCTTGCCGAATGGAACCCCTGGATTCGCTCAATCTATGGATGGAACGGGTCCGTGACAGCGGGCGCCGGGCCAGTTTCGCCCGTTTCCTGTGGCACCGTTTCCTCGACGACCGCCTGTTCGAGGCGGCCGGCGCGCTGGCCTACACCACCGTGTTCGCGCTGGTGCCGCTGGCGATCGTGGTGTTCGGGGTGCTGTCGGCGTTCCCCATGTTCGACCGCTGGAGCGAGGCGCTCAGCGATTACGTGTTCTCCAATTTCGTGCCCTCGGCCGCGCGCGCGGCCGAGGGCTACCTGCGGCAGTTCTCGGCCAGCGTCGGCCAGCTCACCGCGGCCGGCTTCATCGCGCTGGTGGCGTCGCTGCTGATCACCCTCAACAGCATCGAGCAGATCTTCAACCGCATCTGGCGGGTGGCCTCGGCGCGGCCGCGGTTGACCCGCTTCCTGGTGTACTGGACCGTGCTGACCCTGGGCGCGATGCTCGCGGCGGCCTCGCTGGCGGTGTCGGCCAAGGTGTTCGCGCTGCCGCTGTTCGGCACTGTCGAGGGCCGCTGGCTGGCCGACCTGGCGCTGCGCCTGGCGCCGGTGCTGATCGAGTTCGCCTGCGTGATGCTGGTCTACCGGGTGGTCCCGCACCACACCGTGAAGTGGCGCCATGCCATCCCCGGCGCCCTGCTGGCGGTGGTGATGCTGGAACTGGTGAAGTGGGGCATGGGCCTGTACCTGGGCAGCTTCCAGTCCTACCAGAAGCTGTACGGCACGGTGGCGTTCGTGCCGATCCTGCTGCTGTGGATCTACCTGGGCTGGGTGTCGGTGCTGCTGGGCGCCTCGCTGGCGTCGTCGATCGCCGCGTTCCGCTACCAGCCGGTCGCCCTGCGCCTGCCGCAGGGCTGCGAGCTGTACGGCCTGCTGCGCCTGCTCGGGCGCTTCCGCGAGGCGCGCGCGCAGGGGCGTGGGCTGGACGAAGAGGAACTGCTGGCGCTGGAGCCGATGCTCACCGATTCGCTGCTGCAGGAACTGCTGTGCCAGATGGAGGCGATCAACCTGCTGCGGCGCGACGAACGCGGCCAGTGGCTGCTGGCGCGCGACCTGGACGGCATCACTCTGCGCGAGCTGTACGAGAGCTCGCAGCTGCGCATTCCGATCGCCGAGGAATACCTGCCGTTCCGCGAGGACGCGCTGGGCCAGGCGGCCTGCCGCGCGCTGGACGAACTGCGCGTGCCGCTGCGCGAGCTGCTCAAGCGCCGCGTCGGCGACATCTATGCCATTACCGGAGACGAACGATGACCCGATTGCTTCCCTTCGCGCTGCTGGCGCTGGCATTGGCCGGCTGCAGCGCGCCCGACGCCGGTGCGCCCGCCGGGGCCGGGACCCAGAGCCAGCCCGCGGCCGCGCCTGCGTCGAAGCCGGCCGAAGCGCCTGCCGCCGGCGCCAACCCGGGCGTGGTGGCACAGACCGCGGCACTGCCGCGGCTGCAGGCCAGGACCGTGGCCGGCGAGGACTACGACCTGGCCGGCCATCGCGGGAAATGGGTGGTGGTCAACTTCTGGGCGACCTGGTGCGCGCCGTGCCTGCAGGAAATGCCGGAACTGTCGGCGCTGCACGCCATGCGCGACAACGTCGAGGTGGTCGGCCTGGCCTACGAGGACATCGAGCCGGACGACATGCGCGCCTTCTTGGAGAAGCACCCGGTGGCCTATCCGATCGTCATCCTCGACCCGTACGACCCGCCGCAGGACTTCGCCACGCCGCGCGGTCTGCCCATGACCTACCTGATCGCGCCCGATGGCAAGGTCGCCCACCAGTTCCTGGGCCCGGTCGATGCCGGCAAGATCGAGCAGGCCATCGTCGAGGCTGGCGGCAAGGTGGGCTGAAACCCCGCCGCCTGCCGCGCGGCGCATGCCCGGCGTGACCCCCATGCGGGGCAAGCCCCGCATCTACGGAAAGCGGTTGCGGACCATGTAGGTGCCGGGCTCGCCCGGCACAGCCTTCCCCGACGCCCCCCATGCGGAGCAAGCCCCGCATCCACGCAAGGCGGTTGCGGGCCATGTAGGTGCCGGGCTCGCCCGGCACACGCTTTCCCGCCACGCCTCAATACGGGGCAAGCCCCGCATCCACCCAAGGCGGCTGCGGACCATGTAGGTGCCGGGCTCGCCCGGCACACGCTTTCCCGCCACGCCCCCATGCGGGGCAAGCCCCGCATCCACCCAAGGCGGCTGCGGACCATGTAGGTGCCGGGCTCGCCCGGCACACGCTTTCCCGCCACGCCCCCATGCGGGGCAAGCCCCGCATCTACGTCGCGGGGTAGGGCGGCAGCGGCTTCACCATGCCGTACTTTTCCTTCTTCGGCTCGTCCGGCAGCGGCGGCAGGTCGATCAGCGCCTCGTCCAGGCGTGTTTCCGGCAGGCGGTCGAGCAGGTCGCGGATCAGGGTCAGGCGGCCGCGCTTCTGGTCGTTGAAATCCACCAGCGTCCACGGCGCATGGTGGGTATGGGTCGCCTCGAGCATGGCTTCGCGGGCATGGGTGTAGGCGTCGTACTCCACCCGCGAGCGGAGGTCCACCGGCGACAGCTTCCAGCCCTTGAGCGGGTTCTCGCGACGCTCGGCGAAGCGCTTTTCCTGCTGCGCCTGGTCCACGCACAGCCAGTACTTGAACAGCAGGATGCCGTCATCCACCAGCAGCCGCTCGAACACCGGTGCCTGGGTGAGGAACGCCTGGTACTGGGCGTCGGTGCAATAGCCCATGACCTTTTCCACGCCGGCGCGGTTGTACCAGCTGCGGTCCATCAGCACGATCTCGCCAGCCGCCGGCAGATGCGCCACATGGCGCTGGAAGTACCACTGCGTGCGCTCGCGGTCGGTCGGCTTGGGCAGGGCGACGACGCGGCACTGGCGCGGGTTCAGGTGGCGCGCGATGTCCTGGATGGCGCCGCCCTTGCCGGCGGTGTCGCGGCCCTCGAACAGCACCAGCAGGCGCTGGCCCGAGTGCTGCACCCAGCGCGCCATCGCGGTCAGTTCCAGTTGCATGGGCTCCAGCAACTGTTCGTACTGCTTGCGCTTGAGCTTGTCCACGGCGGTCTCCCTGTCCCGAAGCGCGAGCCTAGCGCAGCCGGGGCACGGTGAACCAGTCGGGCGGTCCTCGCGGCAACGACGGGTTGCCGGGCCCGCGGCGGAGCGCCCGGTGCCTTCCGGCCGCCGACCGGCTTTTCCCCGCGCATCGGTTTTCATGTAGTTTTGCCGCAGCGCCGGGCGTGGTGCCCGGCAATGGATCAGGAGCGGTGCGATGGGGCTTGTCCAGGCAGCAAAGGGTGCGATCGGCGGCGTGCTGGCCGACCAGTGGAAGGACTTTTTCACGGTGCCGGACGGCCTGCCGGCGACGGCGGCGCTGTTCGCCGCGGTGCCGCGCGGGACCAATGCCGGCCGTGGTTCCAACACCGGCGCCTCGTCCAACATCATCAGCAACGGCTCGAAGATCGTCGTGCCCGAGGGCTACGGCCTGCTGCTGTTCCAGGACGGCGCCATCACCGGCTTCGTCGCCGAGCCGGGCGGTTACGAGTGGCGTTCGGACGATCCGAACTCGCAGTCGATCTTCGCCGGCGACGGCCTGGTCAGCACCTTCATCAAGCAGAGCTGGGAGCGCTTCAAGTTCGGCGGCCAGCCGGGTGCGCAGCAGGCGGCGTTCTTCGTCTCGCTCAAGGAACTGCCGGACAACCGCTTCGGCACCCAGTCCGAGATCTACTGGGACGACGGCTTCCTCAACACCCAGGTCGGCGCGGTCACGCGCGGCTCGTACACGCTGAAGATCGTCGACCCGATCCTGTTCGTGAAGAACTTCGTGCCGGCCAGTTACCTGCGCCCCGGCCAGGTGTTCGATTTCACTGACCTGGACAACGCCGCCGCCAGCCAGCTGTTCAACGAAGTGGTCGGCTCGCTCGCGCCGGCGTTCAGCCTGTACACGAACGATCCGGCCAAGGGCAACCGCATCACCAAACTGCAGCAGGACTCGATCGGCTTCGCGCAGAGCCTGTCGGCGGCGGTCGAGCAGGCTTACCACTGGCAGTCCGACCGCGGCCTGGCCATCGTCAAGACCGCCATCGTCTCGATCGAGTACGACGCCAACACCCGCGAGCTGCTCAAGACCGTGCAGCGCGCCGACGCGCTGTCCGGCGCGCGCGGCAATTCCAACCTGCAGGCCAGCGTCGCCCAGGGCATCCAGGCGGCCGGCGAGAACGGCGGTGCGGCCGGCCTGGTCGGCGTCGGCATGGCCTCGGGCATGTTCGGCGTCGGCGGCATGCAGCAGCCGGTTGGGCCGGCGGCCGACGATCCGGTGGCCAGGCTGAAGAAGGCCAAGGAAATGCTGGATCTGGGGCTGATCACCCAGGCCGACTACGACGCGCTGAAAGCCAAGGCGCTGGGCCTGTAACCGGCAGGACCCACGACGCCCATGTCCGATCCCCGTAACGGCCCACCGCCGCTGCCCGGGTCCGCCGCCGCGCCGCCGCCCTTGCCGGCGGCGACGCTGGACGGGCCCGGCTCGCCGCGTGACGTGCCGCCGCCGCCCGGCGGTTTCCCGCTGGAGACCGCCGATCTGCCCCAGGCCATCCGCGACGAGGTCGAGGCGCCCGATCCGCTGGCCATCGATACCTCCGCCACCGAGCTGAAGGACGGCCTCAACCGCTGCCCCAAATGCGGTGCCACCGACATCCGCCCGCGGGCCGGCAGCGACGTGCTGGTGTGCCTGTACTGCCGCCACGAGTGGCATGGCGCGCGGGTGGAAGAGGCGTTCGGGCTGGGCGAGGCCATCGACCAGCTGCGCGGTACCGTCATCGCCTCCGGTGCGCGCGACATCGACGCCGATGCCGCGGTATTGATGACCTTCAAATGCAGCGGCTGCGGCGCCGAGGTCACCGTCAACACCCAGAGCAGCATGACTGCGCGCTGCCACTGGTGCCGGCATGTGTTCGGCGTCAACGAGCAGATCGCCAACGGCGCGGTGCCCGACGCGCTGCTGCCGTTCCACATAAGGAAGGACGACGCGGTCGCGCGCATCCGCCAGTTCGTGGACAAGCGCCGCCTGTTCGCGCTCAAGGCGTTCAAGGAGCAGTTCACCCCGGAGAACGTGGTCGGCGTCTACCTGCCGTACATGATCGTCGACGGCAATGTCAGCGCGGCGGTGGCCGGCAGGGGCGAGATCAAGACCCGCGAGTACACCCGCGGCACCGAGAAGAACCGGCAGACCTATTACGACGCCGACGTCTACCAGGTGGAGCGGCAGGTGGATTTCACCGTCGACGACCTGCCGCTGGAATCGTCCGCCGGGCGCGGCAACCTGGACACGCGCACCAATACCAACAACATCATCAACGCCATCCTGCCGTTCGACACCAAGAACGCGCTGAAGTGGAATGCCTCCTACCTGGCCGGCTACACCTCGGAAAAGCGCGACCTGGACGTGGAGAAGCTGCGCCCGCGGCTGGAGGACCAGCTGCTGTCGATCGCGCGTGCGCAGGTGCACCGCTCGGTAGCGCGCTACGACCGCGGCGTGCGCTGGGAGCAGGAGCAGCTGGAGGTCCACGGCACCCGCTGGGTATCGATGTACCTGCCGGTGTGGCTGTACTCCTACCACCAGCCCGGCAGCAACGGCGGCATGCTGCACTACATCGCGGTCAACGGCCGCACCGGCGAGACCATGGGCAGCGTGCCCGTGCAGCAGTGGAAACTGCTGCTGGCCGCGCTCACCGCCGGCACGATCATCGAAGCCCTCGCAATCGCATTCCTGGTGGCTGCCTCATGAGCGACGACAGTGGACTCTGGTTGCTGGCCGCAGGCCCGGCCGGCGCGACCGCGTTGTACTGGGCCCTGTACCGGTACTACCGCAATACCGACAAATCGCATGGCTTCGAGCACGAGACCGAGATCGTGGCCAAGCCGGTGACCGGCTCGGAGCGCAAGGTCGGCGAGGTGAAGGGCACCCAGCAGCGCCGTATCGACGGCGACAACGTCGGCGATTACCGGCGCCGGGTGAAACGCCTGCGCTGAGCCTCCGCGCGTGGGTGCGGGGCCCGCATGGCGCATCGCCTGCGCTGGATCCCCACCCGTAGGTGCAGGGCTTGCCCTGCACGGGCTCTCGCGGCCATGCCCCGTGCGGGGCAAGCCCCGCACCTACGGGCGTTGTCGCAGATCCTTCAACAGCGCGGCGAAATCACGCGCGAAGCCGGCCATGTCGAACAGGCCGGCATCGCGGCGGGCCGCGGCCAGGCGTTGGCGCAGGCCGGCCAGCGCGGCCGGGTCGTTGCCCAGCCGGATCGCAGTGGCGACGAAGGCCGCATCGTCGGCGGCGTTCATCTCGTCCAGCCCAAGGTGGTGGTTGAGGCTGCCGGCCACGCGCGCGGCGAAGGTGTGGCCGGGCGTGGTCAACACCGGGCAACCGGCCCACAGCGCGTCGGAGGCGGTGGTGTGGGCGTTGTAGGGATGGGTGTCGAGGAACAGGTCGGCATGCCGGTAGCGTGCCAGGTAGTGCGGGTGCGGCAGCTTGGGCATGAACACCAGGCGCGACGGATCGATGCCCTGCCGCTGCGCGACCTCGCGCAGGCGCTGGTCGGCCAGGCCCGGCCCCGACAGCAGCCACAGCACGCTGCCGGGGACCCCACGCAGCACCTCCAGCAGGCGCGCGACGCTGCGCGGGTTGAGCTTGTAGCTGTTGTTGAAGCAGCAGAACACGACGCCGCCGCCGTTGCCGTCGCGCCCGGGCAGGCCGCAGTCGCCGCGCGGCGGTGGCGCCTCGACCACGCGGGTGTTGTCCGAGGGCTGGAACGCGCGCGGCAGCCGCAGCACCTTTTCGCTGAACGCCGGCTCCAGTGCCGGCGGCAACACGAACGCGTCGGCCAGCACGTAATCGATCCACGGCGCGCCCGAGGTGCCGGGGTAGGCCAGCCAGTTGACCTGCAGCGGCGCCGGCCGCATCGCCAGCACTTCCGGGGTGCCGCCGCCACCCCAGCCGCGCAGGTCGAACAGCACGTCGATGCCGGCCTCGCGGATACGCGCGGCGATGGCCGCGTGCGGCATGCCATCGACCGCGTGCAGGGTGTGGGCCGCCGCCAGCAGGCGCTGGCGGATGCGGCTGCCGTCGTCGCCGTTGAGCGCGAACAGATGTACCTGCAGCCCGGCGTCGGTGCGCAGCTGCTCGAACAGCGCCACGGTCAGCAGCCCGGTGGGGTGCGCGCCGAAGCCATTGGAAAGGAAGCCCACCCGCAGCGGGCCGTCGGTGCGCAACTGCGCCGGTGGCAGCCGCGGGGTGGACGCGGCGATCACCTGTGCGCGCTGGCGGGCACAGGCCAGCTGCTCGGCGGCGCTGGCGTCCTCGCTGAGGAAGGCGAACGGCTCCACCGCCGGGTTGCCCTGCGCCACCGCGCCGCGCACCTGCTGCGACAGCGCCTCCAGCCCGCGCCAGTCGCACAGCCGCCGTTGCCAGTTCAGGCGCTGCGCGGCCACATAGGGCTCGTCCGGGAGCAGTGCATGGGCGCGGCGATAGGCATCGGCGGCGGCCTCGGGCTGGCCGGCGTCCTCCAGCGCATGGCCCAGCCACAGCGCGATGCCGGGGTGCCCGGGAACCTGTCGCGAGGCGTGGCGCAGCAGGTTGGCCGCCTCCTCGTGGCGGCCCTGCATCCAGCGCGCGCGTCCCAGCCGGGCCAATGCTTCGGGGTGGTCATGGCGCAACTGCAGCGCGCGCTGCGCGGCGCGTTCGCCGGCGGCCACGTCGCCGGCGCCCAGCTCGGCGTCGGCCAGCATCACCCAGGCGATGAAGTCGGCCGGCTGGCGCTGTACCGCGCTGCGCAGGTGCTGGCGTTCGTCGTGCGGGACATTCATGCGGTGGCGGAACCCTCTGCTGCGATGTGCCGATTGTGCGGGCGTGGTCGTGCATCTGCCGCGGGACGGCCGACAGTGACGACGCGCGGACCTCAGGTGCCCTCGGACAGGCGCGCCAGTTCGTCCACCTGGTGCTCGTGCAGCAGGCGGCCGACCAGCGCGTCCAGGTCGCCTTCGATCACGTTGGGCAGGTCGTACAGGGTCAGGCCCTCGACCCGGTGGTCGGTGATCCGGCCCTGCGGGAAGTTGTAGGTGCGGATGCGCTGGCTGCGGTCGCCGCTGCCGACCTGCAGGCGCCGCGATTCGGCCTGCGCGGCCGCCTGCCGGCTGCGCTCGGCGTCCAGCAGCTGCGCCTTGAGCCGCTTCATCGCCTTGTCGCGGTTGGCGTGCTGGCTGCGCTCGGTCTGGCACTCGACCACCACCCCGGTCGGCACGTGGGTGATGCGGATCGCCGATTCGGTCTTGTTGACGTGCTGGCCGCCGGCGCCGGACGAGCGGAAGGTGTCCACCTTCAGGTCGGCCGGATTGATGGCGATGTCCTCGACGTCGTCGGCCTCGGGAATGATCGCCACGGTGGCCGCGGAGGTGTGGATGCGCCCCTGCGACTCGGTGGCCGGCACGCGCTGCACGCGGTGGGTGCCGGATTCGAACTTCAGCTTCGAGTACGCGCCGCGGCCGACCACGCGGGCCACGATCTCCTTGTAGCCGCCATGTTCGCCGGGGTTGTCCGATTCGATCTCGACCTTCCAGCCCTGGCGTTCGGCATAGCGGGCGTACATGCGGAACAGGTCGCCGGCGAAGATCGCCGCCTCGTCGCCGCCGGTGCCGGCGCGCACCTCCAGGAACAGGTTGCCTTCGTCGCGCGGGTCGCGCGGCACCAGCAGCAGCGCCAGTTCCTCGTCCAGCGCCTGCAGGCGCGCCTGCGCCGCGGCGATCTCCTCTTCGGCCAGCTCGCGCAGTTCGGGGTCGGCGCGCATCGCCTCAGCCGAGGCCAGGTCGGCGCGGGCGCGGCTTTCGGCGGCCAGCGCACTGGCCACCGGCTCGAGCTGGGCGAATTCGCGCGAGAGATCGCGGAAGCGCGTGTTGTCGGCGACCACGTCCGGGTCGGCAAGCAGGCGTTCCAGTTCTTCACGGCGCTCGGCCAGGGCCAGCAGCTTACGGCGCAGGGTCGGCGTCATCGGTCCTCGCAATGGGGTGTCGATACCCGGGCACGGCCGGGAACAGGCGCTCGGCGGCACGGGTCAGGTCGGCGTCGCCTTCCAGCGCGGCCTGCCGCAGCGCGGCGGTAGGGGGGTGCAGCAGGCGGTTGGTCAGCCCGTGCGCGAGCTGCTCGAGCACCTCGTCGGCGGACTTGCCGTGGGCCAGTTGCTGCCGTGCCTTGTCCAGCAGTTCGGCGCGGGTGGCCTCGCCGAACGCGCGCAGCTGCTTGAGCGGCGCCTGCAGGTGGGTGGCGCGCAGGTTCTCCATGTAGCGGGAGACCTGCAGGTCGATGATCGCCTCCGCCTCGGCGGCGGCCTCGCGGCGGCTGCGGCGGTTCTCCTCCACGGCGCGCTCCATGTCGTCGACCGTGTACAGGTAGGCGTCGGCCAGCTCGCCCACGCCGGGTTCGATGTCGCGCGGCACCGCCAGGTCGAACAACAACATCGGCTTGTGCCTGCGCGCGCGCAGCGCGGCGGCAACCTGCCGCTGCAGGATCACCGGTTCGCGTGCGGCGGTGGCCGAAAACACCACGTCGGCCTCGGCCAGGTGGCGTTCCAGTTCGGTCAGCGGCAGCGCCACGCCGCCATGGCGGCTGGCCAGCTCCTGCGCGTGGGCGAGGGTACGGTTGGCGATCAGCAGCCGCTTCACCCGCGCTTCGCCCAGATGCTTGGCGGCCAGCTCGATGGTCTCGCCGGCACCGACCAGCAGCACCACCGAGTCCTCCAGCCGGGCAAACGAATCCTGCGCCAGCCGCACCGCGGTCGACGCCACTGAAATGGGGTTGGCGCCGACCCGGGTGTCGGTGCGGGCGCGCTTGGCCACCGAGAACGTCTGCTGGAACAGCCGGTCCAGGTGCTGGCCGATGGCGCCGTTGTCGCGCGCCAGCGCCCAGGCGTCCTTCACCTGGCCCAGGATCTGCGGCTCGCCCAGCACCATCGAATCCAGCCCGGTGGCGACGCGGAACAGGTGGCGCACGGCGGCGTCGTCGCGGTGCTCGTACAGATACCCCTGCAGGTCGCCGGCATGGCTTTCCAGCCAGTGCGACAGGTGCCGGCCGTCATCGGCCACGGCATACAGTTCGGTGCGGTTGCAGGTGGACAGCAGCACCGCCTCGGCCAGTTGCGGCGATTGCCGCAGCGACGCCATCGCGCGCGCCAGCGCATCGCCGCCGAAGGCCGCGCGTTCGCGCAGCTCCACCGGCGCGGTCTGATGGTTCAGTCCGAGCACCCACAGGGTCATTCTGTTCAGTTGCTTGCGATAAGCTGCTGGCTGTTGATGGCCGCCATTTTACGGCCCGATTGCCGCAGATGCCCATTTCCAGACCAACCCGGCTCACCCGTATAGGCAGCGTTGCGCTGCTGCTCCTGTCGTCGGCGCCCCTGCTGGCGGCCCCGCCACCGGCGGACCGTGCCCAGGCCGCGTCGCTGACGCCGGTGCTGGCGGGGAGTTCTCCCTGCAGGCGGGCAAGCTTGCCGACGCCGCGCGCTGGTACCTGCAGGCCGCGCGTGAGCACGCCGGCGATGTCGGCCTGGCCGAACGCGCCACCCGCATCGCCATGCTCGCCGACGACGAGGCCGGCGCCGCCGAAGCGCTGGCGCTGTGGGCGCAGCGCGCCCCCGGCGCGCTGGCGGTACGCGGTACCCGGGCGTCGCTGGCGCTGCGCCAGGGCGACACCCGGCTGGCGCGCAAGGAACTGCTGGCGGTGCTGCGTTCGCGCGAACCGCGGGCATGGCGGTATGCGGTATTGGCGCTGGCCACGGGCGGCCGCGACCCGGCGGCGCCGGCGACGGTGCTGGACCAACTGGTCGACGCCAACGCCATTCCCGACGATCTCGAGGCCTGGCAGGAGTTCGGCCGCCTGGCGCTGCGGATGGACCGCCCGGAGCTGGCGCGGCGCATGGTCGGCGAGGTGGTCAGGCGCTTCCCCGACGAACCGCGGGTGGCCCTGCTGCATGCGTCCCAGCTCAACCAGGCCGGCAGGAAGGACGAGGCGCTGGCGCTGTTGAAGGGCGTCGAGCCCAAGGCCGCCGGCGACGACGAGCTGCGCAACGCGCTGGCCTTCGCCTACGACGCCTTCGGCGAGCCCGGCGCGGCCGAACGGGTGCTCTCCGCCGGCACCCAGGACGTGCAGACCTGGGGCATGCGCGCCTCGCTGCTGGCCAAGCAGAAAGACGATGCCGCGCTGCTGGCGCTGTACCAGGACATCGCCGCCAGGGCCGGCAAGCCGGATCCGGACCAGCGCCTGCTGCTGGGCCGGATCGCCGAGTACCTCAAGCGCTATCGCGAAGCCGTGGACTGGTACCACGGCGTGCCCGGTGGCCCGCAGCGCAGCGAGGCGCGGCTGCGTGCGGTCAATGCGCTGCACGAGCTGGGCGAGAAGGCGCAGGCGGCCGACGAGGTCCATGCCATCCAGGCCGATGCCTCGGTGGACGACGACGTGCGCCGCGATGCCTACCTGCTCGAAGCCGAGCTGCAGCAGCGCGACGAACGCAACGACGCCGAGGTCGGCATCCTCACCCGCGGCCTTGCCGCCTACCCGGACGACAGCGCGCTGCTGTATGCGCGGGCACTGGCCTGGGAGCGGCGCGACGACATTCCGCGCGCCGAGGCTGACCTGCGCAAGATCCTGGTCGCCGAGCCGGAGAACGTGGCCGCGCTCAATGCGCTGGGCTACACCCTGGCCGACCGCACCGGGCGCTACCAGGAGGCGTTGGAGCTGATCGACCGCGCACGCGTGGCCGAGCCGGACAACGCGGCCATCGTCGACAGCTATGGCTGGGTCCTGTACCGGCTGGGGCGCAGGGAGGAGGCGCTGGTGCAGCTGCGCCGGGCATGGAGCCTGAACAAGGACCCGGAGATCGCCGCGCACGTCGGCGAGGTGCTGTGGGTGCTCGGGCAGAAGGACGAGGCGCGGCGCTTCTTCGACGAGGCGCGCAGGCTGGATCCGGACAACCGCGCACTGCAGCGCGCGGTCGAGGCGCTTGGCGTATGACGGCAATGACGTGGCGCTGGATGGTGGTGCCGTTGCTGGCCGGCGCGCTGGCCGGCTGCGGGTCGCTGGCGACGCGGCAGCCGGCGCCGTCCACGCCGGTGCATTCGACCATCGAGCCGGCCGTGGAAACGGCGCGGCTGGCCGTGCTCGATACCGTCCCGGCGTGGTCGTTCCAGGGCCGGGTCGCGATCAGCAAGGGTCGCAACGGCGGCAACGGCCGCATCGACTGGCAGCAGCGCGGCGACGCCTACCAGGTGAGCCTGGCCGCGCCGGTGACGCGCCAGAGCTGGCAGCTGAGCGGCGGTGCCGGGCAGGTGGTGCGGCTGGACGGGCTGGAGGGCGGTCCGCGCAGTGGTGCCGAGGCCGGCGAGCTGCTGCGGCAGGCCACCGGCTGGGACATCCCGGTGGCGCAGCTGGCGGCCTGGGTGCGCGGCATGCGCGCCGCCGACGCCGCGGCACCCACCTACCTGGGCTACGACGCCGCGGGATTGCCGCGGGTCCTGGAGCAGGGTGGCTGGCGGATCGATTATCTCGACTGGTACCCGCAGGACGCCGGGCGGCCGGCGCTGCCGCGCCGCATCGAGGCGGTCAATGGCGACGCCAAGGTGCGGCTGATCGTGGATGAATGGAGCATGGGCGGGCAATGAACACGGTTGTCGACGCGGCCGGCTGGTCGTACTGGCCGGCGCCGGCCAAGCTGAACCTGTTCCTGCGGATCACCGGCCGCCGGCCAGACGGCTATCACGAACTGCAGACCGTGTTCCGCCTGCTGGACTGGGGCGATCGCATCGGTCTGCGCCTGCGCGGCGACGGCCAGGTCCGCCGCGAGGGAGGCTCCGTTCCCGGCGTGGCCGAGGCCGACGACCTGGTGGTGCGTGCCGCGATTGCGCTGAAAGAGGCCGCCAACTGCGCCCAAGGCGTTGATATCAGCGTCGAAAAGCACATTCCGGCCGGTGGTGGCTTCGGCGGTGGCTCGTCCGACGCGGCGACCGTGCTGGTCGTACTCAACGCGTTGTGGGGCACCGGCCTGGGCGAGGAGGCGCTGGCGGCGCTGGGGCTGCGCCTGGGTGCGGACGTGCCGGTGTTCGTGCGTGGGCGCAACGCCTGGGCCGAAGGCGTCGGCGAGCGGCTGCGGCCGCTGGACCTGCCTCCGGCCTGGTACCTGCTGGTCGACCCGGGCGTGCATGTGCCCACCGCCGACCTGTTCCGTTCACCGGATTTGACGCGGGATGCCGCGCCCGCGAAAATAGCGGACTTCGCTTCCGGGACCGACCTCGGGAATGCGTTCGAGCCGGTGCTGCGATGCCGGGAGCCCGCCGTCGATGCGGTGTTCCAGGCGCTTTCGCGCGTCGGCCGGGCACGGCTCACGGGGTCGGGAAGCGGTTGTTTCGTCGAGTTCGCCACGCGCGCTGCCGCCGAGCACGCCCGGGCGGAGTTGCCGGAGCGGCTGCGGGCATGGGTGGTTGCGGGCGCAGCGCGCTCGCCACTGCTCGATGCACTGGAAGCGATAGCAGTGAAGGATTGATGCAGGGGCGTCGCCAAGAGGCCCAAGGCACCAGGTTTTGATCCTGGCATTCGTAGGTTCGAATCCTACCGCCCCTGCCACTGCCCGGGTTTTCCCGTGGCAGCCCGCACGTTGCCGTGCGGGGAAGCAAAGCGCTGGCCGCGGATGCCGGACGCTGCCGCCACAGGATGTTCCCCCGCTCCCGCTCTTTCGCCGCCGCCCGAGAAAGCCCACATGCAAGACGCCCAGAACCTGCTGGTTTTTTCCGGCAATGCCAACAAACCCCTTGCGCAGAGCATCTGCAAGGAGCTGGGCGTGCAGCCGGGCAAGGCGCTGGTCTCCAAGTTCTCCGACGGCGAAGTGCAGGTCGAGATCCAGGAGAACGTGCGCAAGCAGGACGTGTTCGTGGTGCAGCCGACCTGCGCGCCGAGCGCCGAGAACCTGATGGAGCTGCTGGTGATCATCGACGCGCTCAAGCGCGCGAGCGCCGCCTCCGTCACTGCGGTGGTGCCGTACTTCGGCTACGCCCGCCAGGATCGCCGCATGCGCTCCTCGCGCGTGCCGATCACCGCCAAGGTCGCCGCCAAGATGTTCTCGGCCGTGCATACCGACCAGATCCTCACGGTCGACCTGCACGCCGACCAGATCCAGGGCTTCTTCGACATGCCCGTGGACAACGTGTACGCCTCGCCGCTGCTGCTGGCCGACATCTGGCGCGCCTACGGCACCGACAACCTGATCGTGGTCAGCCCGGACGTCGGCGGCGTGGTGCGCGCTCGCGCGGTGGCCAAGCGCCTGGACGACGCCGACCTGGCGATCATCGACAAGCGCCGGCCGCGCGCCAACGTCGCCACGGTGATGAACATCATCGGCGACGTCGAAGGCAAGACCTGCGTGATGGTCGACGACATCGTCGACACCGCCGGCACCCTGTGCGCCGCCGCCGCCGCGCTGAAGGCGCGCGGCGCGGTCAAGGTCGCCGCGTACTGCACCCACGCCGTGCTCTCGGGCCCGGCGGTGGACAACCTGAACAACTCCCAGCTCGACGAGCTGGTGGTGACCGACACCATCCCGTTGTCCGACGTGGCCCGTGTCTGCACCAAGATCCGCCAGATCAGCGTGGCCGAGATGCTGGCCGAGACGATGCGCCGCATCGCCTTCGGCGAATCGGTCAGCTCGATGTACGTGGATTGAAGCATCCCGGTTCCCGGCGCCGTGCCGGGACCGGCAGCGGCATCCCTGGTCGCGGGGGTGCCTTCATTACGCACCGCATGCGGTGCAACAACCAAGAGTAGTCAACAATGGCAAAGTCCCACGAAATCAAAGTCGCCCGTCGCGACGTGCAGGGCAAGGGTGCGAGCCGCCGCCTGCGTCACGCCGGCCTGGTGCCGGGCATCGTCTATGGCGGTGACCGCGAGCCGGCGATGGTCGAGTTCAACCACAACGAAATCTGGCTGGCCCAGCAGAACGAGTGGTTCTACTCCTCGATCATCGACCTGAACCTCGATGGCAGCATCTACAAGGTGCTGCTGCGCGACATGCAGCGCCACCCGTACAAGCAGCTGGTCATGCACCTGGACTTCCAGCGCGTGAACGAGAATGAAGTGCTCAACGCCACCGTGCCGCTGCACTTCATCAACGAGGAGATCTCCCCGGCCGGCAAGACCGCCGACGTGCTGGTCACCCACGAGCTGAAGGAAGTGCACATCGCCTGCCTGCCGAAGGACCTGCCGCAGTCGATCGAAGTCGACCTGGCGAACCTGACCGCCGGCGACATCATCTACCTGTCGCAGCTGAAGCTGCCGGCGGGCGTGGAAATCCCGGCGCTGAAGCTGGGCAAGGACCACGACGACGCCGTGGTCATCGCCAAGGCGCCGAGCGCTGCCGAGGAAGCCGCCGAGTAATCGGCCGGCTGCGTCCGCCCGCAACGGGCGGACGCAGCCAACGGTGGACGCATGACTGGCTTGCGCTTGATCGTCGGTCTGGGCAATCCCGGAACCGAACACGCCCGGACCCGGCACAACGCCGGGTTTCATTTCGTTGAGGCCCTGGCCGAACGGGCGGGCGCGCGCTGGGCGCTCGACGCCAAGCTGTTCGGCGAAGTGGCCAGGGTCGACATCGGCGGCCAGCCGGTATGGCTGCTCAAGCCCGCCACCTTCATGAACCTGTCCGGCAAGTCGGTGACGGCCGCGCAGCGGTTCTGGAAGATCGAGCCGGAACAGACCCTGCTCGCGCACGACGAGCTGGACCTGCCGCCGGGCACGGCGCGCCTGAAGTTCGATGGCGGCCACGGTGGCCAGAACGGCCTGCGCGACACCATCCGCCTGCTCGGGCATGGCCGGTTCCACCGCCTGCGCGTCGGCATCGGCCACCCGGGCCACAAGGACCGCGTGGTGCCGTGGGTGCTGGGCCGTCCGTCGAAGGACGACGAAGTGCTGATCGCGCGCGCCATCGACGACGCCATCGACGTGCTGCCGCTGGCGGTCGCCGGCGACTTCAACGAGGCCATGAAGCGCCTGCACACGGGCAAGCCGTGATTGCGGCCTGCGCTTTCGCGGACCCCGGCGTCCGTGGAGAGCGCAGGCCGGAATCCCGAATCCTGGAGTTTGTTGCATGGGTATCAAATGCGGCATCGTCGGCCTGCCCAACGTCGGCAAGTCGACCCTGTTCAATGCGCTGACCAAGGCGGGCATCGCCGCGGCCAATTTCCCGTTCTGCACGATCGAGCCGAACACCGGCATCGTGCCGGTGCCGGATCCGCGGCTCGAGGCGCTGGCGGCCATCGTCAAGCCGGAGCGGGTGATCCCCACCACTATGGAGTTCGTGGACATCGCCGGGCTGGTCGCCGGCGCATCCAAGGGTGAGGGTCTGGGCAACAAGTTCCTGGCCCACATCCGCGAGACCGACGCCATCGCCCACGTGGTGCGCTGCTTCGAGGACGGCAACGTCATCCACGTCGCCAACAAGGTCGACCCGATCGCCGATATCGAAACCATCGATACCGAGCTGGCGCTGGCCGACCTGGAATCGGTGCTGAAGGCGCTGGACCGCGCCAACCGCGCGGCCAAGGCCAACGACAAGGAAGCGCTGGCGCGCAAGCCGGTGCTCGAGAAGCTGGCCGCGGCGCTCGACCAGGGCCGCTCGGCGCGCTCGGCCGGGCTCGATGCCGAGGAGAAGGCGCTGGTCCGCGACATGTTCCTGATCACGCTCAAGCCGCTGATGTACATCGCCAACGTCGCCGAGGACGGGTTCGAGAACAACCCGCACCTGGACGCGGTGCGCGCCCGTGCCGAGGCCGAGGGCGCCGAGGTGGTGCCGGTATGTGCGGCGATCGAGGAAGAACTGGCGCAGCTGGACGACGCCGACCGCGACGAGTTCCTCAAGGACCTCGGCCTGGAAGAGCCGGGCCTGAACCGGGTGATCCGCGCCGGTTACAAACTGCTGGGCCTGCAGACCTATTTCACCGCCGGCGTGAAGGAAGTCCGCGCCTGGCAGCTGCGCGCCGGCTCCACCGCGCCGCAGGCCGCCGGCGTGATCCATACCGATTTCGAGCGTGGCTTCATCCGCGCCGAGACCATCGGCTACGACGACTTCATCACCCTCAAGGGCGAGCAGGGCGCCAAGGAAGCCGGCCGGCTGCGCCTGGAAGGCAAGGACTACATCGTCAAGGAAGGCGATGTGCTGCACTTCCGCTTCAACGTCTGATCCGCGGCGCACCGCCCGGAACGCGAAGGCCCCGCAATGCGGGGCCTTCGCATATGTGGCCCGCGCCGGACGTCGTCACGGCGCCCGCCGCCCTGGACAAAAATGCGCCAGAGTGCGCGCCGTCCTTGCAGCACCGGCGCGCGTCAGGGTTTTCCACAGGCTTTTCCCTGCCTTCTGCACATGCGCTGTGGAGAACCCGGCAGGGCCCGGGTGGCATCGACGGGGCGGGGTGCCCAGGCGCGGAAAACGACAAGGCCCGCGATGCGGGCCTTGTCGTTGTTGCGAGGAGCGG
Source organism: Stenotrophomonas acidaminiphila (assembly GCA_002951995.1). Lineage (NCBI taxonomy): Bacteria > Pseudomonadati > Pseudomonadota > Gammaproteobacteria > Lysobacterales > Lysobacteraceae > Stenotrophomonas > Stenotrophomonas acidaminiphila. The sequence continues at coordinate 818,431 of CP019797.1, forward strand.
GCGTATTACAGCGGCTTGCCGCCCAGCTTCCAGGTGACCTGCACGAAGTAGCTGCGGCCCGTGCTGTCGAACCAGGCGGTGTCGTAGTACGGGTAGTTGGCCCAGGTCGGGTCCTTCGGCGGCATCTTGTCGAACAGGTTGTTGACCGACAGCGACACCCGCAGATGATCGCTGATGTCGTAGCGCGCGCCGGCGTTGAAGCGCCAGGTGGCCTGGGTCCAGGCGTCGTCGTCGTAGTTCGGGACGCGGCCCAGATAGTTGCCGAACAGGCTGGCGCCCCACGCCCCCTTGTCCCAGTTCACGCCCACGTTCGCCTTGGCCCGCGGCAGCGCGGGGCTGAAGGTCTCGTAGTGCAGCATGTCCTCGGACGCGTCGCCCGGGTAGCGCTGGAAGGTGTGGTCCTTGACCCAGGTGTAGTTGCCGTTGATGCGGAAATCGCCGGCCCGGGTCTGCAGCCGGTAGCTGGCGGCGACGTCGATGCCGGAGGTTTCCTCCTTGGCGATGTTGATCGGCGCGAAGCGCACGCTGCTGATGTCGCCATCGGCATCGCGGATCACCCGGGCAAGCGCGTCCTGGCAGGTCGGCGAATTGATGTCCACGGCCACGCCGGCGTCGGTCTTGCCGAGGCGGCAGTTGGCCTCGGTGATGCGCAGCCGCTCGCGGTCCTGCACCTGGACCTGGTTCATGACCTTGATCTGGTAGTAGTCCACCGCCAGGTCGAGGCCGTCCAGCGGTGACCAGACGAAGCCGGCCGAGAACGACTTGCTGGTCTCCACGCCCAGCTCGATGTTGCCCTTGTAGACGTCGAAGGTGCTCACGTCCCAGCTGCCATCGTCGTAGCAGTCACCGTCGCTGAAGCCCGGCTCCTCGCTGCGGCACTGGTAGTAGTCGGTGGCGTAGCGGGTGCGGTAGTAGTCGTCGCCGGCGAACAGGTAGTGCATGTCCGGCGCGCGGAAGCCGGTGCCATAGGAGCTGCGCACCAGCAGGGTGTCGAGCGGGCGCCATTCCAGGCCCGCGCTGTAGGTGAACTTGCCCGGGTGCTTGCCGCCGTAGCTGTAGCGGTCGTAGCGTCCGGCCAGGCTGGCCTGCAGGGTGGACAGCACCGGGATGCGCAGTTCGCCCGCGGCACTCCAGTGGTTGCGGCTGCCGCTGCCGTCGCCGTAGCGCGGACCGGTGTAGGCGTCCTCGGTCAGGGCCAGCGGATCGGGGTTGATGCGGTAGGACTGGCGGCCATACTCGATCGCACCGGCAAAGCCCACGTCGCCGGCCGGCAGCGAGAACAGCGCGGTGTTGTCGGCGGTGAAGCTGACGTTGTCGTTCTTGGCCACCGGGCGGAACGTGGACATGGCCGCGATGGAGGCGAACTCGGCCGGCGTCAGCGGGGTGAACAGGCGCGTCGGGTCCGGGTTGTAGATCGCGTAGCCGCTGTCGGTGTAGCCCAGTCGCTCGCCCAGGAAGAAACGGTTGGCGGCGTCGGCCTTGATCCGCGGCATCTCTACGTCGGCCTTGTACTGCGAATGGTTCCAGGCCGCTTCCCAGTTCCACGCCTCGGCGAAGATGCCCTTGAGGCCGGTGGTCACCGCCAGCGTCTTCTGGGTGGTGGTGTTCATGCGGTTGCGCAGCCCGCCGATCTCTTCCGGCGAGAACTGCCGCGACCAGATCTCGCGGCTGTCGGTGGCGGCGTTGTAGAACACCTTGTTGCGGTAGTTGTTGGTCGACGCCGGGTCGTGGAACTCCCAGCCCATGACGTCGCTGACGACGTCGTTGCCGTTGGTGCCGGTCAGCAGGCGCACCGTCTGGTGGCCGGCCTGCAGGTCGGCGAACCACGACAGCTCGTCGTTGAAGCGGTATTCGAACGAACCGTAGGCGTTGATGCCCTTGCGCTCGTTCTGGATCGTGCGGTACGCGATGGCCCGCTCACTGCCGCAGTAGGGCTCGCCGAAGCGGTCCTCGGCCAGGTGGGTGGTGCCGTCGTTCAGCCCCGACAGCGCCTTGCAGCCATCGGCGGGCGCGATGTTGACGTCGTCTTCCCAGTTGGTGATCTGGGCGATCAGGCGCGGCAGGCGGCGGCGCTCGGTCGGCGCGTCCAGGGTGGAATCCTGCACGTTGCGCTGGGTACCCCACAGCGGGCGCTTGTTGAGCAGCTCCATGCCGACGATGCCGCTGAAATTGCCATGCTCGAAGCCGGTGGTGAGGGTCAGGTCATGCGATTCGCCACCGCCGCGGCTGGTGTCGCCATAGCGGTAATCGATGGTGGTGCCGTCGGTGGACTTCTTCAGGATGAAGTTGATCACGCCGGCCATCGCGTCCGAGCCGTAGACCGCCGATGCGCTGCCGGTCAGCACCTCGATGCGGTCGATCATGCCCAGCGGGATGTTGCCGATGTCGGTGAAGTTGCTCCTGCCGTTGAGCGGCAGCGGGAAATCGGCGATGCGGCGGCCGTTGATCAGCACCAGGGTGTGGTTGGGGCCGAGGCCGCGCAGGTCGACCGCCTGCGCGCCGGGCGTCGACTGTGCGCCGGTGGTGTTCTGCTGGCCCTGCACGGTGCCGCTGTTCTGGCTGAGCGAACGCAGGACGTCGGGGACGGAGGTGAAACCGGCCGACTGGATCTGCTCGGCGGTCACCACGGTGACCGGGGCGGGGCCTTCCACCTGCGCGCGCGGGATGCGCGAACCGGTGACCTGCACGGTATCCAGTTGCTTGGTTTGATCGTTGTCGGTGCTCTGGGCCAAGGCCGTTGCGGAGGCGGCCATGCCAAGCAGGGCCAACTGGATCGAACACACCATTGCGTGTTTGCGCATGAATCAGGTCTCTGCTGAAAGTGTTCCGGAAAGTGTCTGGCCGGCCCGCGCAAGCGCCGGGAGCCCCGGCAAACGTGAATGGGGCGTGATCATCTAACACCTTTTTTACACGCTTGACCACTGCCGGAAAGTCTGGCATTACGGTATGGAAGCGATTACATGATGGTCTGGAGGGCGGTATGAGGCGGATGGTGTCCCGATGCGGGCGGTTGGCCCTGGTGCTGGTGGCGCTCGGCATGGCCGGCGGCGCGGTTGCCGCGGGGAGCAGGGGGCTGTCGGATCCGGGCTACCGCTATTACGAAGTGGGCGACCTGGACGCCGAGCGGCCCGGCCAGACCCAGGCGGCGATGATGCTGATGGGCGGCGGCGACTGGGTTCCCGAAGCCTTCCACTGGTGGGTCGAGCGCGCCGGCAACGGCCGCGTGGTGATCCTGCGCGCCTCCGGCGACGACAACCTGCAGAACGAGCTGTACTACGACATCGGCGGGGTCACCTCGGTGCAGACCCTGGTGTTCGACAGCCGCAAGGCCGCCGACGACCCGGCGGTGCTGCGGGTGGTGCGCGGCGCCGACGCCATCTTCATCGCCGGCGGCGACCAGTCCCGCTACATCCGCTTCTGGAAGGGGACCGAGCTGAACCAGGCCCTCAACGAGCACGTCGCCGCGGGCAAGCCGATCGGTGGCACCAGCGCCGGGCTGGCGATCCTCGGGGGTACAGCTATGGCGCGCTGGACGGTGGCAGCGTCAACTCGCCCACCGCGCTGAGCGACCCGATGGGCAGCAAGGTCACCATGGACCAGGACTTCCTGACCATGCCCTATCTTTCCAACGTGGTCACCGACACCCATTTCGCCAAGCGCGAGCGCCTGGGCCGGCTGATCGTGTTCGTCGCCCGCGCCGCCCAGGAGAAGGGGCAGGACGACATCGTCGGCATCGGCGTGGATGAAGACACCGCGCTGTGCGTCGAGGCCGATGGCCGCGGCCGCGTCTACTCGCTCGACGACGGCTATGCCTGGCTGGTGATGCCGCACCGCACCGCCGACCGCCTGAGCAGCGGCGAATCGCTGGAATTCAGCTCCATCCCGGTGACCGGGGTGGGCGCCGGCAGCCGCCTGCACCTGGACGGGTTCACCGTCGACAACCCGGCCTTCACCGCCGTCGCCAACGTGGTCGATGGCGAACTGGAGCTGCAGCCGGACTGATGCCTGCGCGCGCAGCCCGGATGGACGTGGAAGGGGCTTCGGCCCCTTCCCGCGTTTCAGGGGGGGGCGTGGATGGCAGCGGCCGTGGCGACAGCGTCTGTTCAGACCCATGAAGGCGTGCCTAGAATCGGGCACCTTTCCTGAGTGAAGAAACATGAAGCTGACTTCCGCGGTATTGCTGGGCCTGGCGTCGTTGTCTTCCGTGTCGGCGGTGGCCGCGCCGGCCTCCCCCCTGCTGGTGATCCACGGTGGCGCCGGCGTGGAGCGCCAGGACCTCAACCCGGAGGAAGTGCGCGCGGCGCGCGCCGCGCTGGAGGCGGCGCTGCGCAAGGGGCACGAGGCGCTGGCGGCCGGCAAGCCGGCGATGGATGCGGTCACCGCCGCGATCACCGTGCTGGAGAACGACCCGACCTTCAATGCCGGTCGTGGCGCGGTCTTCACCCATGACGGCAAGAACGAGCTCGATGCCTCGCTGATGGACGGCGCCACCCTGCGCGCGGGCGCGGTGGCGGGCGTGCACACCGTCAAGAACCCGATCCTGCTGGCGCGCGCGGTGATGGAGCATTCGCCGCACGTCATGATGATCGGGCAGGGCGCGGAGATGTTCGCCGCCGAGCAGAAGATCGAGCAGGTGGATCCGTCCTACTTCCGCACCGAGAAGCGCTGGCAGCAGCTGCAGCGCGCGCTGAAGGAAGAGGCCGCCGGGCAGGCGCACGCCGACCTGGAGACGGCCAAGCATTTCGGTACCGTCGGCGCGGTCGCGCTCGACGCGCAGGGCAAGCTGGCCGCGGGCACCTCCACCGGCGGCATGACCAACAAGCGCTACGGGCGCGTGGGCGACTCCCCGATCATCGGCGCCGGCACCTATGCCAGCGACAGCTGCGCGGTGTCGGGTACCGGCTGGGGCGAGTTCTACATCCGCCTGGCCGCGGCCCACGAGATCTGCTCGCGCATGAAGTACCTCGGCGAAACCCCGGCCCAGGCCGGCGACGAGGTCATCGTCAAGCGCCTGCCGGCGATGGGCGGCGATGGTGGCGCGATCGTGCTGTCGGCCGACGGCAAGGCGGCTACGCCGTTCAACACCGAGGGCATGTACCGCGGCTGGATCGGTGCCGACGGCGTGCCGCACGTGGCGATTTTCGCCGACGAGAAGCTGAAGATGCCGGGCGAGTGAGCGGGTCGCGCTGCCGGTGACGGAAATTTTCGCGGAATGTGAAAATTTCTGTTGACAGCATCGCGGGCCATCACCAGAATAGCGGGCTCTCCCACCCCTGACCGGTTAGGCCAAGGTCATCAGAAAAGGGGTGGAGCGGAGGGATACCCAAGCGGCCAACGGGGGCAGACTGTAAATCTGCTGGCTTACGCCTTCGGTGGTTCGAATCCACCTCCCTCCACCAGTTTCATGTTGTGGCTGTTTTCCCGGTGCGGGAGTAGTTCAATGGTAGAACCTCAGCCTTCCAAGCTGATGGTGCGGGTTCGATTCCCGTCTCCCGCTCCATTGAACGAAATTGAAAACATGTCATAATACAAAACTCGCTCACGTAGCTCAGTCGGTAGAGCACCTCCTTGGTAAGGAGGAGGTCGAAGGTTCGATTCCTTTCGTGAGCACCATCTTGCTCAAAGCGCCATAACCAACCAGTTACCGAGAAGAAGCAGCCATGTCCAAGGGTAAGTTCGAGCGTACCAAGCCGCACGTCAACGTCGGCACCATCGGCCACGTCGACCATGGCAAGACCACGCTGACCGCCGCGCTGACCAAGATCGGTGCCGAGCGTTTCGGTGGCGAGTTCAAGGACTACTCCTCGATCGACGCCGCGCCGGAAGAGAAGGCGCGTGGCATCACGATCTCGACCGCGCACGTCGAGTATGAATCCGCGACCCGCCACTACGCCCACGTGGACTGCCCGGGCCACGCCGACTACGTGAAGAACATGATCACCGGTGCGGCGCAGATGGACGGCGCGATCCTGGTGTGCTCGGCCGCCGACGGCCCGATGCCGCAGACCCGCGAGCACATCCTGCTGTCGCGCCAGGTTGGCGTGCCGTACATCGTCGTGTTCCTGAACAAGGCCGACATGGTGGACGACGCCGAGCTGCTGGAACTGGTCGAGATGGAAGTGCGCGAGCTGCTGAGCAAGTACGACTTCCCGGGCGATGACACCCCGATCGTGCACGGTTCGGCCCGTCTGGCGCTGGAAGGCGACCAGAGCGACATCGGCGTGCCGGCGATCCTGAAGCTGGTCGATGCCCTCGACAGCTGGATCCCGACCCCGGAGCGCGACATCGACAAGCCGTTCCTGATGCCGGTGGAAGACGTGTTCTCGATCTCGGGCCGCGGCACCGTGGTGACCGGCCGTATCGAGCGCGGCATCATCAAGGTGGGTGACGAAATCGAAATCGTCGGCATCCGTCCGACCCAGAAGACCACCGTCACCGGCGTGGAAATGTTCCGCAAGCTGCTGGACCAGGGCCAGGCGGGCGACAACGCGGGCCTGCTGCTGCGCGGCACCAAGCGTGACGACGTGGAGCGCGGCCAGGTGCTGGCCAAGCCGGGTTCGATCACCCCGCACACCGAGTTCGAAGCCGAGGTGTACGTGCTGTCCAAGGACGAAGGTGGCCGTCACACCCCGTTCTTCAAGGGCTACCGTCCGCAGTTCTACTTCCGTACCACCGACATCACCGGCGCCGTGCAGCTGCCGGAAGGCGTCGAGATGGTGATGCCGGGCGACAACGTGAAGATGTCGGTCACGCTGATCAACCCGGTGGCGATGGACGAAGGCCTGCGCTTCGCCATCCGCGAAGGCGGCCGCACCGTCGGTGCTGGCGTCGTCGCCAAGATCACCAAGTAAGCCTGCAGTACCCGGCGGTAGTTGAGTCTGCCGCTGGTACGCGAATGGCGGGCCGGGAACCTCGGTCCGCCTTCGCCGTCTAAGGGACGTGAAACAAGCCAAGTCATACGCCAGTAGCTCAATTGGCAGAGCAGCGGTCTCCAAAACCGCAGGTTGGGGGTTCGAGTCCCTCCTGGCGTGCCACTTGCCACCTATCCAGTGACCTTGGTCGCGCCCGCAGCAAGAGTCGGATGAACAGCAAGATCGAGCATTCCAAGAGCGCCGCCTCCGGTGGCGATATGGTCAAGTACGTTGGCGCCGCCCTGCTGGTGCTGGCGGGCTTGTTCGTCTGGTTCTGGTTCTCCACTCCGGCGCGCGCGGTGCAGCTCGGTGCCTGGTCGGGTCAGCTGCGTGCGCTGGCCGTGGTCGTCGGCCTGGTCGCCGGCGGCGCGTTGTTCATGCTCACCGCCAAGGGCCACCAGGTCCGCGAATTCCTTTCCGAGTCCCGGTTCGAGCTGCGCAAGGTCGTATGGCCGACCCGCCAGGAAGCCATCCGCATGACCTGGGTGGTGATCGTGGTCGTGATCGTGCTGAGCCTGCTGCTGGGTGGCTTCGACTTCGTGATCCAGAAGCTGACCCAGTGGTTCCTGGGGCGTTGAGGAGATAACAGTGAAACGTTGGTACGTCGTCCATGCCTATTCGGGCTTCGAGAAGTCGGTTGCCCAGGCTCTGCGTGACCGCATCGCCCGCGAGGGCATGGAGGAGCGTTTCGGCGACGTCCTGGTTCCGACCGAGGAAGTGGTGGAAATGCGCTCCGGCCAGAAGCGCCGTTCCGAGCGCAAGTTCTTCCCGGGTTACGTGCTGGTCCAGATCGAGACCCACGAGGAAGCCGGCATTCCGCGCATCGACAACGAAAGCTGGCACCTGGTCAAGGAAACCCCGAAGGTGCTGGGCTTCATCGGCGGCACCGCCGACCGCCCGCTGCCGATCCGTGACGACGAAGCCGCTGCCATCCTGGATCGCGTCCAGGAAGGCGTCGAGAAGCCGCGCCCGAAGGTGCTGTTCGAACCGGGCCAGATGGTCCGTGTCATCGACGGTCCGTTCAACGACTTCAATGGCGTGGTCGAGGAAGTCAACTACGAGAAGAGCCGCCTGCGCGTGTCGGTGCTGATCTTTGGTCGCGCCACCCCGGTCGAGCTCGAGTTCGGCCAGGTCGAAAAGGCGGTCTGAACCGTGCCGCCAGCCTGTTCAGGTTGGCGGCATAAAAACTGCTAGAATTGCCGGCTCCCTGAAAGGGGCTGAGATCAAAGGCCGCCGCGAGGTGGCCTTTGCCGCGATTCCAAGATTTCAAAACGCGATGCCGGGACGCGTGATTCCCGGTCCGATGGGGAGCCTGTTGTCGCAAGGCGCTAGCACCCGGAGAGCACTCAAATGGCAAAGAAAGTTGTCGGTTACATCAAGCTGCAGGTGAAGGCCGGTCAGGCCAACCCCTCGCCGCCGGTCGGTCCTGCGCTGGGTCAGCGCGGCCTGAACATCATGGAGTTCTGCAAGGCGTTCAATGCCGCCACGCAGAAGCTGGAGCCGGGTATCCCGGTGCCGGTGATCATCACGGCCTACTCGGACCGTACCTTCACCTTCATCACCAAGAGCACCCCGGCCACCGTGCTGCTCAAGAAGGCGGCGGGCATCACCTCCGGCTCCAAGCGCCCGAACACCGACAAGGTGGGCAAGGTCACCCGCAAGCAGCTTGAAGAAATCTGCAAGGCGAAGGAGCCGGACCTGACGGCTGCCGACCTGGACGCCGCCGTGCGTACGATCGCGGGCTCGGCCCGTTCCATGGGCCTGGTGGTGGAGGGTTAATCAGATGGCACAGACCAAGCGTGAGAAGGCCATCAAGGCCGCCGTCGTCCCGGGCAAGAGCTACGCCTTCGAGGACGCGATCAACATCCTGAAGACCGCCACCAAGGCCAAGTTCGTCGAGTCGATCGACGTCGCCGTGCGCCTGGGCGTGGACGCGAAGAAGTCCGACCAGCAGGTGCGCGGTTCGACCGTGCTGCCGGCCGGTACCGGCAAGTCGGTGCGCGTGGCGGTGTTCGCCCCGGCCGGTGCCAAGGCTGACGAAGCCCTGGCCGCTGGCGCCGAAGCCGTCGGCATGGACGACCTGGCCGAGAAGATGCAGGCCGGCGACCTGAATTACGACGTGGTCATCGCGACCCCGGACGCCATGCGCGTCGTCGGCAAGCTGGGCACCGTGCTGGGCCCGCGCGGCCTGATGCCGAACCCGAAGGTCGGCACCGTTTCCCCGAACCCGGGCGAAGCCGTGAAGAACGCCAAGTCGGGCCAGGTGCGTTACCGCACCGACAAGGCCGGCATCATCCACTGCACCATCGGCAAGGCCAGCTTCGACAACGCCGCGCTGCAGTCGAACCTGCAGGCGCTGCTGCTGGACCTGATCAAGGCCAAGCCGGCCACCTCGAAGGGCACCTACCTGCAGAAGGTTTCGGTCAGCTCGACGATGGGCCCGGGCGTCACCGTCGACCAGTCGTCGCTGACTCTGAAGTAATCGTTTCAAGCGGCCGCGGCGCCTCGGTGCCGTGGCCGTGACATTTGAAGGCATCGCGGGCAGTGCATCGTCCGCGGTAGCCGTCAAAGACCGCAGGCGCGGTCAGCGCATACCGGCGACGGGCAGGGAAGCTCGATCTGGCAAGGAGTCGCCGCCGGCATAGCGGGATCGCTTAATCGATTCCCCGGAATCACCCTGCGTAGATGGTGCCCTTCTGGAGTTTTTCTGGTTCACGCACGTCTGGGTTTCCCAGGTTGGCCCACTCCAGGTCTAGAACGGCCCACCCCCGGAGCATCATCCCGATGTTCCCGGCGTCCAGGACGGATGCCGCACAGGACCGCACACGGCAGGAGCCGTAAGCGGAGTTCAATTGGAGGAGTGCAATGGCTCTCAATCTGTCCCAGAAGCAAGAAGTAGTCGCCGAACTGGCAGACGTCGCCGCCAAGGCCCACTCCTTGATCGCAGCCGAATACGCTGGCACCACGGTCGCCCAGATGACCGCGATGCGCAAGCAGGCCCGCGAAACCGGCGTTTTCTTGAAGGTTGTCAAGAACACGCTGGCCGCGCGCGCCGTCGAAGGCACCGATTTCGCAGTCGCTAAGGACCAGATGGTCGGTCCGCTGCTGTATGCGTTTTCGCTCGAGGAGCCCGGCGCCGCCGGTCGCCTGATCAAGGAAGCAGCCAAGGGCAACGACAAGCTGAAGGCGAAGGTCGTGGCGATCGGTGGGGAAATCTTCCCGGCCAGCCACGTCGACGTGCTGGCATCGCTGCCGACCCGTGATCAGGCCCTGGCCATGCTGGCCCGCGTCCTGACCGAGCCGGTCACCATGTTCGCGCGCGCCGTCAAGGCTGTTGGTGAGAAGCAGAACGGTGGTGCGGCTGTCGAAGCTGCCGAGCCGGCCGCTGAAACCGCCTGAGTTCGACGTTTCCGTGGTTCTGAATAGAACCTCAATCCAGAATATTTTCCAAAGGTAATCAAAATGTCCCTTACCAACGAACAGATCGTCGACGCCATCGCCGAGAAGTCCCTGATGGAAGTGATGGAGCTGGTCAAGGCCATCGAAGACAAGTTCGGCGTTTCCGCCGCCGCCCCGGTCATGGCCGTCGCCGCTGCCGGCCCGGCCGCTGCCGTCGAAGAGCAGACCGAGTTCAACGTCATCCTGAAGGATGCCGGCGCCAAGAAGGTCGAAGTCATCAAGGCCGTGCGCGCCATCACCGGCCTGGGCCTGAAGGAAGCGAAGGATCTGGCCGAGGCCGGTGGCGTCGTGAAGGAAGGCGCTTCGAAGGAAGACGCCGAGAAGTTCAAGAAGGAACTGGAAGCCGCCGGCGCCACCGTCGAGCTGAAGTAAGCAGTTCCCTTGCGTCGCCATCGAATCACGGCGATGCAGCCAGGGCTGGGGGCCTAAAGCCCCCGGCCTTTGGTCGTTGTAGAGCCGGGCATGCCCGGTGCGGTGAAAAGCCCAACACGGGCTGCGTTCCAACCCCGGCCGGCCCGCGCATCGCGCGGCGGGCAGGGCGGCAGGCAGACGAGTTGGCAGTTGGAAGTAGCGGGAGAAGGCGTGCTGGTGCCGGCAATACCAGCGACTTCCAACTGACAATTTAAAAGTTCCCTTCCGGGTCGTGGACGCACGGCCCGCACAACAAGGTGGAAGATCCCATGACGTCCTATTCGTACACCGAAAAAAAGCGCATCCGCAAGGATTTCGGCAAGCAGCGCTCGATCCTCGAGGTGCCGTTCCTGCTCGCCATCCAGGTCGACTCGTACCGCGAGTTCCTGCAGGAGAACGTTGACCCGGCCAAGCGCTCCGACCACGGCCTGCACGCCGCGCTGAAGTCGGTGTTCCCGATCTCCAGCTACAGCGGCAATGCCGCCCTGGAGTACGTGGGCTACAAGCTGGGCGAGCCGGTGTTCGACGAGCGCGAGTGCCGCCAGCGCGGCATGAGCTACGGCGCGCCGCTGCGCGTGACCGTGCGCCTGGTCATCTACGACAAGGAATCGTCCACCAAGGCGATCAAGTACGTGAAGGAGCAGGAGGTCTACCTCGGCGAAATCCCGCTGATGACCGACAACGGCACCTTCATCGTCAACGGTACCGAGCGCGTCATCGTGTCGCAGCTGCACCGTTCGCCGGGCGTGTTCTTCGACCACGACCGCGGCAAGACCCACAGCTCGGGCAAGCTGCTGTACAGCGCCCGCATCATTCCCTACCGCGGTTCCTGGCTGGACTTCGAGTTCGACCCGAAGGACGCGCTGTTCACCCGCATCGACCGCCGCCGCAAGCTGCCGGTGTCGATCCTGCTGCGCGCGCTCGGCTACAACAACGAAGAAATGCTCAACGAGTTCTTCGACATCAACACCTTCCACATCCTGCCGGAAGGCGAGGGTGTGCAGCTGGAGCTGGTGGCCGAGCGCCTGCGCGGCGAGACCCTGGGCTTCGACCTGGCCGATGGCGACAAGGTCATCGTGGAAGCCGGCAAGCGCATCACCGCGCGCCACGTCAAGCAGCTGCAGGCCTCGGGCATCGCCGCGCTGGCCGTGCCGGACGACTACCTGGTCGGCCGCATCCTGTCGCATGACGTGGTCGACGCCAACACCGGCGAACTGCTGGCCCAGGCCAACGACGAGATCACCGAAGAGCAGCTGCAGAACTTCCGCAAGGCCGGCGTCGACGCGGTCGGCACCCTGTGGGTGAACGACCTGGATCGTGGCCCGTACCTGTCCAACACCTTGCGCATCGACCCGACCAAGACCCAGCTCGAGGCCCTGGTCGAGATCTATCGCATGATGCGCCCGGGCGAGCCGCCGACCAAGGACGCCGCGCAGAACCTGTTCCACAACCTGTTCTTCACCTTCGAGCGCTACGACCTGTCCACGGTCGGCCGCATGAAGTTCAACCGCCGCGTCGGCCGCAAGGAAGTCACCGGCGAAGCCGTGCTGTACGACAGCAAGTACTTCGGCGAGCGCAACGACGAAGAGTCCAAGCGCCTGGTTTCCGCGCACGGCGACGGCTCGGACATCCTCGACGTGATCAAGGTCCTGACCGAGATCCGCAACGGCCGTGGCGTGGTGGACGACATCGACCACCTGGGCAACCGCCGCGTGCGTTCGGTCGGCGAAATGGCCGAGAACGTGTTCCGCGTGGGCCTGGTCCGCGTCGAACGCGCGGTCAAGGAGCGCCTGTCGATGGCCGAGTCCGAAGGCCTGACCCCGCAGGAGCTGATCAACGCCAAGCCGGTCGCCGCTGCCATCAAGGAATTCTTCGGTTCCTCGCAGCTGTCGCAGTTCATGGACCAGAACAACCCGCTGTCGGAAGTGACGCACAAGCGCCGCGTCTCGGCACTGGGCCCGGGCGGCCTGACCCGCGAGCGCGCCGGCTTCGAAGTGCGCGACGTGCACCCGACCCACTACGGCCGCGTCTGCACCATCGAAACCCCGGAAGGCCCGAACATCGGCCTGATCAACTCGCTGGCGGTGTTCGCCCGCACCAACCAGTACGGCTTCCTCGAGACGCCGTACCGCAAGGTCGTGGACGGCAAGGTCACCGACGACGTCGAGTACCTGTCGGCGATCGAGGAGAACGAGTACGTCATCGCCCAGGCCAACGCCCTGACCGATGCCAAGAACATGCTCACCGAGCAGTTCGTGCCGTGCCGTTACCAGGGCGAGTCGCTGCTGAAGCCGCCGGCGGAAGTGCACTTCATGGACGTCTCGCCGATGCAGACCGTGTCGGTCGCCGCGGCGCTGGTGCCGTTCCTGGAGCACGATGACGCCAACCGCGCACTGATGGGCGCGAACATGCAGCGCCAGGCTGTTCCGACCCTGCGCGCGCAGAAGCCGCTGGTCGGCACCGGCATCGAGCGCGCCGTGGCGCGTGACTCGGGCGTGACCGTGAATGCCCGTCGCGGTGGCGAGATCGTGCAGATCGACGCCGGCCGCATCGTGGTCAAGGTCAACGAGAACGAGATCACCGACGCCACCGACGCCGGCGTCGACATCTACAACCTGATCAAGTACACCCGCTCGAACCAGAACACCTGTATCAACCAGCGTCCGCTGGTGAAGGTGGGTGACGTCATCGCCCGCGGCGACGTGCTGGCCGACGGTCCGTCGACCGACATCGGCGAACTGGCCCTGGGCCAGAACATGCTGATCGCGTTCATGCCGTGGAACGGCTACAACTTCGAAGACTCCATCCTGCTCTCCGAGCGCGTGGTGGAAGAGGATCGCTACACCACGATCCACATCGAGGAGCTGACCTGCGTCGCGCGCGACACCAAGCTGGGGCCGGAGGAAATCTCGGCCGACATCCCGAACGTCTCCGAGCAGGCGCTGAACCGCCTGGACGAGAGCGGCGTGGTGTACATCGGTGCCGAAGTCCGCGCCGGCGACATCCTGGTGGGCAAGGTCACGCCGAAGGGCGAGAGCCAGCTGACCCCGGAAGAGAAGCTGCTGCGCGCGATCTTCGGCGAGAAGGCGTCCGACGTTAAGGACAGCTCGCTGCGCGTGCCGCCGGGCATGGACGGCACCGTCATCGACGTGCAGGTATTCACCCGCGACGGCATCGAGAAGGACAAGCGCGCGCGCCAGATCGAAGAGAACGAGATCAAGCGCGTCAAGAAGGACTTCGACGACCAGTTCCGCATCCTGGAAGCGGCGATCTACGCGCGCCTGCGTTCGCAGATCGTGGGCAAGGTGGCCAATGGCGGTGCCGGCCTGAAGAAGGGCGACACCATCACCGACGCCTTCCTGGACGGCCTGAAGAAGGCCGACTGGTTCACCCTGCGCATGAAGGACGAGGATGCTTCGGAAGCCATCGAGCGCGCCCAGAAGCAGATCCAGGCGCACGAGAAGGAGTTCGAGCGCCGCTTCGCCGACAAGCGCGGCAAGATCACCCAGGGCGACGATCTGGCCCCGGGCGTGCTGAAGATGGTCAAGGTGTTCCTGGCGGTGAAGCGCCGCATCCAGCCGGGCGACAAGATGGCAGGCCGCCACGGCAACAAGGGTGTGGTCTCCAACGTGGTGCCGGTCGAGGACATGCCGTACATGGCCGACGGTACCTCGGTGGACATCTGCCTGAACCCGCTGGGCGTGCCGTCGCGCATGAACATCGGCCAGATCCTCGAAGTGCACCTGGGCTGGGCCGCCAAGGGCCTGGGCAAGCGCATCCAGAAGATGCTGGAGCAGCAGCGCGCGGTGAGCGAGCTGCGCGAGTTCCTCGGCAAGATCTACAACCACGACAGCAAGCTGTCCGGTGATCGCGTCGACCTGTCCCAGTTCAGCGACGAGGAGCTGGTGGCGCTGGCCAAGAACCTGACCGACGGCGTGCCGATGGCCACCCCGGTGTTCGACGGCGCGCACGAGGACGAGATCCGCGAGATGCTGAACCTGGCATACCCGGATGGCGACAAGGACACCGAGCAGTTGGGCTTCAACGCCAGCAAGACGCAGATGCAGCTGTACGACGGCCGCACCGGCGAGGCGTTCGACCGCAAGACCACCGTCGGCTACATGCACTACCTGAAGCTGAACCACCTGGTCGACGACAAGATGCACGCCCGTTCGACCGGTCCGTACTCGCTCGTCACCCAGCAGCCGCTGGGCGGCAAGGCGCAGTTCGGCGGCCAGCGCTTCGGTGAGATGGAAGTCTGGGCGCTGGAAGCCTACGGCGCGGCCTACACCCTGCAGGAAATGCTGACGGTGAAGTCCGACGACGTGCAGGGCCGCAACCAGATGTACAAGAACATCGTCGACGGCGAGCACGAGATGGTCGCGGGCATGCCGGAGTCCTTCAACGTGCTGGTGAAGGAAATCCGCTCCCTGGCCATCAACATGGAACTGGAAGACAACTGATCGAGCAGGCGCCGCCGCAGTGATGCGGCGGCGCCGCCGGCAGCGCCCTGACAGCCCATCGACACAGCATTCCTCCTTTCGGAGAACA
Source organism: Stenotrophomonas acidaminiphila (assembly GCA_002951995.1). Classification (NCBI taxonomy): domain Bacteria; kingdom Pseudomonadati; phylum Pseudomonadota; class Gammaproteobacteria; order Lysobacterales; family Lysobacteraceae; genus Stenotrophomonas; species Stenotrophomonas acidaminiphila. The sequence goes on from CP019797.1 coordinate 833,763, forward strand.
CCATGAAAGACCTGCTCAATCTCTTCAACCAGCAGCGCCAGACGCTGGACTTCGACGCGATCAAGATCGGCCTGGCTTCGCCGGACCTGATCCGCTCCTGGTCCTTCGGCGAGGTGAAGAAGCCGGAAACCATCAATTACCGCACCTTCAAGCCGGAACGCGACGGCCTGTTCTGCGCCGCCATCTTCGGCCCGGTGAAGGACTACGAGTGCCTGTGCGGCAAGTACAAGCGCATGAAGCACCGCGGCGTCGTGTGCGAGAAGTGCGGCACCGAAGTGACCCTGGCCAAGGTGCGCCGCGAGCGCATGGGCCACATCGACCTGGCTTCGCCGGTCGCCCACATCTGGTTCCTCAAGTCGCTGCCGTCGCGCATCGGCCTGATGCTGGACATGACCCTGCGCGACATCGAGCGCGTGCTGTACTTCGAAGCGTACGTGGTGACCGAGCCGGGCCTGACCGCCCTGGAGCGCCGCCAGCTGCTGACCGAAGAGCAGTACCTGCAGGCGCGCCAGGAGCACGGTGACGACTTCGACGCCGCCATGGGCGCCGAGGCCGTGTACGAGCTGCTGCGCACCATCGACCTGCAGGCCGAGATGGTGAAGCTGAAGGAGGAGATCGCCTCCACCGGTTCGGAAACCAAGCTCAAGCGCCTGACCAAGCGGATCAAGCTGGTCGAGGCCTTCCTGGAATCGGGCAACCGTCCGGAATGGATGGTCATGACCGTGCTGCCGGTGCTGCCGCCGGACCTGCGCCCGCTGGTGCCGCTGGACGGTGGCCGCTTTGCGACCTCCGACCTGAACGACCTGTACCGCCGCGTCATCAACCGCAACAACCGCCTGCGCCGCCTGCTGGAGCTCAACGCGCCGGACATCATCGTGCGCAACGAAAAGCGCATGCTGCAGGAATCGGTTGACGCGCTGCTGGACAACGGCCGCCGCGGCCGTGCCATCACCGGCACCAACAAGCGCCCGCTCAAGTCGCTGGCCGACATGATCAAGGGCAAGCAGGGTCGCTTCCGCCAGAACCTGCTGGGCAAGCGCGTGGACTACTCCGGCCGTTCGGTGATCACCGTCGGTCCGTACCTGAAGCTGCACCAGTGCGGCCTGCCGAAGAAGATGGCGCTGGAGCTGTTCAAGCCGTTCGTGTTCGCCAAGCTGCAGCGTCGCGGCCTGGCCACCACCATCAAGGCCGCCAAGAAGCTGGTCGAGCGCGAGGAAGGCGAGGTCTGGGACATCCTGGAAGAAGTCATCCGCGAGCATCCGGTGCTGCTGAACCGCGCGCCGACCCTGCACCGCCTCGGCATCCAGGCGTTCGAGCCGCTGCTGATCGAAGGCAAGGCGATCCAGCTGCACCCGCTGGTCTGCACCGCGTTCAACGCCGACTTCGACGGTGACCAGATGGCCGTGCACGTGCCGCTTTCGCTGGAAGCCCAGCTGGAAGCGCGTGCGCTGATGATGTCCACCAACAACATCCTGTCGCCGGCCAACGGCGAGCCGATCATCGTGCCGTCGCAGGACGTGGTGTTGGGTCTGTACTACCTCAGCCGCGCCCTGATCAACAAGAAGGGCGAGGGCATGGTGTTCGCCAACACCAACGAAGTGAAGCGCGCCTACGACAACCGCGTGGTCGAGCTGCACGCCAAGGTCAAGGTGCGCATCACCCAGGTCGAGCGCGACGAACAGGGCAACAAGGTCAGCAGGACCTCGATCCAGGACACGACCGTCGGCCGTGCGCTGCTGAGCGAGATCATGCCCGAGGGCCTGCCGTTCGAGCTGTGCAACACCGAGATGACCAAGAAGAACATCTCGCGCCTGATCAACCAGAGCTACCGTCTGCTCGGCCTGAAGGACACCGTGGTGTTCGCCGACAAGCTGATGTACACCGGCTACGCCTACGCGACCCGCGCCGGCGTGTCGATCGGCATCGACGACATGCTGATCCCGGACGAGAAGAAGGGCATCCTGGGCGAAGCCGAGCAGGAAGTGCTGGAAATCCAGGAGCAGTACCAGTCGGGCCTGGTCACCGCCGGCGAGCGCTACAACAAGGTGGTCGATATCTGGTCGCGTACCAACGAGCGCATTGCCAAGGCGATGATGGAAACCATCGGTACCGAGAAGGTCGAGGACGCCGAGGGCAAGCTGGTCGACCAGAAGTCGATGAACTCGCTGTACATCATGGCCGACTCCGGCGCCCGTGGTAGCCAGGCACAGATCCGCCAGCTGGCCGGCATGCGTGGCCTGATGGCCCGTCCGGATGGCTCGATCATCGAGACGCCCATCAAGGCGAACTTCCGCGAAGGCCTGAACGTGCAGGAGTACTTCAACTCCACCCACGGTGCCCGTAAGGGTCTGGCCGATACCGCGCTGAAGACCGCGAACTCCGGTTACCTGACCCGCCGCCTGGTCGACGTGGCGCAGGACGTGGTGATCACCGAAGTCGACTGCGGCACCGTCGATGGCCTGACCATGACCCCGATCGTGGAAGGCGGCGATGTGGTCGAGCCGCTGAAGGACCGCGTGCTGGGCCGCGTCGTGGCCGAGGACGTGTTCCTGCCGGGCAACGACGAGGATCCGATCGTCACCCGCAACACGCTGCTCGACGAAGCCTGGGTGCAGAAGCTCGAGGACGCCGGCGTGCAGTCGATCAAGGTGCGCTCGACCATCACCTGCGAAAGCTCGTTCGGCGTGTGCTCGCGCTGCTACGGCCGCGACCTGGCCCGTGGCCACCTGGTCAACATCGGCGAAGCGGTCGGCGTCATCGCCGCGCAGTCGATCGGTGAGCCGGGTACCCAGCTGACCATGCGTACGTTCCACATCGGTGGCGCGGCATCGCGTGCGGCGGCGGTGGACAACATCACCGTCAAGACCACCGGTTCGGTGAAGTTCAACAACCTCAAGCACGTCGACCACGCCAACGGTTCGCTGGTGGCGGTGTCGCGTTCGGGCGAAGTGTCGGTGCTCGACGCCCACGGCCGCGAGCGCGAGCGCTACAAGCTGCCGTACGGTGCCACCATCACGGTCAAGGACGGTGCCGAGATCAAGGCCGGCCAGACCGTGGCCAACTGGGATCCGCACAACCACCCGATCGTGTCGGAAGTGGCCGGCTTCATCCGCTTCATCGACTTCATCGACGGCGTCACCGTCATCGAGAAGACCGACGAGCTGACCGGCCTGGCCTCGCGCGAGATCACCGATCCGAAGCGTCGTGGCTCGCAGGCCAAGGATCTGCGTCCGCTGGTGCGCATCGTCGATGCCAAGGGCAACGACCTGACCATCCCGGGCACCGACCTGCCGGCGCAGTACCTGCTGCCGCCGCGCTCGATCGTCAACCTGCAGGACGGCGCCCCTGTGGGCGTGGGCGACGTGGTCGCCAAGATCCCGCAGGAAGCGTCCAAGACCCGCGACATCACTGGTGGTCTGCCGCGCGTGGCCGACCTGTTCGAGGCGCGCAAGCCGAAGGATCCGGCGATCCTGGCCGAGCGTTCGGGCATCATCAGCTTCGGCAAGGACACCAAGGGCAAGCAGCGCCTGATCATCAAGGACACCGATGGTTCCGAGCACGAGGAGCTGATTCCGAAGTACCGCCAGATCATCGTGTTCGAAGGCGAGCACGTCAGCCGCGGTGAAACCATCGTGGACGGCGAGCCGAGCCCGCAGGACATCCTGCGCCTGAAGGGCGTTGAGGAGCTGGCGCGCTACCTGGTCAAGGAAATCCAGGACGTGTACCGCCTGCAGGGCGTGAAGATCAACGACAAGCACATCGAGGTGATCTCGCGCCAGATGCTGCGCAAGGTCGAGATCGTCGACCAGGGCGGCAGCAAGTTCCTCAATGGCGAGCAGGCCGAGCGCCAGCGCGTGATCGAGGAAAATGCCAAGCTGGTGACCCGCAACGAGCTGCCGGCCCGCTTCGAGCCGGTGCTGCTGGGCATCACCAAGGCCTCGCTGGCGACCGAGTCGTTCATCTCGGCGGCGTCGTTCCAGGAGACCACCCGCGTGCTGACCGAGGCGGCCGTGCGCGGCACCGCGGACAACCTGCGCGGCCTGAAGGAAAACGTGATCGTCGGCCGCCTGATTCCGGCGGGTACCGGCCTCGCGTACCACACCAAGCGCCGTCGCGGCGCCTCCGGCCTGACCGAGTCGGAGATCGAGACCCTGGCCGGTACGGCGGTGATCGAGTCGGAGGTTGCACCGGCTGAAGCTGAACAGGCTGCAGGCGGCGAGGAATGAGGTAGGTCCGGCCATTGGCCGGGCGCTTTGAAGAACCGCCGGTCCGCCCGGGCCGGTGGTTCAACCTGAACGGGGTACATGGAGGCCCCCTGTAACGGCCCGGGATCAGGGCTGGCCTGGAAGGGACGCGTTTGACTGCGTTCTGGACGGGTTGCTACAATCGTCTGTCTCGGCAGGCCTGAATTTCGGGCCTGCTTTCCATTTTCCGCATCTGGCCGTTTTTGCGGCCCCAATCAGAAGAACCTACTGATGGCGACGATCAACCAGCTGGTCCGCAAGCCGCGGCAAGCGACCACCTACAAGAGTGCCTCGCCGGCGCTCGACAAGTGCCCGCAGCGCCGTGGCGTCTGCACCCGTGTCTACACCACCACCCGAAGAAGCCGAACTCGGCTCTGCGCAAGGTTGCCAAGGTCCGCCTGACCAACCAGGAAGAGGTCATTTCCTACATCGGTGGTGAAGGCCACAACCTGCAGGAGCACTCCGTGGTCCTGATCCGCGGCGGTCGCGTCAAGGACCTGCCGGGTGTGCGTTACCACACCGTTCGCGGCTCGCTCGACGCCGCCGGCGTCGCCAAGCGTCGCCAGGCCCGTTCCAAGTACGGCGCCAAGCGTCCGAAGGCCTAAGGAGAGAGCACTATGTCGCGTAAGGGTAATACTCCGCAGCGTTCCGTCCTGCCCGATCCGAAGCACGGAAGCGAAACCATCGCCCGCTTCATCAACATGGTCATGCAGAGCGGCAAGAAGTCGGTCGCCGAGAAGATCGTGTACGGCGCCATGGACGTGATCGGCGAAAAGAATCCGAATGCCATCGAGCTGGTGCAGAAGGCGCTGGACAACGTGGCCCCGGCCGTCGAAGTGAAGTCCCGCCGTGTCGGCGGCGCCACCTACCAGGTGCCGGTCGAAGTGCGCGCCTCGCGCAAGATGGCGCTGGCCATGCGCTGGCTGATCGAGTCGGCCCGCAAGCGCGGTGAGAACTCGATGCCGCGCAAGCTGGCCGCCGAGCTGCTGGACGCCTCGGAAAACCGTGGCGGCGCCATCAAGAAGCGTGAAGAAACCCACCGCATGGCGGAAGCGAACAAGGCGTTCGCGCACTACCGCTGGTGAGTTTGAAGGCCTTGTGAACACAGGCCGGTGACACCATCTGGGTGTCACCTCGCGGTGACAGAATCGCCGCGTCAACCCGAAGGCCGCCGAAAGGCGGCGTTCGGCCATTCCGAAATCCGAAAAATCTGAGAGGCTCCCCGTGGCCCGCACCACTCCCATCGAGCGTTACCGCAACTTCGGCATCATGGCCCACATCGATGCCGGCAAGACCACCACGTCCGAGCGCATCCTGTTCTACACCGGCAAGAGCCACAAGCTGGGTGAGGTGCACGATGGCGCCGCCACCATGGACTGGATGGAGCAGGAGCAGGAGCGTGGCATCACGATCCAGTCCGCTGCCACCACCGCGTTCTGGAAGGGCATGGACAAGTCCATGCCGGAGCACCGCTTCAACATCATCGATACCCCGGGCACGTCGACTTCACCATCGAAGTCGAGCGTTCGCTGCGCGTGCTCGACGGCGCGGTGTTCGTGCTGTGCGCCGTCGGTGGCGTGCAGCCGCAGTCCGAGACCGTGTGGCGCCAGGCCAACAAGTACCACGTGCCGCGCATCGCGTTCGTCAACAAGATGGACCGCACCGGCGCCAACTTCTTCAAGGTCCGTGACCAGCTGAAGGCCCGCCTGGGCGCCGTGCCGGTGCCGATGCAGATCCCGGTGGGTGCCGAGGACAACTTCCAGGGCGTGGTCGACCTGGTGAAGATGAAGGCCATCGCGTGGGACGAGAAGTCCCAGGGCATGAGCTTCGAGTACCGCGACATCCCGGCTGAGCTGCAGGCCCAGGCCGAGGAAGCGCGCGCGTTCATGGTCGAGTCGGCCGCCGAAGCCAGCGAAGAGCTGATGGAGAAGTACCTGGGCGGCGAGGAGCTGACCGAGGACGAGATCTACAACGCCCTGCGTATCCGTACGCTGGCGACCGAGATCGTGCCGATGTTCTGCGGCTCGGCGTTCAAGAACAAGGGCGTGCAGGCCATGCTCGACGGCGTCATCAAGCTGCTGCCGTCGCCGGTCGACGTGCCGGCGGTCAAGGGCACCGACATCGACGACGAGAGCAAGGAAATGTCGCGCGAATCCAGCGACAAGGCCCCGTTCTCGGCGCTGGCGTTCAAGATCATGACCGACCCGTTCGTGGGTTCGCTGACCTTCTTCCGCGTCTACTCGGGCGTGCTGAACGCCGGCGACCAGGTGCTGAACTCGGTGCGCAACAAGAAGGAGCGCATCGGCCGCGTGCTGCAGATGCACTCCAACAACCGCGAAGAGATCAAGGAAGTGCTGGCCGGCGACATCGCCGCGGCGGTGGGCCTGAAGGACGTCACCACCGGTGACACCCTGTGCGCCATCGACGCCCCGATCGTCCTGGAGCGCATGGCGTTCCCGGAGCCGGTGATCTCCATGGCGGTCGAGCCGAAGACCAAGTCCGACCAGGAAAAGATGGGCATGGCCCTGGGCCGTCTGGCGCAGGAAGACCCGTCGTTCCGCGTCAAGACCGACGAAGAGTCGGGCCAGACGATCATCTCGGGCATGGGCGAGCTGCACCTGGACATCATCGTCGACCGCCTGAAGCGCGAGTTCAACGTCGAAGCCAACGTCGGCAAGCCGCAGGTCGCGTACCGCGAGACCATCCAGGCCGCGGACGTGAAGTCGGACTACAAGCACGCCAAGCAGTCCGGTGGTAAGGGCCAGTACGGTCACGTCGTGATCGAAATGTCCCCGATCACCGCCGCCGACCGCGAGAAGCACGGCGCCGACATCAAGGACGACTTCCTGTTCCTGAACGAGATCACCGGTGGCGTGATTCCGAAGGAATTCATCCCGTCGGTCGAGAAGGGCCTGCGCGAGACCATCACCAGCGGCCCGCTGGCCGGCTTCCCGGTGGTGGACGTGAAGGTCAAGCTGGTGTTCGGTTCGTACCACGACGTCGACTCCTCGGAAATGGCGTTCAAGCTGGCCGCCTCGATGGCGTTCAAGCAGGGCTTCGCCAAGGCCAAGCCGGTGCTGCTGGAGCCGATCATGAAGGTCGAGATCGTGACCCCGGAGGACTACCAGGGCGACGTGATGGGCGACGTGAGCCGTCGCCGCGGCGTGCTGCAGGGTTCGGACACCAGCGTTTCGGGCGTTGTCATCAATGCGATGATCCCGCTGGGCGAAATGTTCGGTTACGCCACCCAGCTGCGTTCGATGACCCAGGGTCGCGCCACGTTCTCGATGGAGTTCGACCACTACGAGCCGGCGCCGAACAACATCGCCGAAACCGTCATCAAGAAGGCCTGAGCCCGCGGGGCTCAGGTTCTCCACACAACTTTCAGCTAATCAAGGAATATCAAAATGTCCAAGGGTAAGTTCGAGCGTACCAAGCCGCACGTCAACGTCGGCACCATCGGCCACGTCGACCATGGCAAGACCACGCTGACCGCCGCGCTGACCAAGATCGGTGCCGAGCGTTTCGGTGGCGAGTTCAAGGACTACTCCTCGATCGACGCCGCGCCGGAAGAGAAGGCGCGTGGCATCACGATCTCGACCGCGCACGTCGAGTATGAATCCGCGACCCGCCACTACGCCCACGTGGACTGCCCGGGCCACGCCGACTACGTGAAGAACATGATCACCGGTGCGGCGCAGATGGACGGCGCGATCCTGGTGTGCTCGGCCGCTGACGGCCCGATGCCGCAGACCCGCGAGCACATCCTGCTGTCGCGTCAGGTCGGCGTGCCGTACATCGTCGTGTTCCTGAACAAGGCCGACATGGTGGACGACGCCGAGCTGCTGGAACTGGTCGAGATGGAAGTGCGCGAGCTGCTGAGCAAGTACGACTTCCCGGGCGATGACACCCCGATCGTGCACGGTTCGGCCCGCCTGGCGCTGGAAGGCGACCAGAGCGACATCGGCGTGCCGGCGATCCTGAAGCTGGTCGATGCACTGGACAGCTGGATCCCGACCCCGGAGCGCGACATCGACAAGCCGTTCCTGATGCCGGTGGAAGACGTGTTCTCGATCTCGGGCCGCGGCACCGTGGTGACCGGCCGTATCGAGCGCGGCATCATCAAGGTGGGTGACGAAATCGAAATCGTCGGCATCCGTCCGACCCAGAAGACCACCGTCACCGGCGTGGAAATGTTCCGCAAGCTGCTGGACCAGGGCCAGGCGGGCGACAACGCGGGCCTGCTGCTGCGCGGCACCAAGCGTGACGACGTGGAGCGCGGCCAGGTGCTGGCCAAGCCGGGTTCGATCACCCCGCACACCGAGTTCGAAGCCGAGGTGTACGTGCTGTCCAAGGACGAAGGTGGCCGTCACACCCCGTTCTTCAAGGGCTACCGTCCGCAGTTCTACTTCCGTACCACCGACATCACCGGCGCCGTGCAGCTGCCGGAAGGCGTCGAGATGGTGATGCCGGGCGACAACGTGAAGATGTCGGTCACGCTGATCAACCCGGTGGCGATGGACGAAGGCCTGCGCTTCGCCATCCGCGAAGGTGGCCGCACCGTCGGTGCCGGCGTCGTCGCCAAGATCACCAAGTAATCGCGTTTTCCCCGTTCGCGGGAGCGTCGGACAAGGGCGGCCTCCGGGCCGCCCTTTTTTGTTGCCGCTAGGGGAAGGCAGTCCTTCGGGGCGCCGGCAAGCGGGGGGGGCGGAAATCGCTCTCGGCGGTTCCTGGTCGCCGTCTTCCGGGCAAGCGGTTCTCCTGGGCGTCGTTGCTGCGGGTATCCGGCGCACGCTTCCGGCGAGGCCATTGCAGCCGTCAACGGTGACCGGCCGGGATGACAGGGGCGGACGGAAGCGTCAGCCGTCGAACGGATCCGCGCCCAGCGTTTCGACCACGTGGTCGACGAAGCAGGTGATCCGCGCGGCCAGCGCGGTGTTGCGGTAGTAGACCGCGTTGACCGGCTGGCGCACGTCCAGCGTCTGCGCCGGGAACAGCGGCACCAGCCGGCCCTGCTCGCGGTCCGTGCGGGTCATGAAGTCGGACAGGCAGACGATGCCCTGGCCGGCCAGGGCCAGATGGCGCAGCGTCTCGCCGCTGGAGGCGGCGATCGTCGGCTGGATGCGCACGACGTTGCCGGCCGCATCGCGCAGCGGCCACTCGTTGAGCGTTTCGGGCTGGGTGAAGCCCAGCAGGGAATGCCGGGCCAGGTCGCCGGGGTCGGCCGGCACGCCGTGGCGTTCGAGATAGGCGGGGCTGGCCAGCACCCGTACACGGCTGCCGCCCAGCGGGCGGGCGTGCAGGGTGGAGTCCTTCAGGGTGCCGATGCGGAACGCCACGTCGGTGCGCTTCTCGATCAGGTCGACGATGCCCTCGTTCGAATTCAGTTCCAACTCGACCTCCGGGTAGCGCTCGCTGAAGCCGGCGACCAGCGGCACCAGCACGTGCAGCATGAAGGGCGTGGCCGCGTCGACCCGCAGTCGCCCCGCCGGGCGCATGCGCCTGGCGGCCATCTGCTCCTCGGCTTCGTCCACCGACGCGAGGATGGCGCGTGCGTGCTGCAGGAAGGTGGCACCTTCCTCGGTCAGCTCCAGGCGCCGCGTCGTGCGCCGCAGCAGGGTGGTGTGCAGCTTTTCCTCCAGCCGCCCGAGCGCACGGCTGGTGGCCGAGATCGTCAGCCCCAGCAGTTCCGACGCGGCGGTGATCGACCCGGCGTCCACCACGGCCACGAACGCCTGCAGTTCATCGAGGGTGGTCTTCATTGTTGATCCTGATTCAAATGAATTTGGTCAATACAGGGATTAATCTGCAAATATTAGCCCGACACACTGCGCGCCATGAAATCTTCCAACGCCCTGTTCGCCCTCGCCATCGGTGCCTTCGCCATCGGCACCACCGAATTCACCCCGATGGGACTGCTGCCCGTGATCGCCGATGGCGTGCAGGTCGGCATTCCCACCGCCGGCATGCTGGTCTCCGCCTACGCGATCGGCGTCATGGCCGGTGCGCCGTTGATGACCCTGCTGTTCAGCCGCTTCGGCAAGCGCGCGGCGCTGATGTGGCTGATGGTGCTGTTCACCGTCGGCAACCTGCTGTCCGCCTCCGCGCCGGGCTACACGACCCTGCTGCTGTCGCGCCTGGTCACCAGCCTCAACCACGGCGCGTTCTTCGGCATCGGCGCGGTGGTTGCCGCCAGCGTCGTGCCGAAGGACAGGCAGGCTAGCGCCATCGCCACCATGTTCATGGGCCTGACCATCGCCAACATCGGTGGCGTGCCGGCCGCGACCTGGATCGGCCAGCAGGTAGGTTGGCGACTGGCCTTCGGCGGTACTGCCGTGCTGGGCCTGGTCACCATCGCCGCCCTGTGGCTGGCGCTGCCCAAGGGCGAGCCCGGTACGCGCCCGGATGTGCGCCGCGAACTGAAGGTGCTGGCCCGCCCCGAGGTGCTGCTGGCCATGGGTACCACGGTGCTCGGCGCCGGCGCGATGTTCGCGCTCTATACCTATGTGGCGCCGGTGCTGGCCGAGATCACCCATGCCAGTCCGGGCTTCGTGGCCTTCGCGCTGGTGCTGATCGGCATCGGCTTCACGCTGGGCAACAGCATCGGCGGCCGCCTGGCCGACTGGTCGCTGGACGGCGCGACCAAGCTGATCCTCGGTGCACTCGCGCTGGTCATGGCGGTGCTGCCGTTGGTGATGACCACCCATGTCGGCGCCGCCATCGGCCTGGTGGTCTGGGGCGCAGCCGCCTTCGGCATCGTGCCGCCGGTGCAGATGCGGGTGATGCAGGCCGCCGCCCAGGCGCCCGGCCTGGCCTCGTCGGTCAACGTGGGTGCGTTCAACCTCGGCAACGCGGTGGGGGCGGCCCTCGGTGGCGCCGTCATCGGCCAGGGGCTGGGCTACGCCGCCGTGCCGCTGGCCGGCGCCGCGCTGGCAGCGGGCGGCCTGGGCCTGGTGTGGCTGGGCAATGCCGGCCGCCGCCGGGTGGTACAGGGCGCCTGACCGGCTGGTCAGGCGCGCGCGGACAGCCTCCATTTCCTTTCCTGCAGGAGTCATTCCATGAGCATTCCTTCCTTTGGTCTCGGCACTTTCCGCCTCACCGGCCAGACCGTCATCGATTCGGTGAAGTCCGCGCTCGAGCTGGGCTACCGCGCCATCGACACCGCGCAGATCTACGGCAACGAGACCGACATCGGCCAGGCCATCGCCGAAAGCGGTGTGCCGCGTGCGGACCTGTTCCTCACCACCAAGATCTGGGTGGACAACTACGCCGCCGACAAGCTGATCCCGAGCCTGCGCGAGAGCCTGGACAGGCTGCGCACCGACCATGTCGACCTGGCCCTGATCCACTGGCCGGCGCCCGGTAATGGCGTCGAGCTGGCCGACTGCATGGCCGCGCTGGCCGAAGCCAAGAGGCTGGGCCTGACCCGCCAGATCGGCGTGTCCAACTTCAACATCGAACTGACCCGGCAGGCCATCGCCGCCGTCGGCGCGGGCGAAATCGCCACCAACCAGATCGAACTCAGTCCCTACCTGCAGAACGGCAGGCTCACCGCGTTCCTGAAGGAACAGGGCATCGCCGTCACCTCCTACATGACCCTGGCCTACGGCAAGGTGCTCAAGGATCCGGTGCTGGCCGGGATCGCCGCCAGGCACGGCGCCACCGTGGCGCAGGTCGCCCTGGCCTGGGCGGTGCAGCTGGGCTATGCGGTGATTCCGTCCTCGACCCGCCGCGAGAACCTAGCCAGCAACCTGCTCGCCCGTGACCTGGAACTGGACGCCGAAGACATGGCGCGCATCGCCGCGCTCGAGCGCAATGGCCGCGAAGTCAACCCGGAAGGTCTGGCGCCGGCCTGGGACTGAGCGACAGCGGTCTGGCCGCCGGGGCCGCATCCGTAACGCCGGCTTGTGGGATGGCGGCTGTCTGGCGCCTCGGGCTGGTGCTGCATGCCGGATCATGGCGTCCGCCGGACGGATTTTCGTGCGCTGGCGATGTGGGGCGCGCTGCGGTGATGCGGCGCAGGTGCCCCAGGGGTCCAGGCTGATGGCCGGTGCCATCGGCTCTCCGGCGTTCTCCTGGGACGCACTCGACCAGTATTGCAAGCCAGGGGCCGCCTCGCGCGGTCCCATGGCGTTTGCGGATGGCGGAAAACGCTCGTTGCCCCGCTCTTGTATCCATGGGCTGCGCATGCGCGCACACCGGCCATGACACCGCCATGACCTTCGCTACGTGAAGCGGGGTGGCGGATGCGCCTAAGGTGTGTGATGGCCGTGCCACCGGCAGGAAAAACGCGAGGAGAAAACGGGATGTTGCGAATGACGGGACAGGGGCGGCGCCGGGCGCTTGCAGTGGCGCTGGCGGCGTTCGCGGCGGTGGCGCAGGCGGCGGTGCCGGCACCGAAGGAGCACTTCGGCTTCACCATCGGCGATGACTACATGCTCGCCAACTACACCCAGACCGAAGCCTATTTCCGGAAGGTCGCGGCCACGTCGGACCGCTTCCGGCTGGTGGAGCTGGGCAGGACGTCGGAAGGGCGCCCGCAGCTGATGCTGATCGCTTCGGCGCCGGCCAACCTGGCGCGCCTCGACGAGTACCGCGCCATCTCCGAGCGACTGGCGCGGGCACGCGACGACGCTGCGGTCGCGCGCGGGCTGGCGGAGCAGGGCAAGGCGGTGGTGTGGATCGACGGTGGCCTGCATGCCAACGAAACGGTCGGTGCGCACCAGCTGATCGAGACCGTGTGGCAGCTGGCCAGCCGCGACGATGCCGAGACCCGTCGGATCCTCGACGACACCATCATCCTGCTGGTCCACGCCAACCCGGACGGGCAGGAGCTTTATTCGGACTGGTACATGCGCGAGCCGGTGCCGGCCAGGCGCGTGCTCGACAAGCCGCCGCGCCTGTACCAGAAGTACGCCGGCCACGACAACAACCGTGATTTCTACATGGCCGCGCTGCAGGAGACGCGCAACCTCAACCTGGCCATGTACACGCGCTGGTACCCGCAGATCGTCTACAACCACCACCAGACCTCGCCCAAGGGCACGGTCATCGTCATCCCGCCCTACCGCGATCCCTACAACTACAACATCGACGCGATGATCCCGGTCGGGCTGGAAGCGCTGGGCTCGGCGATGAACCTGCGTTACCTGCAGGAGGGCAAGCCCGGCGCGGTGTCCAAGGGGGGCAGCGTGTATTCCACCTGGTGGAATGGCGGCCTGCGCACCATGCCGTACTTCCACAACATGCTCGGCGTGCTGACCGAGATCACCGGCAACCCGACGCCGATGCAGATCCCGTTCCTGCCCGAGCGGCAGCTGCCGGACAGCAACCTGCCGGCACCGGTGCCGGCGCAGACCTGGCATTTCCGCCAGTCCATCGACTACAGCCTGACCGCCAACTGGGCATTGCTGGACTATGCCTCGCGCAATCGCGAGCAGCTGCTGTGGAACATCTACCGCATGGGCCGCAACGCCATCGAGCGCGGCAGCCGCGACACCTGGACCCCGCGCCCGAGTGCGCTGGCCGCCGCCCGCGTCGCGGCCGGCAAGGACGGCAAGCCTGCCGCGGAGCTTGATGCCGCCCAGGTCGACGCGCTGCTGCGCAGTCCGGACCAGCGGGATCCGCGCGGCTACATCATTCCGGCCGACCAGGCGGACTTCCCGACCGCGACGGCCTTCGTCAATGCGCTGCAGCTGGCGGGCGTGGAGGTGTCGCGCGCCAGCCGGCCGTTCGCGGTGGCCGGCCGCCGGTACCCGGCCGGCTCGTTCGTGGTCCGGGCCGACCAGGCCTTCCGGCCACACGTGCTGGACATGTTCGAGCCGCAGGACCATCCACATGACTTCGAGTGCGAGGGCGGTCCGCCGATCGCGCCCTACGACTCGGCCGGCTGGACGCTGGCCTTCCAGATGGGCGTGGCCTTCGACCGCGTGCTGGAGGGCTTCGACGGCCCCTTCGAGGCGCTGCCGGCCGGGCAGCTGCAGGTGCCGGCCGATGTGCCGGTGCCGGGTTCGGCCAATGGCTACCTGCTCGATGCGCGTGCCAACAACAGCGTGATCGCGGTCAATCGCCTGCTGAAGGCGGGCGTGCCGGTGCGGCGCCTGCAGGACCGCGACGGCGCCTTCTTCGTGCCGGTGGCCGCGCCCGAGGTGCTGACCACCGCCCTGCGCGGGACCGGGGTGCGGGCGCTTGCCGCCGACCGGCGCGTCACTGGCGGCGTGCCGGTGAAGGCGCCGCGGATCGCGCTGTGGGACCACTACGGCGGCTCCATGGTGTCCGGTTGGACCCGGCTGGTCCTGGACAGCTTCGGCTTCGACTATGAGGTGGTGTACCCGCGGCAGATCCTCGACGGCGACCTGCGCAGCCGGTTCGACGTGCTGATCCTGCCCAGTGGCGCGCTGCCGCTGCCGGCGGAGCTGGCGGTCGAGGGCCGGGCCGGTCGCGCCCCGGCCTCGCCGGATCCGGCCACCCTCCCGGCCGAGTTCCACCCGCTGCTGGGCGAGCTGCAGGGCGAGGCCGCGGTCGCGGCACTGCGCCGTTTCCTGCAGGCGGGCGGCCATGTCGTGGCGACCGGCTCGTCCAGCGGGCTGGCGCTGCAGTTGGGCCTGCCGCTGCGCAGCCACCTGCAGGTGGCCGGCGCCGATGGCCAGCCCAGGGCCCTGAGCCAGCGCGAGTACTACATCCCCGGCAGCGTGCTGCAGGTGGCGGTGGACAAGTCGCGCGCACTCAACTGGGGGCTGCCGCCGCGGCTGGACGTGTACTTCTCCGACGGCCGCTGGGACAATGCCCCGGTGTTCGACCTGCCGGCCGACCGCGCCGACATCCGTCCGCTGCTGCGCTTCGATACGGCCACCCCGCTGCGCAGCGGCTGGGCCTGGGGCCAGGAGTACCTGCAGGGCGGGGTGCTGGCCGCCGAGGCCGACGTCGGCGCCGGGCGCCTGACCTTCTTCGGCACGGACATCACCTTCCGCGCGCAGGCCCACGGCTCGTTCAAGCTGCTGTTCAACAGCCTGCTGCAGACCGCGGCAGACCCGCAATGAGGCGTCGGGGCCGGCCTGGCCCCCGCCGCCGCCGGCCAAGCATGGCCGGCAGCTGAAGCGCAAGGGGTGCGGCGCCCCCGGGACTTGCAAAGCCCCGGGAATGCTGACAGAATGCACGACCACTCGCGGGGCTCATGCTTGCATGGGCGCCGCAACCAGCGAAATGAAGGGCAGGACGCGCTTCGTATTCGCCAGACTAAGGACAGGTCGCGTGGGTCGCTCCAGGGCATCGGGGCGCTTTCTGCGCGTTTGTTTGCGTCTGGGGCGGGCCGGGAAACCGGGCCGCCTTGCTGTTTTGAAGGGATTCGCGCGCCGGCCGGGTGGTGTGGCCGCGCATTCATGGGGTCCGGTACACAAGAGGCCGGGCCTGTCGCTCTTTAGACCTATAGGAACACCGTCATGGCGGACCAAAAGATCCGGATTCGGCTGAAGGCGTTCGATCATCGCTTGATCGACCGCTCGGCCAGCGAGATCGTTGAAACGGCCAAGCGGACCGGCGCGCAAGTGCGTGGCCCGATCCCGCTGCCGACCAAGATCGAACGTTACACCGTTCTGGTTTCCCCGCACGTCGACAAGGACGCGCGTGACCAGTACGAAACCCGCACGCACAAGCGCGTGCTCGACATCGTCGACCCCAACGACAAGACCGTGGACGCGCTGATGAAGCTCGAACTGGCTGCCGGCGTCGACGTTCAGATCAAGCTGACCTGAGGACTGCGACCATGACGAAGAAGTATTCGTTGGGCTTCGTGGGCCGCAAGGCCGGCATGAGCCGCGTTTTCACCGAAGACGGCCAGTCCATCCCGGTGACCCTGATCGAAGCCACCCCGAACCGCATCGCGCAGGTCAAGACTGTCGAGACCGACGGCTACAGCGCCGTGCAGGTGACCGTTGGCGCCCGTCGCGCCGCCCTGGTGAACAAGCCGGAAGCCGGCCACTTCGCCAAGGCCAAGGTCGAAGCCGGCCGTGGCCTGTGGGAATTCCGCGTCGAGGACGCCCAGATCGGCGATTACGCCGTCGGTGGCGAAGTCAAGGCGGACATCTTTGCCGTTGGCCAGAAGGTCGACGTCCAGGGTGTCACCAAGGGCAAGGGCTTCCAGGGCACCATCAAGCGCTACAACTTCACCATGGGCGACGCCACCCACGGTAACTCGCTGTCGCATCGCGCGCCGGGTTCGTTGGGCCAGCGCCAGACCCCGGGTCGCGTTTTCCCGGGCAAGAAGATGGCCGGCCACATGGGTGCCGTGCAGCAGAGCACGCAGAACCTGGAAGTGGTCAAGGTCGACGTCGAGCGTGGTCTGATTGCCGTCCGTGGTGCCGTTCCGGGCGCTGCCGGTGGCGACGTGATCGTGCGTCCGGCGAGCAAGGCATAAGGAGAGATGACGATGGAACTCGTTATCACGGGTAGCAACAACAAGGTCTCGGTCTCCGAAGCCGTGTTCGGTCGCGATTTCAGCGAGGATCTGGTCCACCAGGTCGTCGTTGCCTACCGCAACGCCGCTCGCGCCGGTACCAAGGCACAGAAGACGCGCTCTGAAGTGGCCGGCACCACCAAGAAGTCGAAGAAGCAGAAGGGTGGTGGCGCTCGCCACGGTGCCCTGACCGCTCCGATCTTCGTCGGCGGTGGCGTCACCTTCGCGGCCAAGCCGCGCAGCTTCGAGCAGAAGGTCAACCGCAAGCAGTACCGCGCCGCCATGTGCGCCATCCTGTCCGAGCTGAACCGCCAGGGCCGCCTGACCATCGTCGAGTCCTTCGACGTGGAAGCGACCAGCACCAAGGGTCTGATCGGCAAGCTGGCTGGCCTGGAAGTGGGCAAGCGTCCGCTGATCGTCACCGAAGAGGCGTCCGAGCATCTGTACCTGTCGGCCCGCAACCTGCCCTACGTGCAGGTGCGTGACGTGCAGGGCCTGGATCCGGTCGCGCTGGTGGGTGCCGACACGGTCGTCATCACCGCCGATGCGGTCAAGAAGGTCGAGGAGTGGCTGGCATGAGCAGCAACGAAAAAATCTTCAGCGTGCTGCGCGCTCCGCGAGTCTCCGAAAAGACCGCGCGCCTGCAGGAACTCTCCAACCAGTACGTCTTCGAAGTCTCGAACGAAGCAACCAAGGCCGATGTGAAGGCCGCGGTCGAGCAGCTGTTCGACGTCAAGGTCGAGGCCGTCAACGTGGTCAACGTCAAGGGCAAGAGCAAGTCCTTCCGTAACCGCGCTGGCCGTCGCGGCGATTGGCGCAAGGCGTACGTGCGTCTGGCCGATGGCCAGTCCATCGATGTAACGGCCAAGGCCTGAGGTACATCCCATGCCATTGATGAAATTCAAGCCCACCTCCGCAGGCCGTCGTTCGGCCCTGCGCGTGGTCACGCCCGATCTGCACAAGGGCGCACCGCACGCGGCGCTGGTGGAGTCGCAGAGCAAGTCCGGTGGTCGCAACCACCATGGCCGCATCACCACCCGTCACGTGGGCGGTGGCCACAAGCAGCACTACCGCATCATCGACTTCAAGCGCAACAAGGAAGGCATTCCGGCGCGCGTGGAACGCATCGAATACGATCCGAACCGCACCGCCCACATCGCCCTGCTGTGCTACGTCGACGGTGAGCGCCGCTACATCATCGCCCCGAAGGGCCTGAAGGCGGGTGACCAGGTCATCTCCGGCGCGCATGCGCCGATCAAGACCGGCAACACCCTGCCGCTGCGCAACATCCCGGTCGGTACCACCATCCACGGCATCGAGCTGAAGCCGGGCAAGGGCGCCCAGATCGCCCGCGCCGCCGGTGCTTCGGTGCAGCTGGTGGCTCGCGAAGGCATCTACGCCACCCTGCGCCTGCGCTCGGGTGAAATGCGCAAGGTGCCGGTCGAGTGCCGCGCCACCATCGGTGAAGTCGGCAACGACGAGCACAAC
Source organism: Stenotrophomonas acidaminiphila (assembly GCA_002951995.1). NCBI lineage: Bacteria > Pseudomonadati > Pseudomonadota > Gammaproteobacteria > Lysobacterales > Lysobacteraceae > Stenotrophomonas > Stenotrophomonas acidaminiphila. Next base: position 851,946 of record CP019797.1, read on the forward strand.
CTGGAGAAGCTGGGCAAGGCCGGCGCCAAGCGTTGGCGCGGTGTCCGCCCGACCGTCCGCGGTGCCGCCATGAACCCGGTGGACCACCCGCACGGTGGTGGTGAGGCCAAGGCCGGCCAGGGTAACCCGCATCCGGTCACCCCGTGGGGTGTCCCGACCAAGGGTTACAAGACGCGCCATAACAAGCGCACCCAGCAGTTCATCGTCCGCGATCGTAGGGGCTAATCGACCATGGCACGTTCACTCAAGAAGGGCCCGTTCGTCGATCACCACCTCGTCAAGAAGGTGGAGGCCGCTGCGGGCAGCAAGAAGCCGATCAAGACCTGGTCGCGCCGTTCGATGATCCTGCCGGAAATGGTAGGCATCACCATCGCCGTGCATAACGGCAAGAACCACGTACCGGTTCTCGTCAACGAGAACATGGTCGGCCACAAGCTCGGCGAATTCGCCATCACCCGGACCTTCAAGGGTCACGGTGCTGACAAGAAGTCGGGCAAGTAAGGAGAGATGACGATGGAAGCGAAAGCAATCCTGCGCACCGCGCGCATCTCCCCGCAGAAGGCCCGTCTGGTCGCTGACCAGGTGCGCGGCCTTCCGGCCGAGCGTGCGGTCAATCTGCTGAAGTTCTCGGACAAGAAGGCCGCCGCCCTCATCAAGAAGGTGGTGGAGTCGGCCATCGCGAACGCCGAGAACAACCAGGGCGCCGACGTCGATGAGCTGAAGGTCAAGACCATCATGGTTGATGAAGGTCCGAGCCTGAAGCGCTTCATGGCCCGCGCCAAGGGCCGCGGCACGCGCATTCTCAAGCGCACCAGCCACATCACCGTGGTCGTGGGCGAGGGCAAATAACGATGGGTCACAAAGTTCATCCGATTGGTATCCGCCTGGGCATCGCCAAGGACTGGAACTCCAAGTGGTACGCCAACAAGGCCGAGTTCGCCAGCTACCTGGCGGCCGACCTGAAGGTCCGCGAGATGCTTCGCAAGAAGCTGGCGCAGGCCGGTATCTCCAAGATCCTGATCGAGCGTCCGGCCAAGACCGCGCGCGTGACGATCCACACCGCCCGCCCGGGCGTGGTGATCGGCAAGCGTGGTGAGGACATCGAGAAGCTGCGCAAGGAAGTGAGCGAAGTGATGGGCGTCCCGGCGCACATCAACGTCACCGAAGTGCGCAAGCCGGAGCTGGACGCGCAGCTGGTCGCCGAGTCGATCGCGCAGCAGCTGGAGCGTCGCATCATGTTCCGCCGCGCGATGAAGCGTGCGGTCGGCAACGCGATGCGCCTGGGTGCCCTGGGCATCAAGGTCAACGTGGCTGGCCGCTTGAACGGCGCTGAAATCGCCCGTTCGGAGTGGTACCGCGAAGGCCGCGTGCCGCTGCACACCCTCCGCGCCGACATCGACTACGGTTTCGCTGAGGCCAGCACCACCTACGGCATCATCGGCATCAAGGTCTGGATCTACAAGGGCGAGGTCTTCGATTTCTCCCAGGTTGGCCAGGAAAAGCAGGACGACAGCCCGCGCAGCGATCGCAATGATCGTGGCGACCGTGCCGACCGTCCGTCGCGCCCGGCTCGTGAAGCGAGGTAACGGCAATGTTGCAACCCAAGCGAACCAAATACCGCAAGATGTTCAAGGGCCGCAACGACGGCCTGAGCTGGAGCGCCAATGCCGTCAGCTTCGGTGAGTACGGCCTGAAGGCCACCGCTCACGGCCAGCTGACCGCGCGCCAGATCGAAGCGGCCCGTCGTTCGATCAGCCGTTACGTCAAGCGTGGCGGCAAGATGTGGATCCGCGTTTTCCCGGACAAGCCCATCACCAAGAAGCCCATCGAAGTCCGAATGGGTGCCGGTAAGGGTGGCGTGGAGTACTGGGTCGCCCAGATCCAGCCGGGCCGCATGATCTATGAAATCGAGGGTGTTTCCGAGGAAGTGGCGCGCGAGGCGTTCCGCCTGGCGTCGGCCAAGCTCTCGGTCACCACTACTTTCGTGACCCGGACGGTGCGCTGATGGACATCAAACAACTCCGCGAGAAGTCGGCTGACGAACTGAAGGCCCACCTGGTCGACCTGCGCAAGGAGCAGTTCTCGCTCCGCATGCAGGCCGCCACCGGCCAGCTGCCGAAGACCCACGAAACCCGCCGGGTGCGCCGCGAGATCGCTCGCGTCAAGCACCTGATCGGCAGCACGAAGTAAGGATGGCTGCGATGAGCGAAAATACTGAAAGCAAGACGCTGCGCACGGTCGAAGGTCGTGTCGTCAGCAACAAGATGGACAAGACGGTCACCGTGTTGGTGGAGCGCCAGGTCAAGCACGCCCTGTACGGCAAGTACATCAAGCGCTCGACCAAGCTGCACGCTCACGACGCCGAGAACACCTGCAACGAAGGTGATTTCG